>NZ_CP033073.1:5128519-5457038 GCF_003675325.1 Streptomyces dangxiongensis
ACGACTGATCCCGCATCAGCCCGAGCAACGCCGCCGCGATGGACAGCGACGCGGTGACGAGCGTCGCCCTGGCGAGGAACCTGCGGGTGGGGTGGGGGAGGTCGGGGGGCGGGGGCGGGGTTTCCACGGGTGACGCGGGCGCGGTCGCGGGCGCGTGCGCCGGCCCGGGGGCCGGCGATGCCGGGGGTGATACCGCCGGTGGGGCCGGTGGGGTGGGTGCGGGGTCCGCAGGGGCCGTGGGCGGGCCCACTGCCGTGGTGCGATGCGCCGGTTGGGGCACGGCCGACCGGGCCAGCGGAAGGGCGGCCCTGCCACCATCGGCCTCCGACACGGCCGCAGGCCTGGACACGCCACCGGCCTCGGAACCGGTCCCCGACCCGAACCCCAGGTCGGGAGCCACTGTGGGCCTCTGCGCCGTACCGGCTCTCGGCCAGGCCCCGGCCCAGGTACGCCCTGTCGGCGTCGCCCCGGCCTCCGCACCCGGCCCCGAACGCGCTGTCGATGTCGGTGCCGAACCGTCCTGCGGCCCGGAGCCCGAACCGACCGTCGGGGCGGGAACCGCGCCGGCCTCCGCACCCGGACTCACCACCGGCCCCGGTGCCACGCCGGTCCCTGGGGCGGAGTCCGGGCCCGGGCGCCAGCCCCGGCCCGCACGCGTCGTCGGCTGTTCCGCGGTGGCCGTCTCCGGGTCCGGGGGTCCGCCGGTTGTGGGGGTCGTCATCGTGTCGGCCTCCGGCACTCCGACGGAGTGCGGGGCGGGCGGGGCGGTGTCGTCGTCATCGCAGGGCCGCCTCACCCGTCACCGTTCCCCGTCCGGCCGTCACGGCGGTGCGCTCGTCGCGGGCAACCCGGTCGGCGCCGGCCAGCGCCCACCAGGCGACCAGGCCGAAGCACACCGCCGTCAGCACGGTCGAGGGGCCGCCGATGTCGGCGTACGCGAAGTCCACCAGTTGCCACACCAGCAGCCCGCAGGCGACCAGGGCGCAGTCCAGGCCCCGGCCGCCGGCCGCGCGGGCCCGCCACAGGCCGCGCAGGGCGCACACCAGCAGGGCGAGCCAGCCGCCCGCCAGGCAGAGCAGCCCGATCAGGCCCTGTTCGCCGAGGACCAGCAGGTACATGTTGTGCGGGGACAACAGCGGCTGCCGGCGGAAGGCGGCGCCCGCGCCCTCGGTGTCGCTGCCCGAGGACAGCCCGAGCGAGGCGTACCCGTCGCGGTACTCGGGGAACCCCTTCAGCCCGACGCCGGTCAGCGGGCGCTCCCGCCACATGTCGCCGGCCGCGGCCCACATCGTGTACCGGTCGGTGACCGACTGGTCGGGCGCCTCGGCGACCTGGCCGATGCTGTCGATCCGCTCCTGGAGCATGGCCGTACCCGTCCCGAACCCGCCCACCAGCACCACACCCACGGCCACCACTGCCGCCCCCACCCGCAGCGCCCGGCGCGGCCCGGACAGTACAAGCTGGACGGTGAGCGTGACCACGGTGGCGATCCAGGCGCCCCGGCTGAAGGACAGGGCGAGGGGGACGGCCAGGGCGAGCGCGCAGCAGACGGCGACCGCACGCTCGCGCGCCGCGGTCCGGCCGAGCGCCAGCCCCACCGCGCACACCAGCCCGAAGGCCACCACCGTCGCCATGCCCATCACGTCCGTCGCCCCGAAGGTGCCGACCGCCCGGACGTCCTCGCCCTGGTAGGAGGCCCCGGTCCCGGTGGCGTACTGGTGCACGCCCACCGCCCCCTGCCATCCCGCCAGGGCCACGAACGACCAGGCCAGCAGCCGGAAGTCGCGGCGGTCGCGGACGAGCAGCACGACGGCGGCCGGGACCAGCACGAAGACCTGGAGGTAGCGGCCCAGGCCGGTGATCCCGGCGCCCGGTGAGACCGCGTGCAGCGCGGCGAGCGCGACGCCGGCCACCGGCAGGCCGAGGACCACCGCGGCGGTCCGGGTGAGCGGGCGGCGGCGCGCCCGCAGCAGGCGGACCGCGCAGACCACGACGACCAGCGCGGACAGCGCGTCGGCGGGTCCGGCGCCGCCGTCGGCGCCGGGCGTGACCGGCAGCGCGAGCAGGGCGACCACGGCCACCACCGGCAGCACCGGGGAGAACCGCGCGGGGCGGTCGAGCGGCAGGGCGAGGGCCATCGGTCAGCTCCCCGTCGGACGCACGAGCGCGGCGGCGGTGCGCAGCAGGATGCAGACGTCCTGCCACAGCGACCAGTTGTCGATGTAGGCGTTGTCGAAGCGGGCCCGGTCCTCGATGGAGGTGTCGCCGCGCAGCCCGTTGATCTGGGCGAGCCCGGTGACGCCGGTCTGCATGCGGTGCCGGGCCGCGTAACCCGGGTAGGCCTGGCTGAACTGCGAGACGAAGTAAGGCCGTTCGGGACGCGGGCCGACCAGGCTCATGTCACCCCAGAAGACGTTCCATAGCTGGAGCAGCTCGTCCAGCGAGGTCTGCCGCAGGAACCGGCAGAAAGGGCTCATCCTCCGTTCGCCGGCCACGCTCCACCGGGTGGCCGCCTCGTGCTCGTCGACCGGACGGAGGGTGCGGAACTTCAGCAGGGTGAAGGGTTGGCCGTCCTTGCCGATGCGCTCCTGCCGGAAGACCACCCCGGGCCCGTCGGTGAGCCGCAGCACCACCGCGCACACCAGCAGCAGGGGGCTGACGAGCGCCAGCAGCGTCCCGGACACCAGCACGTCCAGCAGCCGCTTCCCGGCGATCGTCCGCCGTCCCGCGCCCAGGTCCAGGCGGCGAACGGCGAACCCGGCGAGCTGGTCGCGCACCTCGTACGCCGGGCAGTCCGCGTCCACCTCCCAGACCGTGCAGCCCGACTCGGCGAGCGCCCGCAGCAGCGGCCCCTTCCCGGTGCGCACGGACGGGTCGACGGTGAGGACGGCCTGCACCCCGTTCTGGACCAGGGCCCGCTCCACCTCGTCGCCGGTGGTGAGCACCGGCAGGCCGGCGGGGCCGTCCGGGTGTTCCGCGACCACGCCCACCGGCCGCACCCCGCAGCGCGGGTGCCTGAGCAGCGCGGCGGCCACCCGCTGCGCCGTCACGGCCGGCCCGATCACCAGGGCGGTGACCGGCCGGCGCAGCAGCGCGGACCGTCGCCGCCAGTGCACCGCTCCCCGGCCCGCGCAGGCCGCCGCCGCCTGCGCCGCCCAGCCGAGCAGCAGGGTGTGGACGGCGAGTGCGCGCTCCGGGTCGCGGGCGGCGACCACGGTGGCGAGCGCCAGCCAGACCACCGCGATCCGTCCGCACACCGTGGGCAGTTCGTCGAGGATGCCGGGGACCGGCCGGGCGGAGTGCGGGCGCAGCAGCAGCGCGCCGGCCACCAGGATGCCGACGAGCACCGGCCGGCCGGCGGCCCCGTCCAGCGTGACCGCGCCCGCCAGCGCGGCGAACAGGTCGGCGGCGAGCAGCGGCAGCGGCGAGGCGGGCCGTGCGGGCGGGCGCCGCAGCGGGAACCGGAAGCCGCCGGCGGCACGGGCCGGGAGGACCGAGACGGATGAGAGTCCGTGGTCCCATGGCTGCGCGCCGGGGGAGGGGACGGTACTTTCCGCAGTCACGAGTGGGTGGACTCCCTGCGCTCGGAGGGCACGGGCCGGGCTGTTCCGCTGTTCGCCGCCGGTGCGGGGACGAGGAGTTCGCGGTAGAGGGCCGCGACCTGTCCGGCGGTGTGCCGTACGTCGTGCGTGGACAGGATGTGATGGCGCCCCTGGGCGCCGAGCGCCGCGCGCAGCGGCGGATCGGACAGCAGACCGGTGACCGCGCCGGCCAGCGCCACGGGATCCTCCGGCGGCACCAGGCAGTGCGCGGCGAGGGCGGGCGGCAGGCTCTCGCGGGCGCCGTCGACGTCGGTGAGTACGACGGGCCGGCCACAGCCCAGCGCCTCCAGCGGGGCGAGCGCCATGCCCTCCCAGCGCGAGGGCAGCACCACCAGGTCCGCGGCCCGGTACCAGGGCACGACGTCGGTGACGGCGCCGGTGAAGTGCACGCCGGGATGTGCCTGCCGCCGCAGGGCCTCACGGTCCGGGCCGTCACCGACCAGCACCAGCCGGGCCCGCGGCAGCGCGCGGAGGACGTCCTCCCAGGCGCGCAGCAGCACGTCCTGGCCCTTCTGGCGGCAGAGGCGTCCCACGCAGACGACGAGGGGTGCCGCCTCGGCGCCGTCCCCGCCACCGGCGGGGCTTGTGCGGCGGGCGCGGCCCCGTGCGGGCTGTGCCGGTGGTGCGGACGGCCCGGGTGGAACGTTGCTGCCGTCGGGGGTCTGCGGTGGGTGGAAGGGGGCCGCCGTGCCGACGGGAAGGGCCGGTGAGAAGCGGGTGGTGTCGATGCCGTTCGGGATGACCGTGTACGCGGCGCGTACCCCGCAGCGTACGCCTGTCGCACGCTCCGCCTCGCTCACGCACACCACCCGGTCGGCCCAGCGCGCCCCCCACCGCTCCCAGCGCAGGGCGAGCGCCGCGGTGAGTCCGCCGACCGCCGCGAACGACCAGGCGTGCGGCTGGAACACGGTGGGCGTGCGCCCGCGGACGGCGAGCCGCGCGGCGAGCCCGGCCTTGGCGCTGTGCGCGTGCACCAGTGCGGGTCGTACGTCGTCGATCAGGCGCACGAGCCGCCGTACCTCGCCCGGCAGACCGGGCCCCGGGGACCGGCCCGCCCGCCACTGCCGTACGTCGGCGCCCAGGTCCCGCAGTCCCGCGGCCAGTTCGCCGCCGGGGCAGGCCACCGTGACCCGCAGACCCGCCGAGAGCTGGGCCCGCGCCAGGTCGAGCACGACCCTGGCGACCCCGCCGTCGACGGGTTGCGCGAGGTGCAGGACCCGGGGGCGTGGGTCGGGCGCTGGCTGGTGCATTCGCGGGTTTCCTCGCTCACGGGGGGGCGCTCGGGATTGCGGTCGTGAACGCGTCTCACCACCGGGCGTCCACGGCGACGGGGTGCGCGCCGGCCCACGCCGCGTCCGCGTGGGGAACGAGCCGGAAGCCTGGCTGGTCACCGCCGTGCCGCAGAGCCGGGCCGAGATCGG
This sequence comes from Streptomyces dangxiongensis, assembly GCF_003675325.1. Taxonomy (NCBI): domain Bacteria; kingdom Bacillati; phylum Actinomycetota; class Actinomycetes; order Kitasatosporales; family Streptomycetaceae; genus Streptomyces; species Streptomyces dangxiongensis. The sequence continues at coordinate 5,133,543 of NZ_CP033073.1, forward strand.
ACACGTCAGCGTCGTAGCCGAGCGTGTCGGCGTAGGCCGGAACCCGCCGGGCCGGTACGGCACCTGGTTCGTTGGTCGTGGAGTTCGGTACGCCGTCCGTGGGACTCGCGGGGGCGCCGAGTGCGACGGGCGTACGCCGGTGCCCTGCGGAGAACGTGAGCGCGTCACCCGCGCGTCCGCGGTCGCCGTCGTACGCCACCGGGCCGACGCGTCCGCCCGCCCCGGCCGCCGGCCTGCCCCGCGCGATGGTGGTCCGCGCGACGGTGCACAGCCCCGAACCGCTGTCCCGCACCAGCCGCCTGACGTCGGCCGAGGCCTGGAAGGCGTCGGCGCCGTGCGCCACCCGGTGCCCCACGACCGTGTCGGCGGCCGGGTGGACGAACCCGCCTTGCTGTACCACGTGGTGGCGCGGGGCGAAGGCCACCCTGGAGGCCTCGGGGGAGGGGGGCGCGCCGGCCCGGGCGGTGGCCGGGACGGACAGGACGGCTAGGGCGCCCGCCGTCGTACACAGCGGCGAACCCGGGAACTTGCGCATGGCCGGCGGTGCCCTTTCGCACGTACTGGAGAGATTCGCAACTCTAGCGACATCCGTATCAATATGGATAAACCGGGCAACTGTGTCGGAATCGTAGAGGCATCTCTCCTCGCGCATCACTCCATTGGCGGCACAACTCCGGGGAGTGCGGCGCGTTGACACAGCGCTGGGCATTCCGCCCGGATGTTGCGTCGATCCCAAGGAGTACCTTCCATGTCGCGTATCGCGAAGGGCCTGGTCCTGACCTCCGCCGCCGTCGCGGCCGTTGCCGGCGGTGCCGGTGTGGCCTCCGCCGACTCCGACGCGCACGGCGTCGCCGCCAACTCGCCGGGAGTGCTGTCGGGCAATGTGATCCAGGTTCCGGTCCACATTCCGGTGAACGTCTGCGGCAACACCATCGACGTCATCGGCCTCTTGAACCCGGCGTTCGCCAACACCTGCGTCAACGACTGACACCGGGACGCAACCCTTCGGCCGGCCGGCCGCCCGCGCATCCGCCGCGGCGCGGACGGCCGGTTCTGTGTTACTCCGGACAGATCACGTCCCGTGTATGAGCGGTTGCGTCCGGCCGTCGGTGAACTGACGGTGGGCTCAGGTCCCCACTGTTCACCGAAAGGAACACCCATGCGTGATCTGCCTGCCCGGCGTCTCGCGTCCACCGCTCTCTGCGCGGCCGTCCTGGTCGGCATCACCGGCCCCGCCGCCGTCGCCGCCGACACGGCACGCGGACACGGCCACGCCGTGCCCCGGACGCCCGGCCCAGCGGCGGAAAGGGGAGAGGCTGCTCGCACAGGTGAGGGCCCTCGGTGCCGCCGGTTCCGTCCTCGACCCGGTCGTCGACCTGCTCAACCGGTCGCTGGCGAAGGGCAGACTGCCCACCGACGAGGCCAGCAGGCTGGGGGAAGCGGCGAAGAAGGCCATCGCCAAGGCCGCCGAGGACCCCGCCCCGGCGACATCCGCGTCCCCCGCGTCCCCTGCGAAGCCCGCCACGCCCACGTCCCCCGCCTCCCCCTCGGCCGCCGCCTCCCCCTCGTCCCTGTCGTCCGCCGCCTCCCCCTCGGCCGTCGCGTCCCCGCAGGCCACCGAGCCCGCCACCCCCGCCAAGGCGGACGACGGCAAGCCGCCCTCGTCCCGTGACCTCACGGACGACGCGCTCTCCGCCCTCCGGACCGCGATCGACAACCTGGTGCAGGCGGCCACCGGCGGCCTCGACCAGCTCCTGTCGTCCGCCAGCGACGTGGTGTCCGGACTGGTGGACCTGCTCGGGACGACCCTCCTCAGCAGCGACATGCCCGCCCCCGGCGGCATCGACTCCCTGCCCTCCCTCCCGTCGCTGCCCGCCCTGCCGTCCCTCCCCGCGACGCCGAGCCTGACCGCCACCGGCTGACCGGCCTGCCCGCCGATCGGCCGGTCACCGGCCCAGACGGGGCCGGACTCCCCGCCGGCTCCACGGGGATCTCATATGTCTTCTCGGCGCGGGGTTTCCGGCCCGGCCGGACCTCGTTAGGCAGGGCGTCAGAATGCCCGGGGCGACGTGAGTTGCCGAGGAAAGGAACACCATGAAGTCCCTGAAGGCTGCCGCCGTTGTCGCCGGTTCCGTCGCCCTTGCCGGCGTCGCCGCGCCCGCGTTCGCCTACGACGCCCAGCACCTGCCGCCCTTGAGTGTCAACGGCGGGCTCGCCCACGTCGCCGAGCACCCGCCCACCGTCACCGACCTGCTGCCGCTCAAGCACCAGTCGGACGCGCTCGACACCGAGAACAAGGACTCCGTGCTGAGCGGCGTCAAGGGCACCACCACGACCCTCAACAAGAAGGGGCTGCTGGGCGGCCTGCCTGTGCGGCACTGACGTCCGCCGCACCGAACGGGCCGGTACCGCACCCGCGGGACCGGCCCCCGGCGTGTCTCCCCGGCCGCGTCCCCCGATCGTGTGGAGCGGCCCCGGGCACTAGCCCGGAAGGGTGAGAAGCGACCGGACCGCCCCGCGGCCCGTCAGTATGGTCGCGCGATGACCTCGGTACCGAGCGGAACCCGCCCCTCCCGCGCCACCCGCGTCTGCCCCTCGGCCGGCCCCCGCCGGCCGGCCACCGGGGAGGCGCCGGCCGCGTTCGCGGGTGCCCCGGAGGCCACGAACGCCGCCGCCCGCCTCTGCCTGCCCGCGCGCAGCCTGCGCGCTTGATGGGCCGGCAAGCGGGCGCGAGCCGCGGGCTCGCCCTGCTGATCGTGCTCACGGGGGCGCCGGGAGTGCTGGCCTCCTGGGTGATCACCCTGGACAAGTTCAAGCTGCTCCAGGACCCGCACTTCGTCCCCGGGTGCAGCCTGAACCCGGTGCTCTCCTGCGGCAGCGTGATGAAGAGCGAGCAGGCCGCCGTCTTCGGGTTCCCCAACCCGATGCTGGGCCTGGTGGCCTACGGCATCGTGGTCTGCGCCGGCGTGAGCCTGCTCGCCGGAGCCCGCTTCCCCGGCTGGTACTGGCTGCTGTTCGAGGCGGGCTGCCTGTTCGGCGTCGGCTTCGTGTCCTGGCTCCAGTTCGAGTCGCTGTACCGGATCAACGCGCTGTGCCTGTGGTGCTGCCTGGCCTGGATCGCGACGATCATCCTGTTCTGGTACGTGACATCCGTCTGCGTGCGCCACGGATTCCTGCCCGCGCCCCACTGGCTCACGGCGTTCTTCGCCGAGTTCACCTGGGTGCTTCCCGTCCTGCACATCGGGGTGGTCGGCATGCTCGTACTGACCCGTTGGTGGGACTTCTGGACGAGCTGACCACTACGGCACCCGGGGAACGGTGCGCCGAAGCGTTTCCCGCTCGATACGCGCTACGGACGTCGAATCCCCGCATCCTGGAAGGGACCCCTCGGGCGGCGTGTTCAGGGCCCTGCACATGGAGGTGCCCAGGCTCGGCGCGGAGCTGCGGCTGCTGACGGCGGGCGCCCCCGACGGGCCCGCCGCGTCCCGGGCCGTACGCGCCCTGCCCCCGTACTCCGCCGTGCCCCGGGCCGTACGCCCCCTTCTCCCGTACACCCCGTATGGCCCTTCGCCGGTGACCCCGCGCCCCCCTCGCCGGTTAATCGGTAGGACATCCGAACCCGGAGGAGGAGCGAGCGATGGTCGTCGGTGTCGGTGGCGTGGCGGTCGGTGCGGGACGGCGGGCCGGAGCGGGGGCGGGCAGACCCTCGCGGAGGGAGGTGGCGCGGGGGCTGCTGGCCTCCGCCGCCACCCTGGCGCTCGCCCCGGTCGTCGCCGCGTCCCGGCCCACGGCCCCGGCCGGCGGCACCGCGAGCGGTTCCTTCGACGAGACCTATCGGGGCCGCCGCATCCAGGGCGTCCTGATGCCGGCCGCGGGGCCCCGGGCGGCCGGCGGCCACTGGCGGATCACCATCGACAGCCGCCCGCTGCACCTGATGCGCCGGGCCGACGGCACCTGGCTGAGCATGGTCGACCACTACACGTCGTACCGCACGCCCCTGGAGGCCACCCGGGCGGCCGTCGACGGGCTCGGCCCCGGCCGGCGGCTGCGCGACCTGGCACCGGGACCGGTCGGCGACAGCGGGCCGGGCGACCACACGTACATGGGGGGCCGGCATGGCGTACGTGCGTAAGGACGTCAGCACACTCACCCGCACCGAGCGCCGGCGGTTCGTCGACGCGCTGCTGGAGCTGAAACGGCGCGGGGAGTACGACGAGTTCGTGCGCGTGCACATCGACTTCTACACCACCGACGGCGACGACGGCCTGCGCAGCGCCCACATGGCGCCGTCGTTCCTGCCCTGGCACCGCCGGTTCCTGCTGGAGCTGGAGCGGGCGCTGCGCCGCGTCGACTCCTCGGTGACGGTGCCGTACTGGGACTGGACCCGGGACCGCACGACGACCTCCGTGCCCTGGACGAAGGACCTCCTCGGCGGCAACGGGCGGCGCTCCGACCAGCAGGTGACCACCGGTCCGTTCGCCTACTCGGCGGGCCACTGGACCATCCGCGAGGGTGTCACCGACGGCCGGTTCCTCACCCGGGACCTGGGCCGGGCCGCCGCCCCCATCGAGCTGCCCACCCGCGGCGAACTCCAGGGGGCGCTCGACGACCCCGTGTACGACGCGTGGCCCTGGGACTCCACCGTCCGCAAGGGCTTCCGCAACAAACTGGAGGGCTGGGGGACCGGCACCGGCAGCGCCTCCTGGCGCAACCACAACCGGGTGCACCGCTGGGTCGGCGGCGTGATGCTCGGCGGCGCGTCCGTGAACGACCCGGTGTTCTGGCTGCACCACGCCTTCGTCGACCTCCAGTGGTCCCGCTGGCAGCGGGCCCACCACGACCACCGCTACCTGCCGGCCGAGCCGCCCCGGGCCACCGACGGCCAGCACGGCCGGGTCGTCGCCCGGCACGAGAAGCTGCCGCCGTGGGACGAGACACCGGACCGGCTGGAGGACGTGAGCCGGATCTACCGGTACGCGTGAGGTGCCCGCCGGGTGAAGCGGGCACGGGAAGAGCCCCGGCGCTCGGAGTGCCGGGGCTCTTGCCTGGGGATGCCGGCCGGCTCAGCCGCCGTAGCCCCCGGCCTTGCTCTCGTGACCGTCGTTGACGCAGACGTTGCCGAACGCCGGGTTCAGCAGGGCGATGACGTCGACGGTGTTGCCGCAGAGGTTGATCGGCACGTGGACCGGAACCTGGATGACGTTGCCCGACAGGACGCCGGGGGAACCGACGGCCGCGCCCTCGGCAGTGGCGTCGGCCAGGGCAAGCCCGGCCCCGCTGATCACCACGGCACTGGTGCCGAGAGCGACAGCGGCCGCCTTCGCGATGCGAGACATCACGTTCTCCTTTGGTAGCTCGGATAGCGCAGCGGCAGACCAGCCGCCGCACTGTCCGTTCAACGGCGCCACGCGGGGCTGGTCACGGTGATCGGCCGGGGATCACCCTTTCAACGGCAACGCGCCCTCGGCGGACGAGCCGGGGCGGCGTGCACGCGCCTCCGGCGTTATTCGCAGGCACCGGTCCGGGGCCCTCACCTACCCTCCGGCCATGGACAACGACAACCTTCCCGACGCGCGCAGCCGGCCCGGCCTCTGCCCGGAACCCGGCACTCCCGGCGCGCAGCCGGCCCGGCCCCGGAGGCCGGCCGAGCGAGTCCGAGGGCGCCCCGGGCACGCCGTCGGCGTCGGGCGGGCGGCCGTCGGTCTCAGGGCAGCCGGCGTATTGGCGCCCCCTCCAGCCAGGCCCGGACGTCCTCCACCGCCTGGCCGTAGTACGTCGTGTAGTTGGCGTGGGAGACGTAGCCGAGGTGGGGTGTGGCGAGGAGGCGGGGCGCGGTCCGCATGGGGTGGTCGGCGGGCAGCGGTTCGATGTCGAAGACGTCGACGCCGGCGCCCGCGATCCGGCCCTCGTGCAGCGCGGCCAGCAGCGCGTCCTGGTCGACGATCGCCGCGCGCGAGGTGTTGACCAGATAGGCGGTCGGTTTCATCAGGGCGAGTTCGGCGGCGCCGAGAAGACCGCGGGTACGGTCACCGAGGGCCAGATGGACGGAGACGAAGTCGCTCGTGGTGAGCAACTCCTCCTTGGAGGCGGCGAGTTCCACCCCGGACTCGGCGGCGCGCTCCTCGGTGAGGTTCTGGCTCCACGCGCTCACCCGCATCCCGAAGGCGAGCCCGACCTGCGCCACCCGGCTGCCGATCTTCCCGAGCCCGAGCAGCCCCAGCCGGCGTCCGTGCAGATCGGCACCGACGGTCGACTGCCAGGGCCCGTTGTGGCGCAGCGCGGTGCTCTCCTGGACGATCCCCCGGGCGAGACCGAGCAGCAGCGCCCAGGTCAGCTCGACCGGTGGGGTACTGGCGCTCGCCGTACCGCACACGGTGACGCCGTGGGCCTCGGCGGCGGCGTAGTCGATGACGCTGTTGCGCATCCCGGAGGCGACGAGCAGCCTCAGCCGGGGGAGGCGGGCGATCAGGGAGCCGGGAAAGGGGACGCGTTCGCGCAGGGTGACGACGATGTCGTAGTCGGCGAGGGCAGCGGCGAGGGCGTCCTCGTCACCGAGGTGCTCGCGCAACGAGACGACCTCCACCCGCTCCCCGAGCACCGACCAGTCGGCCAACTCGGTGGCCACCCCCTGGAAGTCGTCCAGCACCGCACAACGAAGTCGCACGTCGTCTCCCTCCCGCCTACGACTCTAACGACCACCCCTCGACGGGGCGTTCGTCAGGCAGCACAGCGCGTCCGGTCTCGCGCCGGGGCCTCAGCCCTGTACGCGCGCCTCTCGACGTGGTGCGACATTCCCGTCGATGACGTGAAGGCATATGGAGAATCCGTGTGACCGGGGAACTGTGTGACCGTCATGGCCGTCCCCTTCGGCATGTCCACGGCATCCCGCCAGTATGCTCTTCGGGTCTTCTCGCCCTGACCAGCCGACCAGGAGTGCACGATGTTCAAAGCCCGGACGACCACAGGCCTGTCGATCCTCGCGGCCGTCGCGGCCAGCACGCTGCTCCTGGGCTGCTCGTCCTCCGTCGAGGTCAAGAAGTCCACGCCGCCGACGCTGTCCGCGGACAAGCTCTCCGGCACGCTCTCCGAAAAGCTCGCCGCCGCCACGGGGCAGCCGAAGCCGCACGTCTCCTGCCCCGAGGACCTCGTCGGCAAGGTCGGCACCACCTCGCGCTGCACGCTCACGGCGGACGACGGCAGCACCCTGGGCGTGACGGTCAAGGTCACCTCCGTCAGCGGCGGCCGGATCCACTACGACTTCAAGGCCGACGACAAGGCCTCCCCGGCGCCTAACTGACCTGCTCGCGGAACCAGTTGGGTCAGATCCGCTTACTCGGCCGAGGGCGCTACGGTACGAGCGGATCGTTGCGACGGGGGCGTCCGCCACGCCGGCGCCGGGCAGCGGCAGACACGGGAGGCAAGGCTGATGGCAGGCACGGAACCGGGAAGCACCGCGACGGCACAGTCCGTCGGGATGCGACTGAACCAGCTACCGGGCGATGCCGGAGGCTCCCCGACTCCACCGGGCCTGATCGGCGGTCAGCAGAAGCTCGCCTCCACGCCGGCCCAGAAACAGACCGCCGCCAACGCCATCGAGCAGCACATCCAGCCCGACACCCGCAAAGCCGGAGACTACGCGGACACGGAGACCGACACGGCGGTCAAGGCCTTCCACGACGGATGGCACACCTCGGGGGCGCTGAAGAAGGCGCACACGGCCTGGGGACAGCAGGTGACGAACCTGATGAACATGCTCGCCGCGGACAAGGCGGCCCTGCGCAGCGCCAACACCACCTTGCAGGGCACGGACCTGCAGGTCGGTTCCCAGACGAACAACTCGGTGTCGGCGCTCTACGGGTACTGACCGGGCGGTGCCACGCGGCTGGGTCCTGGGCCGAGGCCGCAACTCGCAGACAGCCGGGCAATGACAACGGGGAACCCATGCCGACGTATCACGAGATCATGACGACCGACCTGTCCGCGCTCACGACGGCCGCAGAGCGCTGGGACGGGATGGCGAAAGAGTTCAACAAGCAGGAGACCGCCTACCGGCGCGACGTCTACGGCATCACCCTGTCTCCGGGCTGGTCGGGGCTGAGCGCGGACGCCGCGAACGGACGCTTCAACGTCACGCTCAAGCAGTTCCAGGCCGCGCAGGTCGAGGCGAAGGCGGTGGCCTCACTGCTGCGTGAGGCGCACACGGACTTCACGGACCTCCGCAAGAAGCTGGAGTCCGCCCGGGCGGACGCCGTCAAGGCGGGCATGGCGGTATCGGAGGGAGGCGTGGTCTCGTACGACACCACGAAGCTGTCCGACGGTGAGCGCAACGCCCTGCACCACGACCCCGACTACCAGCACTCCGTCGGCAAGGCCGTCACCTCCTGGCAGGCGGAGATCGATCGGCTCGTGAAGGAGATGGGCGACACCGACACCGAGGTCGAGAACGCCCTCACCCGGGTGGTGCTCGACTCCGACCTCAGTGACGGCACGCTCACCGGCTTCAACGGCCACGCCCACGGCGACATCAAGACGTACGAGGACGAGGCGGAGCGAGAGGCCGCCCGGACCGAACCCGACGGGTGGAAGTCCGAAGGAAAGACCGAGACGTCCGGCCCCGGTGTCGGGGCGAGTGCGACGGGGCCGGACTTCGGATCCGGCAAACTCGGCGAGGCGGAGGCGCACGCCGACCTGGGCAGCGCGAGCGCCGAGGGCTCGCTCACCCGGGGGCCGTGGAAACTCGACGGAAAGGCCGAGGCCTACGCCGGAGCCAAGGGTTCCGCCAGCGGCGGCGTCTCCCAGAACGGCGTGGAAGGGAACGCGAGCGTCTTCGCGGGGGGTGAGGGCTCCGCCGAGGGCGGTGTCGGTGTCGGCCCGGTCGGCGTCTCCGCGAAGGTCGAGGGCATGGCGGGGGCCGAGGCCAACGTCGACGCGGGGGTCGGCGGCGAGGGTGTACACCTGGGGGGCGAGGCCTTCGCGGGCGCCAAGGGCGGCGGCGAGGTCGGCGCGGACGTCGGAGGGGTCTCGGCGGGCTTCTCCGCCCAGGGTTGGGCCGGTCCCGGCGCCGAAGCCAGCCTGGACCTCGGCAAGAACAACGAAGGCGTGTGGAAATTCAGCACCAAGGTGGGTCTCTCTCCCGCCCTCGGCGGTGAGCTGGGCTTCGAATTCAGTGTCGACCCGGGCAAGGTCGCCGACACCGCTGGTGACCTGGCCGGTGCCGTCAGCCATGGTGCGAGTTCGTTCGGGCATGCGGTCACCAGCGTGTTCTGACCCCATTTCTACGTGCTCCGATCCGGCGCTCCATGTGGCTCACCGCCACGGGTGTGCCGTCGGAGGAAGGAAACCTCGTAATGTCGACGACCCTGCCGATCCCGATCCAGTTCGATGTGCCGCAAGGCTGGCGAGCCGCGCCCCCGGACGAGGTCGGCGCTCCCGGTGCGGCGTTCGTCGCGGTCCATCTGCCGTCGGACGCCGGCTTCACCGCGAACATCACCGTCGACGGCGAATACCGCCCCGACCCGGCGACGCTCCCCGAGATCGCCGACGAGTCGGTGGAAGTCATGGACAGGTCCGTCGCGACGGTCATGGTCACCGACCGCCGGGAGACCGGCTCCGCGGACGCGCCGGGCCTCACACAGACCCTGGCCTTCTCGGTCGTCACCGGCCGGCAGCGCCACGACCTCGTCCAGTCGCAGGCGTACTTGTCCATGCTCGACGTCGACGACCCGCACCGGCGGGTCGTGATCCGGCTGATGTTCACCTCCACCGCGTCACAGCATCCCGCCCTGCTGGACGACTTCCGGGACCTGGTGCGCAGCGTTCGCCCGGGTGAGGGCGCGACACCGTAGCGGTTCACGGGCGGCGGGCGAGGCTTGTGCCACCGGCACCGCCCTTCGTAGGTTGACCCCATGGGACTCTTCGACAAGCTGACCGGCACACAGCACCCGCCAGAGGGAGTGCCGCCGGTCCCGGGGCAGGAACTGCGGTCGGCGCTGCTCGGCCTCAACCAGCCCGAGGTTCCGTACGTCATCCGGTACGGCGGCGGTGAGCAGTGCGACCTGCTGGCGGAGTGGCGGCTGACGGAGCCCGCCTGGCAGCAGATCTTCCTGCAGTCCCAGATCAGTCACGCGGTGCGGATCCGGATGCGGCTGGACCACAAGGAGCACGAGGTGCGCGCTCTGGAGGAACAGTGGGAGCTCAGCCGGGTCGGAACCCCGACGAGGCTCCAGGTGACATCGGAGTACACGCGCGGGCCGAGCCGGACCGTCAGCCGCCAATGGACCATCGGACGCGGGGCCGACGGTCACGTCGAGGCGACGGAGACCTTCCGTTTCGACAGCGCCCGGATGCGCGAGCCACTGCGCGACACCGTCCTCAAGTCCGGCTGGACCTGGCGGGGAGTGGTCTTCGGCAAGCTCTGAGGCCACCGGCCACGGCGCCCCCCTGCCGTGTCGTCACAGCAAGTGGGGTGTCCGGCCGCACGGTTCCAAGGACGACCCCGCGATCGGCCGCCCCGCCGACGCACCGTGGATGCCGGTGACGTCACTCGATCCCGAGGGGCCCGAAACCCAGATCCTCACGCATGAGACGACGCATCCGAGCCATGGCCGTACGACGCGTTCCCACCAGGGACGCTTCCTCGGCGGAGCCGACCGCCACCCCCCGGGCGTAAGCGTCGCGTATCGCGCGCAGGCCATGAAACGCCTCGTTGCCCGCCGCTACGACCTGCGGCGGGCCCACGAGCCAGAGGCGTTCACTGGCTGTGTAGAGGCCGGCGCCACGGACGGCTTCCCTCACGGCCGCATCACGCGCCGACGCGGACATGTGATCGCCCAAGGCGACGGCCCGCATCTCCTCTCCCGCCGCCTTGAGGGCGGACACGAACTCCGTGTACACCTCGCGCCGTACTTCCCACGCATGCCTGGCCTCCTCCCGCCTCCACCGGTTGCGATCGGCGAGCAAAGTGGCTGTGATGCCGATGACGGCACCGGTCAGTGTGGAGAGAAGCGGCATCCAGTCCATGTGCCGCAGCTTGGCCCGACGAACGCGCCGGCACCAGTGGTTGGCACCACGGAAGCGGGCACTGCGGTCCTGCCGAGATCGTCCCGTCTCCGCGGGACAACCGTTGATGACGGTTGATCGGGGCCTCACATTCCCCCCGCGACAGTTGGCACCCATCAGGCCCGGTGCTGCCTCCGCGACGCCGGGCCTGACCTGGCTCCGCACCATCCCGGCGCAGCATGGAACCCACGACCTCTTCGTCCCGGAGCGACTTGGGTGGGGGCCATGCCTTGGGTTCGTACGTTCCTTACGGCGTATCAGGCCATAACCACCGTGCTGGAGTTGATTTGTGGTGTTGCCCGGACGCGCTTACCTGGGCGTCGGCGCCGGCCCACCGGCGGGAGAACGCCCGGCGCAGGCGCGCCCGATGGACGTACTCGTCACCGACTGATGCGGTGCCACAGGGCCGGCGGGACCGCCCGGGCGTGAGGCCTCACCTGGGCGCCGTGCCCGTCTTACCCCCGTCGGGCGGCTCCGTGCCTGCCGCCCTGTGCTCCTCAAGCCCGGTCGGGCCGGTCTCAAGTGTCACTTCGACCGGATCAGCCGCGCCTGCACGCCGTAGTGGTCGGACAGGTAGGCCTGGCGGCCGTCACCCAATGTCACCTTGTCCTGGAACACCAAGTCGGCGCTGCCGGTCAGCGTCTCCCCGGCCGCGGCCCGGACCAGTACGTGGTCCAAGGCCGGCGGCGACGGCCATCGAGGTGTGGGCCGGAAGGTGGGACGCGTGTCGCCGGCGAGGATGTCGCGCAGCCCCGCCGTGGCGACGAACTCGGCGAGTACCGCCGAGTCGCGCGGGACATTCAGGTCACCGACCACGGCGACGGGCAGGGATGGGCCGATGGCCGCGATCAGCCCGCTGAGCCGGGCCAGTTCGGCACCAGCGATCCGTGTGTACCGGTTCGTGCGGGACCAGTCGTCGTCGCGGTTGGCCGACAGGTGGGTGTTCACGACGACCAGTTCACCGTCCGGGGTGGTCACGGACGCTAGCTGGGCACCCTTGCGCATGAGGAGTTCGCCGCGCACCGGGCCCGTCATCGGGTACCGCACGAACCGCCATCGGCTGATCGGCCACCGGGACAGCAGCACCAGGCCGCCCTTGAGCAGGACCGAGCCCGAGTAGGCGACGTGCCGGTATGCAGGAGCGGCACGGCGGATCAGCCGGGCGTTGCGGCGGAACATGACCTCCTGCAGGCAGACGATGTCGTAGTCGGACCGGTCGAGCGCCGCGCCGAGGGCACGCAGCCGAGCCGGGACATCGCCGGTGAAGAGGGTGTTCATGGTCAGCAGTCGCAGGGCCTTCACGGACTTGTCACCTTCCGTCCGGCGGCCCGTCGGGCCGTGCGGGTAGCCGCTCACGGCGTTGATCGTACTGTCGCCGATGCCGCCGAAGGGCCCGACGTGTTCGCTCGGGCACGGCTCGGGCGCGGCCACCTTCCGGTTCGTGAGCGGCTGGGACTGGAGGTCCGCTTCCACGACCTGCGTCACACCTGTGTCACGCTGCTGCTCGGGCTCGGTATCCCGCCACACATCGTTCGGGACATCGTGGGCCACAGTGCCCTCGACGTGACCATGAACATTTACGCGCACACGGACATGCGGGAGAAGCGTGCGGCACTGGATCGGCTCGGGACGCTGCTGGGCGACGATTGACGCGGCGCCGGTGAGTCGGCGGGGACGTTGCCGTCAGCGTTGCCGTCAGAGATGCGAAACGCCCTGGAAGGGTCACCCCTTCCGGGGCGTTCTTGCTGCTCAGACGTGGCGCCCCCGGCAGGACTCGAACCTGCGGCCAAGCGCTTAGAAGGCGCCTGCTCTATCCACTGAGCTACGGGGGCCGGGTGGGGTGGCCTCGTGAGCGGTGCCCTGGTGGGGGCTGATCCGTGACGGTGCCGGGGTCAAGGATAGGGCTCCCGGTTCCTTGACCCTGTCGCTTCGCCTCCGTGGCTCGATGTGGAGGTTCGGTGAAGCGGTCCTGATAATCGCAGGCAGGTGCGAATCGTGCACCGTTTTTGGCGACCTGCGCCACCGGGTGTTGTGCACTCGTTATGCCTCGACCCGGCCCGTGTCCCAGTCGTCCCGTCCGTCCGTTCTGTCCCGTCGGCACGCAGACATGTCTATATGCTTCAGAATTCCCCTAAAATTGGGCATTCTTCACATGTGGTGACCTTGGACGTACGGCCTCAGCTGCTCGACACTCTCTCCGCTCTGCGCGACCGTGTCGCCGCCGCACGCTTTCCGCTGCCCCTGGCCGGGGCCCCACGCGCGCGTGCCAACCGCGACGAACTCCTCGCGCAGCTCGACGACTACCTCGTACCCCGGCTACGGGAACCCGAGGCGCCGCTGCTCGCCGTCGTCGGCGGTTCCACGGGCGCGGGGAAGTCGACGCTCGTCAACTCTCTCGTCGGCCGCCGGGTGAGCGAGGCCGGCGTGCTCCGGCCGACCACCCGGACGCCGGTGCTGGTCTGCCATCCGGAGGACCATCACTGGTTCAGCGGCATGCGCGTGCTTCCCGACCTGACGCGCGTGTGGGTGCCCCACCAGGACCCCGTCGACGAATACATGCCCCCCGGCGAGGATCCCGGACGCGTACTGCGCGTCGAGTCCGCCGACTCCCTCCCGCGCGGGCTCGCCCTCCTCGATGCCCCCGACATCGACTCCCTGCTCGCCGACCACCGTGTCCTCGCGGCCGAACTGATCTGCGCCGCCGACATCTGGATCATGGTCACGACGGCCGCCCGCTACGCCGACGCCGTCCCCTGGCACCTGCTGCGCACCGCCAAGGAGTACGACGCCGCCCTCGTCACCGTCCTGGACCGGGTGCCCCACCAGGTCGTCTCCGAGGTCTCCCGGCAGTACGGCGCCCTGCTCACCAAGGCCGGCCTCGGTCACGTGCCCCGCTTCACCGTGCCGGAGCTGCCCGAGTCCGCCTGGGGTGCCGGGCTGCTGCCCGCCACCGCCGTCGCGCCCCTGAAGAGCTGGCTCACCCAGCACGCCCAGGACGCCGCCGCCCGGCAGTACGTCATGGCCCGTACCGCCTACGGCGTACTCGACTCGCTCAAGGCACGCATGCCCGAGCTGGCCAGCGCCGCCGCCGCCCAGTACGCGGCGGCGCTCCGGCTCACCTCAGCCGTGGAGACCGCCTACGACCGCGAACACGAGCGGGTACGGGGCCGCCTCCAGGCCGGCGCCGTACTCGCCGGGGACGCCCTCAAACGCTGGCGCGCCTTCCCCCTGGACTGCACCGCGGGCGAACTCCTCGACGCCCTCGTGGAGAGCCTCGCGGCCCTGCTGCTGTGTGCCGTCACCGCCGCCGACGAGCGTGTCGACGACGTGTGGCGGCGAGAGCCCGCCGCAGGCGCCCCCGGCCTCACCGGCCGCGACGTGTCCCTGGAGAGCGCCGAGCACCGTATCGGCCTGGCGGTACGACGCTGGCGGCGGGAACTGGAGGAGTACGCCGAAGACGAGGTACGGGACCTGGATCGCACCGGCACCCTCGACTCGGAGGCCGTCGCCGCCCTGGTCGCGACCGCGGTGCTGGGCGGGCGCCGGGCACGTACCGCCGGCGAGGGGCTCGCCCGACGGCTCGGCGCCCATGGCGCGCTGCGCCTGCGGGACCGGGCCGGGCGGCTGCTCATCGAACACGTGGACCGGGTCGTGCACGCCGAACGGGAACGGCGACTCGCCCCGCTCGACGCCCTGGACGTCCATCCCGAGCACCAGGCCGAACTCATCGCCGCGCTGTCGGTACTTCAGAAGGAGAGGTGACCGGTGACCGCCGTCACTGACCAGGACCACACCGAACACACCGACCACATGAGGCGCGGCGATCACGACAGCGACAGTGGCGGCACCCGGTCCACGGAGCACAGCGGTCGCGTCGGCACGGTGCCCACGGACAACGCCGCGACCGCCGCGCGTGCCGACGGCCCCACGAACGGGCAGGCGCGCCGCGCGGAGGGGCACGCGGACCCCGCGCACGGGCAGGAGAGCCCCGCGCAGGGGCACGGACACGTGAGTCCCGGGAATGGACATGTGAGCCTCGCGGAGGGCAGCCGTGGCGGTGACGGTCCCGCCACCGACAACCACTGCACCGCGAACCCCGCCCCGCGGTCCGCCGCCGTCAGCGTCTCCGTCCTCGGCGTCCCCGAGGACGTCGGGGGAGACGCCGACGGGAACGGCGAGAAGAACCGCGGCGGAGGCGCGGTCACTGGCCGGAACAGCGGCGGTGATGGTGACGGCCACGGCCGGGGTGACGGTCACAGTGAAGGCGACCAGGAAGAGGGCGGCGGCAAGGGGAAGGGCGAGGGCAAGGAGACCGTCGGTGAACAGCACGCTCGCGGGACGGGCGAGGACGCCGACCGCGAGAGCCCCGCACGCGTGCACGGCGAGCACGGCGAGCACGCGGACCGTGAGCGACCCGCAAGCGCGCACGGCGAGAGCGCCGCCCCTGACCGACCCGCGCGCGGGCCCGGCGTCGGTGAGATCGCCTCTGTCCCTCGCCCACACGTCCACTCACCCCGGCCCCGCACCGCGGCGGAAGCCAAGCCGGGCACCGGCACCAGCGCCAGCACCGGCACCGGCCTCAGCGCCAGCGCCGGCACCGGCGTCAGCGCCAGTGCCGGTACCAGCACTGGCACTGGCACCGACCCAGGACCGCACGCGACGACGAACACGAACACGCGCACGAACACGAACACGCGCACGAACACGAAGACGAAGGCGAAGGCCGGCACGACCCCGGACACCGCCACCGGCCCGGACACCGCAGCCGATGCGGAATCCCAGGAGACCTGGGACGACGGTCTCATCGCCCGGCGCGTCACCGAGGCCAACGCCGCCGCCCTCGCCGCCGAACGCGCCTCCGCGATCGAACCCGCGCACCGCGGCCCGGCCGGCCACATTCCGACCCCGCTGGCCTACGACGGCCCCCTGCGGTCCCGCCTGGACGCCCTGCGGGAACTCGTCGGGCTGTCCCGCACCCGCCTGGACAGCCACACCCTCGCCGAGGCGGGCCGGGTACTGGACGAGGCCGCGGCCCGCCGCAAGCTGTCCGGCCGGCACACCGTCGTCGCCCTCGCCGGGGCCACCGGCAGCGGCAAGTCCCAGCTGTTCAACGCGCTCGCGGGGGTGCCCATCTCGGAGACGGGCGTACGACGCCCCACCACCGCCGCGCCCATCGCGTGCAGTTGGAGCGACGGCGCGGCGGGCCTCATCGACCGGCTGGGCATCCCGGGCCGGTTGCGCCGCAGGCCGCTGCACAACCAGGAGAGCGAGGCGCAGTTGCGCGGGCTGGTCCTGATCGACCTGCCCGACCACGACTCCGCGGCCGTACAGCACCGCGAACAGGTCGACAGGATCCTGAAGCTGGTCGACGCGGTGATCTGGGTGGTCGACCCAGAGAAGTACGCCGACGCCATCCTCCACGAGCGCTATCTGCGGCCCATGGCCGGTCACGCGGAGATCATGTTCATCGTCCTCAACCAGGTGGACCGGCTGCCCGGCGACGCCGCCGACCAGGTCCTGGACGACCTGCGGCGACTGCTCGACGAGGACGGCATCGCGCTCGGCGAGTACGGCGAACCGGGTGCCACGGTGCTCGCGCTGTCCGCGCTCACCGGCGAGGGCGTCGGTGATCTGCGCGAGTCGCTCGGCGAGTTCGTGGCGGAACGCGGCGCGGCGGCCCGCCGGGTGGCGGCCGACCTGGACGCCGCGGCGGCCGAGCTGCGGCCCGTCTACGCCACCGGGCGGCGGGTCGGCCTGACCGAGGAGGCGCGTGAGGAGTTCGCCGCGCGGCTCGCGGACGCGGTGGGCGCCACGGCGGCCGGTGAGGCCGCCGAGCGCGCCTGGCTGCGCAACGCCAACCGCGCGTGCGGCACGCCCTGGCTGCGGCTGTGGCGCTGGTACCACGGCCGCGGCGAGTCCACGACGGGCCGGATCCCGGTGCGCACCCAGGCGGACGAGGAGGCCACGGCTCGCCAGCGCGTGGAACAGGCGGTCCGTACGGTCTCCGAGCGCGCCTCGGCCGGGCTGCCCACGCCGTGGGCGCAGGCGGTGCGCGAGGCTGCCGTGCGCGGCTCCCAGGGGCTGTCCGAGGCGTTGGACGATCTGGCGTCGCGGGCCGGGCTGCCGCCGGGCCGGCCGCCGCGGCCGGGCTGGTGGCCGATGGCCGTGCTGGTCCAGGCGGCGATGACGCTGCTCCAGATCGTGGGCGGTCTGTGGCTGGTGGGCCAGATCGCCGGCGTGATGGCGCCCAACCTCGGTGTGCCGGTGCTGCTGATGGTGTGCGGGATCGTCGGTGGTCCGCTGGTGGAGTGGGGCTGCCGGATGGCGGCCCGTGGCCCGGCACGGCGCTACGGCCAGGACGCGGAACGCCGGCTGCGGGAGGCGGCGGCGAGCTGCGGCCGGGCCCGGGTGCTGGACCCGGTGGCGGCGGAGCTGCTGCGGTACCGGGAGGTCCGCGAGCAGTACGGCAGGGTCGCCCGTACCGGCGCCGCCGGGGTGGGTTGAGCGGGGGCGGGGGCGGGGGCGGGGGCGGCCAGGCATCGGCGAGCGCCGAAGCCGAAGAGGGGCCGGTGGCGGTCGGCTGACAGGGAGCGGAAGCAGCGGTCGGAACACGGGCGGTCCAAGGGGTGAGGCGGCGCTTCCCCTGCACGCGGTGACGCGATGGTCACCCACGCGGGTGGCGAGGTTTTCCACAGGCAGGTGGTCGTCCACAGCGCTCAGCGGGCCCGGCCCGGCGGAGGCAGTCTGAGGTCACGGCGATCGCACGGCGGGTCCGGCGGAGACACAGCGGACGGTACGGGCGGTCGGCGGGAGGTGCGGGCACGTACGGCAGTCGTACGCGCCGGCACGGCAGACGCAGCCGTACGGGACGGGCCCGTACGCGTGCCCGCCCGGCCGGAAGGGGACGGGCGAGGGAGGGGAGCGAGGACATGAACGAGACGATCGTGTGCGTGGTGGGCAACGTGGCGACCCAGCCGGCGTACCGCGAACTGGCGGCGGGGCCGTCGGCGCGGTTCCGGCTGGCGGTGACCGCGCGCTACTGGGACCGGGAGAAGAACGCGTGGGTGGACGGGCACACCAACTTCTTCACGGTGTGGGCCAACCGCCAGCTAGCGGTCAACGTGGCCGCGTGCGTGGAGGTGGGCCAGCCCGTCATCGTCCAGGGCCGGCTGAAGGTGCGCACGGAGCAGCGTGAGGGGCAGCAGCAGTGGACGTCGGCCGACATCGACGCCGTGGCGATCGGCCATGACCTGTCCCGCGGTACGGCGCTCTTCCACCGCGCGGCCAAACCGGAGGCACCACCGACGGCGAACCGACCGGAGCCGAACTGGGAGACACCCCGACAGACCGACCCCCAGGAGACTCCGGAGCCACAAGAAGCGGCGACAGCACTAGCGGTGACGTAACGTCAGTGGACCGGGTGGTGACGTGACGTCAGTCGATCGCGGCGGCGGCGCGCCGTCGGTCCGGACGCGTCCCTGACGTGACGTCAGCCCGACGTTCGGCGGCGACGTGACACCGGTCGGGCGTCGCCCGGGGTGCACCGGAACGACGTCCGAGCCCCGGCCGGCGCTCCGTTCCCTCCCCCCGGTGCGGCACCGTGCCCGTGCCGCCCGTGTGCACCGTGCCCGCCCCGGGCGCGGTCCGTACCGCCTCAACTCCGCGCACGAAGCGGTGGATTTGTCGATATGGCCAGCTCGTGGACGTCCTGGCGATAACGATTCCAGATCGGATCGGCCATCGGATGATCCGACCGGCGGGCGAGGCTCCGCCTGATCCATAGGATGCCGGGCGTGCCCCTAGGGGCTGCCGATTCTGCTGGTGGGACCGTCCCCCACGTCCAACGGGTCCTGCTCGAAGGGGAATTCTGTGCTTGCTGCGCTCTCTGCGTTCTGCCGGTCCACCGGAGCGGCCCGCCTGGCCGCCGCCACCACGGTGACCGGCCTCGCGGCAGCCGGCGTGCTGTCCGGCGCCGGTACGGCCGCGGCCGAGGGGACGCCGCAGAGACAGGGCGGGGCCACGGCGACGATCAACGGCCTGAAGACCTACGGCGAGGCCGTGATCCACGGGGACGGCGGCGACCAGCGGGTGTCGGCGGGCCTGTTCGAGATGTCCGTGGACGGCGGCGGCACCCTGCAGACGTACTGCGTCGACCTCCACAACCCGACCCAGCGTGACGCCCGGTACCAGGAGACGGCCTGGAGCGGTACGTCGCTGGGCACCAACAAGGGCGCGGGCCGGATCCGCTGGATACTCCAGCACTCCTACCCCCAGGTCAACGACCTCGCCGCGCTCGCACGGCGGGCGGGCACGAGGGGGCTGACCGAGCAGGACGCGGCGGCCGGCACCCAGGTGGCCATCTGGCGCTACTCGGACGGGGCCGAGGTCGACGCCGTCGACCCGCAGGCCGAGAAGCTCGCCGACTACCTGGAGAAGAACGCCCGAGGCATCTCCGAACCGCAGGCCTCGCTGACCCTGGACCCGCCCGCGGTATCCGGCCGGCCCGGCGATCTGCTCGGACCGGTGACCGTGCACACCAACGCGGGCGCCGTCACGGTGAGCCCGCCGGCGGGCGCGGCGGCCGCCGGGGTGCGGATCACCGACAAGACCGGCAAGGGGATCACCTCGGCGAAGAACGGCACCCGGCTGTACTTCGACGTGCCCGCGGACGCGGCGGACGGGACGGCCGAGCTGACCGTGCAGGCGTCGACGACCGTGCCGGTGGGCCGCGCCTTCGCCTCCGAGAGCCGCAGCCAGACCCAGGTCCTGGCCGGCTCCAGCGAGTCCACGGTCTCCGCGTCCGTGACGGCCGGCTGGGCGGCCGAGGGCGCCGTAGCGGCCGTCTCGGCCCGCAAGAACTGTGCCGAGGGCGGTGTGGACATCGTCGTGGCCGACAAGGGCGACAAGCCGTTCACCTTCGAGCTGATGGGCGTCGAGCACACCATCCCCGCGGGTGCCTCCCGCACGGTGACCGTCCCGCTCCAGGAGGACCAGGCCTACGACTTCACGATCACCGGCCCCCACGGCTTCAGCCACCGCTTCACCGGCGTCATGGACTGCCGGACCCAGGGCGCGGTCACGACCGAGACGGCCCAGCTACGCAGCGAGCCCAGCCCCGCCACGGTGGGCGCCGTCACCGCGGACACCACCGACCTGGCCGCGACGGGCGGCTCGGCGATCACCCCGCTGATCGCGGGCGTGGCCATCGGCCTGGTGGTGATAGGCGGCACGGTGCTGGTGGTGCTGCGCCGCAAGGAGACGACACCCGGCGCGTGACGGCGCCGGGCGACGGCGCCGACGTGCCGGGTGAGGTCCGGGCGGCGCGTCAGCAGCCGATCGATGCCGGGCCGGCGGCCACGTCGTCGAACCACAGGGTGCCCTCGGCATCAGTGATGTGCCGAGGGCATCGCCAACTTGGCAGCGAAGTCGGGCCAGCAGCCCACCGCCGGCGGCGAAGCGTGATCAGCTTGAGGCGTGGAGTCCATCATCGCCAGCGCCATAGCCGTTGTTGGAACCCTGCTTGGGTCGGGGATCACTCTGGCTTTTCAGCAGCGCACCACCGACAGGAGCCATGAGTTCGCCCGCCGCGAGAAGCTTCGGCAGGAGCGACTCGATGCCTACTCCGCCTATGCAGGCGCGTTGGTCAACTACCGCCGCTGCCTGGTCCATCTTTGGTTCTGCGAGCACGAGCAGCCACCACCCGAGGACCCCGCCGCCGTGCGTATCCGCGCCTACGACCTGCGCTCCAACGCCCAGGAGGCCCTCTTCCGAGTGCAGATGCTGACAGACGACGGCAGGCTGAGCCGGACTGCGGAAGACGTACTCACGGGCATCACGACGCTGCCCAAGGTGGACAGCAGGGCCGAGCTGGACGAGGTGAGAGCGCAGACCCGTGACGACATCAGCCGACTCGTCGGCTCAGCGAAGCAGCATCTTTGCTGTGCTTGCACAGGCCGCTGGACTGAACCCGAACGCCTTCGGGAACCGCACCACATGCGCACCAGATCGAGCGGGGAACAGGGGGGAACCACGGTGAAAACAACCAGTCCAGACGAGGCCGCACCACAGCCGTTCGCGCAGGACAGTGCCCAGGCTGGCCACAAAGAACCGCAGCTTCCCAAGCTGAGGGCTGTGCGAGGAGAACACTCGGCGCCGTCCCCACGGCCCGGCCGGCGTGGCTGCTCCCGACGACGGTGCTGCACCGTGGCTGAGGCCGATAGGGGTGCAGCGAGGCATACGCGCGCCTGGTCGGTCGGCGTGCCCGCCGTCGTGGCTGGCTGTCGTCGGCTGAGGTTCGTGCGGCCTGGTCGGAGGCGTCCGGCGTCGATCAACCGGCGAGTCTGCGTGATCGGCCCTGGGCCGTCCCTGGGCCGTGCGAGGGTGCCCCAGGTCGACCGACGGTGACCGCGAGTGACAGGCGAGCCGCAGCCCGCAGCGGCGAACCTCCAGGTCAGCGCCCCCCGACCTCACGGGTTTCCCCCCAGGGGTGGCGGTCAGGCAAGATGGGGTGTATCTGCCCACTGCCAGTTTCAAGCTGCCGGACGGTTTCCTTTGGCTGAGTTCATTTACACCATGCGCAAGGCGCGCAAAGCGCACGGCGACAAGGTGATCCTCGACGACGTCACCCTGAGCTTCCTGCCGGGGGCGAAGATCGGCGTCGTCGGTCCGAACGGCGCCGGTAAGTCGACCGTGCTGAAGATCATGGCGGGCCTCGAGCAGCCGTCGAACGGTGACGCGTTCCTGTCCCCCGGCTACAGCGTCGGCATCCTGCTCCAGGAGCCCCCGCTGAACGAGGAGAAGAACGTCCTGGAGAACGTCCAGGAGGGTGTCGCCGAGGTCAAGGGCAAGCTCGACCGGTTCAACGAGATCGCCGAGCTGATGGCGACCGACTACTCCGACGCGCTGCTCGACGAGATGGGCAAGCTCCAGGAGGAGCTGGACCACGCCAACGCCTGGGACCTCGACGCCCAGCTGGAGCAGGCCATGGACGCGCTGGGCTGCCCTCCCGGCGACTGGCCGGTCACCACCCTCTCCGGTGGTGAGAGGCGCCGCGTCGCGCTCTGCAAGCTGCTGCTGGAGCAGCCCGACCTGCTGCTCCTCGACGAGCCCACCAACCACCTCGACGCCGAGTCGGTGAACTGGCTGGAGCAGCACCTCGCCAAGTACGAGGGCACCGTCGTGGCGGTCACCCACGACCGGTACTTCCTGGACAACGTCGCCGGGTGGATCTGCGAGGTGGACCGCGGCCGCCTGCACGGCTACGAGGGCAACTACTCCAAGTACCTGGAGACCAAGGCCACCCGCCTCAAGGTCGAGGGCCAGAAGGACGCCAAGCGCCAGAAGCGGCTCAAGGAAGAGCTGGAGTGGGTGCGGTCGAACGCCAAGGGGCGCCAGGCCAAGTCCAAGGCCCGTCTCGCGCGCTACGAGGAGATGGCCGCCGAGGCGGACAAGATGCGGAAGCTGGACTTCGAGGAGATCCAGATCCCGCCGGGCCCGCGGCTGGGCAACGTCGTGGTCGAGGTCAACGACCTGCACAAGGGCTTCGCGGAGAAGATCCTCATCGACGGCCTGTCGTTCACGCTGCCGCGCAACGGCATCGTCGGGATCATCGGCCCGAACGGCGCCGGCAAGACCACGCTGTTCAAGATGATCCAGGGTCTGGAGACCCCGGACTCCGGTGACATCAGGGTCGGCGACACGGTCAAGATCTCCTACGTCGACCAGAGCCGCGAGAACATCGACCCCAAGAAGACGCTGTGGGAGGTCGTGTCCGACGGGCTCGACTACATCAACGTCGGCCAGGTCGAGATGCCGTCCCGCGCCTACGTCTCCGCCTTCGGCTTCAAGGGCCCGGACCAGCAGAAGCCCGCGGGCGTGCTCTCCGGTGGTGAGCGCAACCGGCTGAACCTGGCGCTGACCCTCAAGCAGGGCGGCAACCTGCTGCTCCTCGACGAGCCCACCAACGACCTGGACGTGGAGACCCTCTCCAGCCTGGAGAACGCCCTGCTGGAGTTCCCCGGCTGCGCCGTCGTCGTCTCCCACGACCGGTGGTTCCTGGACCGGGTCGCCACGCACATCCTCGCCTACGAGGGTGAGTCGAAGTGGTTCTGGTTCGAGGGCAACTTCGATTCGTACGAGAAGAACAAGGTCGAGCGGCTCGGCCCGGACGCCGCGCGCCCGCACCGTGCCACCTACAAGAAGCTGACCCGGGGCTGATCGGTCTTGCGCCACATCTACCGCTGCCCGCTGCGCTGGGCGGACATGGACGCGTACGGCCACGTCAACAACGTGGTCTTCCTCCGCTACCTGGAGGAGGCGCGTATCGACTTCCTGTTCCGCCCGGACAAGGACTTCAAGCAGGGGTCCGTGGTGGCGCGCCACGAGATCGACTACAAGCGGCAGCTCGTCCACCGGCACGCGCCGGTGGACATCGAGCTGTGGATCACCGAGATCAGGGCCGCGTCCTTCACCCTCTCCTACGAGGTGAAGGACGGTGACCTCGTGTACGTACGGGCCTCGACGGTCATCGTCCCGTTCGACTTCGAGGGCCAGCGTCCGCGGCGGATCACCGCGGAGGAGCGCGAGTTCCTCCAGGAGTACATGGACGCGGCCGACGACGCCCGGACCGAGGGGGAGGCCGTCGCCGCATGACGGTGCTCCACCTGGACGACGAGACGGAGGCCGCGGACCTCGCCGCCTTCCTCTCCCGGCTGCTCCACTACGACCGTGGAGCCGCGGTGCGTCTCCAGGCGGCCGGCACGGCGCTCGCCGTCTTCGGCCGGCCGCCGTCCTTCGAGGTGCTGGCGGTCCGCGCGGTGCGGCTGGCCAAGCCGTACGAGCACGGTCTCGACGTCACCCTCGACGTGACCGTCTCCGCCGGTGAGTTCCTGGAGTCCGTGGCCGAGCGGGCGGCCACCGCCGGCGTCCCGGGCGCCGTCACGGGGCCGCCGTGGGCCGGTGTGCTGCCGCCGCGGGCCGGCTGGCGGGCCGAGCCGGGACCGCCCGCGCCGGACGCGCTGCGCGCCACGGTCGCCGCCGCGGTGGCCGAGTTCCGGTCGCGCACCGAGGAGCTGGGGCCGCAGGGGCGGACCCGCGCGGAGCTGGACCGGATCGGGCGGGACATCTGGTCCCGGCGGATCGACGGCACCCGGCTGCCCGTACGGGCCGTGCACGCCGCCCAGTCCCTCGGTTTCCTGCGGCCCGGGACCGAGCCCGGGGACCTCGGGGTGTTCTCCTCGGGGGCGTGGCTCCGGCTGCGCACCCCCTACGGGTCCGTCGCCGTCCGGCAGACCGGGCTGGAGTCCCTCGGCCTCAGCGTGCGCTGAGCCGCGCGCGGGTCCTCCGTACGGCTCACCGTGCGCCGTACGACCGTGGGCCTCGGGCGTCGAGCCGGGCCGCCGCCCGTGCCGGCCCGGGGCTGCCCGTGGAGCACGGCGACGGTCGCCGGCACGGGGGCGCCGGGGTCAGTCGGGGGTGTTCACCATCGACGCGGCGGCGTACGTCAGGTAGTTCCACAGCGTCCGCTCGTGCTCCTCGGACAGGCCCAGCTCGTCGACGGCCGTCCGCATGTGCCGCAGCCAGGCGTCGTGCGCCGCCCGGTCCACGGTGAACGGGGCGTGCCGCATCCGCAGCCGGGGGTGGCCGCGGTTCTCGCTGTACGTCGTGGGGCCGCCCCAGTACTGCATCAGGAACAGGGCCAGCCGTTCCTCGGCCGGACCCAGGTCCTCCTCCGGGTACATCGGCCGCAGGACCGGGTCACCGGCGACTCCCTCGTAGAACCGGTGGACGAGCCGGCGGAAGGTGTCCTCGCCGCCGACCTGCTCGTAGAAGGTCTGCTCCTGAAGCGTGCCGCGCCGAATCTCGGTCACGTTGGATTGCCTCACATCTGTGTGCCGGTCCGCCCCTGGGCTCGTTCGGCCGGGGGTCCGGGGACGCCCCCGGGAATTGCAGTACCCGTCCATCGTCTCAGACCCGGTGACCGAGGACTCCGGGCTCATGGACCGGCCCCGGCCGGACGCGACCCTACTGTGGAGGCATGGGCGCCTACGACACGGAGACCGAGGGACTCGCCGCCACGGCGCGGGCCGCGCTGGTACGGGAGATCGACGCCGACGGGGCCTGGACCGGGGACCCGGCGTGGCGGGAGGCGTTCACGGAGGTGCCCCGACACCTGTTCGTGCCGTACTACTACGTCGCCGGGCCCCGCGGCTACGAACGCCGCTGGGGCGAGAGCGACGACCGGCAGGCCCGCAGACGCTGGGTGCGCGGCGCCTACGCGGACGCCCCGCTCGCCACCCGGCTGCGCGACGGCGAACTCCTCTCCTCCAGCAGCCAGCCCTCGCTGATGGCACGGATGCTGGTCGCGCTGCGCGTCCGGGACGGCGACCGGGTCCTGGAGGTGGGCGCCGGCACCGGCTACAACGCGGCCCTGCTCGCCCACCGGCTCGGCGACGACGGCCTCGTCACCACCATCGACCTGGAGCCGGAGATCACCGAATCGGCCCGGCAGCACCTCGCGGCGGCCGGCTTCCACCCGGTCGTGGTGACCGGCGACGGCGCCCGCGGGGTGCCCGAACGCGCCCCCTTCGACCGGATCATCGCCACCTGCGAGCTGCCGACCGTCCCGCGCGCCTGGATCGCCCAGTGCCGCCCCGGCGCCCGCGTCCTCACCCCGATGGCCACCGGACTGCTGACCCTCACCGTGCACGGCCGGGAGCACGCCGAGGGCCGCTTCCTGCCCACGGCCGCCTTCTTCGTCCCGCTGCGCGGCGAGGGCCGCACGGAACCCGAGGACGTGTCCCTCGCCGGACTGCCGGGCCGGGCCCGCGCCGAGGAGCCGTTCCGCTTCCTGCTCGGGCTGACCCGGGGAACCCTCGATCCGCTGGAGGCGTACGCGCTGTGGGAGCGCGAGGGCAGGCCGGACCGCGGCCGGTACGGCGTCACGGTCGGCGGCGGGCGCGCCTGGGCGTGGCTGGACGACCCGGAGGGGCCGTACCGCTGGCCCCTGCCGTGATCGCCCTCAGCCCCGGCGGACGGTGATCGACGTCCAGGCGCCCACGTGCACCCGGTCGCCGTCCTGGAGCGGCACCGGCACGAACGGCTGGATCGGCTCCTCGGACATGTTGACCGTGGTGCCGTTCGTCGAGTTCTGGTCCACGACCGCCCAGCCGCCGTCCGGCTGCTGCACCAGCACGGCGTGCTGGTGCGAGACGCCCGGGTCCTCCGGCGGCACCGACAGGTCGATGTCGGGGGTGTCACCGGTGGAGTGCCGGCGGCGGCCGATGGTGACCTGGTTCCCGGTGAGCGTGCGCTGCTGCTCCGGCGAGTACGCGGGCAGGTTCAGGCCCGCGGCCTCGGGGCCGGAGCGCTGCATCATCGCCATGAAGTACTCGCGGTCCGGGCCTATGGTCGCGGTCCAGGTGGCCGACCGCGGTGCGTGCGGCGAGTGCGGTGCCTGCGGGAAGCCGCCCGGCCCGGGAGGCGGGGCCTGGGTGGCGCCGGGCTGCGGGTAGCCGTAGCCGCCGCCGGGGCCCTGGCCGGGTCCGGACGGGTCGGAGGACGACGGCGGGGACAGCACCCAGTCGTCGTCACCGGCCCGGGTCCGGCCGCCCTCACGCGGGAAGGCGGACGGAGCCGGGGCGCCGGTCTGCTGGAACGCCTGCGGGGCACCGCCGTGACCCTGACCCTGGCCCTGGCGTTGACCCGGGCCGTGGCCGCCGAAGCCGGACGGTCCGCCGGGACCCTGACTCTGACCGTGGCTCTGACCGCCCCCGAAGCCGGAGGGACCGCCGGAGCCGGGACCCTGTGACCCCTGACCCTGCCCCTGACCACCACCGAAGCCGGACGGGCCACCAGGACCCTGCCCCTGCCCCTGGCCGCCGCCGAAGCCGGAGGGTCCGCCGGGCCCCTGGGGACCCTGACCGCCGCCGTACCCCGAGGGTCCGCCGGAGCCGGGGCCCTGGGGACCCTGCCCTTGCCCCTGACCGCCGCCGAAGCCGGACGGACCGCCGGGGCCCTGGGGACCCTGACCCTGGCCGCCGCCGAAGCCGGGCCGGCCGGGCTGGCCCGGGACCGTGCCCGGGGTGCCGGGGAAGGGCGGTGGGGTGCCGGGGCGGCGCTGGTTCCCGGGGCCGAAGGGGGGCGCGCCCGTGGGGCCGGGGGTGGTCGGCGGGCCGGAGGGGCGCCGTTCACCGGCGAACGGCGTCGGACCCGACGGCTCGCTGGTGAAGGACGGGAGCGGCTCGGCGGGCCGGTTCATCTGCGAGGGACGGGAGCCCTGGTACTCGTACCCGTCATCGCCGCCGTACGTCGCGCTCGGCGGCTGGAACCGCGGCTGCGGCGAGCGCGGGGCGGCCGGGGCGGCCGGTGTGTACGAGGTGGCCGTGTTGGTCAGGAAGTTCCACCGGCACTCCTCGCAGAACGGCGCGCCGCCCTCGCGGGGCGTACGGCACTGCGGGCACAGCTCCGGCTCCGGGGCGGACCCGGTGTGCGGGCGTCCGGCGCCGGTCCGGCCGCCAGGACCGCCGGGACCGCCCGGGCCGGCGGGCGGCGGGAAGCCGTAGCCACCGGCGGGCGGCGGCGGAGGGGGCGGAGGTACGGCACCGGCCATGCGGTGACCGCAGACCTCGCACCAGTCGTCGGAACCCGACTGGTGTCCGTTCGGGCAGGTCGGCATGTCGGTGCTTCCCCTTCTCCTGAGGGTCCGTCTGGATCGCTGCGATCGCTTCCAGGAGTCACTTCTTCACACGGACAGTCTTCGTGGACCGGGTCTCCAGAGTCATCTCGTCCGCCTCCGCGACCCTCGTCTTCAACCGCACAGTACCTGTCGCGGCGTCGACCACGTCCACCACCTTCGCAAGCAGTTTCGCAGTATCCGCGTTCCCCGAGGCGCTCGCGAGCTGAACCGCGCGCCCCAGTTTGGCCGTTGCTCCGTCGAAATCGCCCGCTTTGCGAAGGTCGAGGCCCTTCTGGATGACATGCGCCAGTTCGGCCTGCCCGGTGTAGTGGGCGACTTGGGGGTTGATCGAGGTGGAGGCCGTCATGTCGGCCGTCCACACGGCCCGTACGAGCCCCTGCGCGCCGAGGTTCTGTACCGTTCCGTCCGGTTGTGGGACGACCAGGGAGACCCGTGCGGCGAGCATCTCCTGCCCGATCCCGGCCGGCGGGACCGCGACGCACACGTGGTAGTCGCGGGACTCGTCGCCCCAGGACCCGGTGGGATAGTCCCCGGCGCGTGGCCCGGCCTCGGTGCGGCGGCCGGTCAAGTCCTCCATGACAGGGGCGACTTGCTTGACGAACCGGATGGCCGTGCCGACCGGTGTCCACACCCGCAGGGCGACGTCGGCGACCTCCTTGCCCATCACCGTCTCCATCATCCGCGTGAAGTCGGCGGCCAGGCCGGCCGGGTCGGCGACTATGTCGGCGGTGCCGAGCAGCGCGGAGGCGATGCCTGTGACGTCTTTCACTTCCCAGTCGGTGCCCACGCCCCGCGCGTCACAGGTGAACCGTCCGGCGCACGCCTCCAGCGTGGCCCGCAGGTCGTCCGCCGACTCGTGCTCGTTGCGGCCGTCGGTGAGCAGGATGCCGTGCCGGATGGTGACGTCCACCGAGGACAGCAGCCGGTCGGCGAGCCGCAGCCAGGTGCCGATGGCCGTACCGCCGCCCGTGCTCAGCCGGTGCAGCGCCTGCTTGGCCTGCTCGCGGGTGACGCCGTCGGCGACCGCGAGGCGTCCGCCGCCCGGGTAGATCTCCTTGGCGACGTGGGTGCCGCCGATCACCGCGAAGTGCGTGCCGTCGCGCAGGGTGTCGATCGCGGCGGCCGTGGCGTCCCGCGCGTTGCGCATCTTGGCCGACGGGTGGTCCATGGAACCCGAGCAGTCGACCATGACCGCGACGGCGGCGGACGGCTGCCGCCCCGGTGTGTGGACGGGTGCGGTGACGGCGCCGCCGGCGGTGCCGCCGCCGGTCGCCGTCACCGTCACGACGGCGTTGACCTCGCTGCCGCCCTCGGGCAGGTACTCGTTCTGGTAGACGTCCACCGAGAACTGCGGCACGTTCGGCTTCGCGAAACTGGCCATGCTGCTTCCACATCCCCCTCGGACACCTCGCGGACGCGAGGCGACGCAGATGAGCGGACCGGTCCCCTCCGGTCCGCCGAGGCCTCCCCGTTCCGGCCTCAGGCCGATCCTGCCCCCTGGCGCGGCGCGGGGAACGGCAGCACGGCCACTGTTACGTTGTCGTGGCCCCCGCCGTCCAGGGCGTGGCCGACCAGCACCCGGGCGCTGTGCAGCGGACGGACCGCCGCGTCCGCCGGCACGACCTCGGACAGCTCCTCCGCCGACTCGGCGTAGTTCCACAGCCCGTCGGTGCACACCACCACGGTTCCGGGCCGGTCCGGCTTGAACGACGCGGTGTGCGGGTCCAGTTCGTAGGCGTCGGCGCCGAGCCAGCCGGTGATCGCGTGGGCCCGCTCGTCGGCGTACGCCTCGGCCTCGCTCATCAGGCCGGCGGCGACCATCTGCGCGGCCCAGGAGTCGTCCTCGGTCAGCCGGGCCGGCGGCGCGCCGCGGTCGGCGGGCACCCAGTAGGCCCGGCTGTCGCCGACCCAGCCGACGACCAGCAGCCCGGAGGTGACCACCGCGCCGACGATCGTGCAGGCCGGCGCGTTCTGGTGCGGGGCCTGCTCACGGGCCGTGGCGGGCTCCTCGGCGAGCGCGTTGACCGCCTGCGCGGCGGCGACGATCGCCTCGTGCATCGCCTGCTGCGGGTGGGTGCCGCGCGGCAGGGCGGCCAGCAGGATGTCACCGGCCGCCCGGGAGGCGGCCAGGGACGCGTCGTCGGGGCGGGTCGCGGACGACACGCCGTCGCAGACGACCGCCAGCGCCGCCGGGGTGCCGTCCGGCAGCGTGGTGTGGCCGACGGCGAAGGCGTCCTCATTGCGGTGGTGGCGCAGCCCGCGGTCGCTGACGGCGGCGACCGGACCCGACTCCCGCTCCAGGTGGTCGCGTTCGCGGGGCTGGGCGTGTCCGCAGTTCTCGCAGTAGCCGTCGCTGTCCACCCGGCCCGCCCGGCAGGCCACGCACACGGTCGCGGGAGCGGCCGGGGTGCCGGGATCGGCGGACAGCCGTGGGTCCGGTGCCTGGAGCGGGTACTCGTCGGGCTCCGCCGGCCGGTCGAACCGCACCCCGGAGCCGGTGGACCGCTCGGCGTCGGGCTCGTGCCCGGCCAGCGGGGTGCCGCCCGAATCGGTGCCGGGCAGGTCGGCCGGCAGGAGCACCCCGGGCGGGGTGCCGGCGGAGCCCGGCGGCTCGGGGGCCGGCCAGTCCACACCGTCGCCGGGCGCGCCGGGACCGTTCATGGTCATGGTCGGCTGGTCCTGGGGGGAAGCGGGCACCACCGAGAGGTCGTACCCGCACGCTCCGCAGAACAGGTCACCCGGTTCGACGGGCTCCGCGCAGCTCGGGCACTTCGGCAGTGCGGCCTGCTGGGGCATCTGCGACATCGACTACACCCACGTCCGGGGGCGGTAACGGTTGGCCCGTTCCACCAGCTCGATCCTTTCCTCGCCGCCGGGCGCCAGCCGGGCCAGCGTGCGGTAGGCGCGCTCCAGGCCGAAGCGCAGGCCCCGCTCGTCCAGACCGCTGCCCAGCAGCACCCGGCCGCCGGCGGCGGGGCCGGTGTCCTGGCCCCCGGAGAGTACCCAGTCCAGGGCGCAGCCGAGCACCTCCGCCACCAACTGCTCGCGCCGGGCCGGGTCCAGACCGTACACCTGGAGCGCCTCGACCTGCCCGGCGGCGGCCGTCAGGTCGTCCAGGAACGGTACGTCACCGGCGCTCGCCGTGCGCTGTCTCAGGCGTGCCCGGACGGCGGCGACCCGGGCGGCCGTGTAGTGGATGGACGACTCCGGCACCGACTCCAGCGTCGTCACGGCACCGCGCCGGTCCCCGGCCGCGAGCCGCACCCGGGCCAGGCCGAACGCGGCGCTCACATAGCTGGGGTCGGTCGCCCACACCAGGCGGTAGTACTCGGCCGCGTTGTCCGGCTGGCCCAGCACCTCGGCGCACAGGCCGAGCGCCAGCTTGGGCGCGGCCTCGCCGGGGAAGGCGTCGTAGATCGCGTCGAAGGCGGGCGCGGCGCCCTCGAAGTCGCCGGTGGCCAGGGCGGCGACGCCCCGGTACCACACCACCCGCCAGTCGTCGGGCCGTTCCTCGTCCAGCTCGGCCAGGCCGGTCAGCGCGGTCCGGTGGTCGCCGCTCTCCAGCCGGGCGCGGATCCGGCGCAGCCGGGTCTCGACGGACCGGGCGGGCGCGGCGGCCAGGGCGCCGATCAGTTCGGCCGGCGCGGAGGTCATGAGGCCCGCCAGGAAACCCGCGTCGGGGTCGGTCGGGTCCACCAGCGGGACCGGCAGGGCCAGGGCGGCGGCGGGGGTGTCGACGGGCCTGACCAGGTCCGACGGCCCGGAAACCGGCACGCCGGGGGCCGACGCCGCGGCAGCCGGTACCCCGCTGGCCGATGCCGCCCCGCCCGTCGACGCCTGAGCCGGCACCGCTGAGGCCGGCACCCCGGGAGCCGGCGCCGCCGGGACCGGGTCCGACGTACCCGACGCCGCCCCCGCCCGAGCCGGAGCGGGTAGCGTCCCAGCCGTTCCCGACGGAGCCGGAGCGGGTAGCGTCCCAGCCGTTCCCGACGGAGCCGGAGACATCGCCCCACCCGCCACCGCCGCGGCCGAAGGCACCGGTGTCGTGCGGGCGGCGGCCCGCTTACGGCCGTGTACCGCGCGCGACCCCAGCCGGGACACCTCCCCGTGCAGCCGTGGGAACAGCTCCGCGTCCGTGACCTTCACCTCGGGTCCGAACAGCGTCGAGAGCGCGGGCCGGGCGTGTCCGCTCTGGAGTGACACGACCTCCCGCAGCACGCCCGTCAACTGCTCGGCCATCTCCTGCGCGGAGGCGAACCGGCGGGCCGGATCGGGGTCGGTGGCGCGGACCAGGAGCCGGTAGAAGGACTCGTACCGGTGGAAGACCTCGATGCTGTCGGGGTCGGGCAGACAGTCCGCGTAGACGTTCGTGTAGCCCTGGAAGTCGAAGGTCAGCACGGCGAGCGTACGGCCCACCGTGTACAGGTCGCTGGCCACCGACGGGCCGGCCTCGGCGACCTCCGGCGCCTGGTAGCCGACCGTGCCGTAGATGGCCGACTCGTCGTCGTCCATCCTGCGCACCGCGCCCATGTCGATCAGCTTGAGCTGGTCCTCGGTCTGGATGGCGTTGTCGACCTTGAAGTCGCAGTACAGCAGGTTGCGGCTGTGCAGATGGCCGAGCGCCTCCAGCGCCTCGATGCCGTACGCGCACGCCTGCTCCACCGGCAGCGGGTCGCGCCGGCCGTCGGGTGCGCGGCGGGCGTTGGCGATCTCCTTCAGGGACTTGCCGCCCACGTACTCCATGACGATGTAGCCGTCGAGGGAGCCGGTGCGCTGGTCCAGGTGCTCCACAAAGTTGTAGATCCGCACGATGTTGGCGTGCTCGATCTCCGCCAGGAACCGCCGTTCGGAGATCGCCGCGGCCATCGCGTCCTGGTCGCCGGTGTCCAGCAGGCCCTTGAGCACCACCCAGCGGTCGGAGACGGCCCGGTCCACGGCGAGGTAGACCCAGCCGAGTCCGCCGTGCGCGAGGCAGCCGGCGACCTCGTACTGGCCGTGCACGATGTCCCCGCCCCTCAGCTTGGGCACGAAGGAGTACGGGTGCCCGCACTTGGTGCAGAAGCCCTCCGTACGGCCCGGCCGCTCGCCCCGGGACCGGCCCACCGGCGCCCCGCAGTCCGAACGGGAGCAGAACCGCTTGCGCTCCGGCACCTCCGGGTTGTCCAGCACCATCGCACGCGGATCCGGCCGCGGCACCTGCGGCACGGCGACCAGCCCCGCGCCCAGCCGCCCGCGCGTGGACGGACCGGACGACGAACCGGAGCTGCGCACCGACACCGAACGGCCGGCGGACGCGCCCGACAGCGACCGGGAGAGCCGCCCGGACACCGAGCGGCGGGACCTCGACGACCGGGACGACGTACGCGCGCTGCCGGACCTGCCGCTCTGCGCCGAGCCCCGGGTGACCCCGGTGGGCGGCGAGCCGACCGACCCGGTCGCGGAGACGACCGGCGCGAGACCGCAGGTGTCGCAGTACAGTTCGCCGCCGCCGACGTCCTCGTACGCTCCTCCGCAGCCCGGCCGCTGGCAGATCTGCCCCGGCTGACTCATGACTGGTCCCCCCCACGGTCCTGCGGCGCGCTCGCGCTGCCCAGCATCTCGGCCGCCGCCTGCTGGTAGCGCAGGACGGCCTGTTCGGCCACGCGCAGGTCGCAGGGCGCGCTCCACAGCATGCGCCGGGCCACGTCGTACCGCTCGACCAGCAGCGAATCCTCCGCGAGTCCGTGCCGGGCGACCTTGGCCCGATAGGCGTCCAGCCGGCCGCGCAGCTCGGCGCGGACCGCGAGCGGCGCGGTGACCTCGGTCAGCGACTCACGGGCGCGCAGCAGTTCGTCCTCCGCCTTGCGCTCCAGGTCCTCCAGCAGCGGGGAGAGCCGGTGCCAGCGGGCCTGCCTGCGGTACTCGGCCGCGGTGGCCAGTTGCTCGTGGAGCGCGGTCGGCGGCCCGCTGACCACCGGTACCTCGGTCGCGGCGATCTTCGCCAGCACCTCACCGCGTGCCGCACGGGCCTCGGCGAGGGTGCGGTCCGCGCGCGAGAGCACGTCCCGCAGCCGGATCAGCCGCGCCTCCGCGTCCTGCCGCACCGTCAGCACCGCGTCGATCTCCCGGCGTACGTCCTCCAGGGCGCGCGCCTCGCGGTCGTAGACCGTCGTGTCCGGACGGCCGCCGCCGGGTGCCGAACTGCCCGCGGCCGGCACCCAGAAGGCGAGCGGGTCCGAGACGACGTCCTCGCGCAGCCGCGTCAGCGTGCGCGTGATCCGCTCCAGGTCGTCGCCGGCCGGGTGTTCGCCGGGGCGCACCCCCACCGAGTGCGCGAGCTGCCGGGTGCGCCGGAGCTCCTCGGCGAGCAGATCGATCCGCGCGGGCAGCGCCGACCACACCGCGTCGGCGGCGACGATCACGTCCAGGCTCGTCGCGTACAGCTCGTTCATCCGGTCCACCAGCGCGGACAGCGTGAACGTCTCGCTCAGCCTGCCGGTGCCGCTGTCGGGGACGGTCACGGACTCGCCGCGCAGCAGCCCGGTGAGCTGCGCCAGGTCCTCGCGGCTGGACCAGCGGCGCCGGGCGCGGATCTGCCGGGCACCGCGCAGCGCGGCCGTGTACGCGTCGAAGCACGCCCACAGCGAGGTGATCCGGGCCTCTGCGGCCTGCCAGCGCTCTTCGGTGACACCGGTCAGGGCCGCCCCTTCGAGGAGTCTGCGGCCCGCGTGGTCCTGGAGGGCCAGCAGCGAGGTCTCGATCGCCTCGTGCTCCTGGCCGAGCCGCGCCAGCGCACGGTCCACCTCGTCCCGGTCCATCACCGGCCCGGCGGGGTCCGTGACGCCCATCGATCACCTCTCGCTCGCTGTGTGTTCCGGTCGGGTGCGGCTCAACCGCCGTGCGCGTACTGCGGCACGGGCGGTTTCGACGCCGCCGGATCCTTACCCAGTGTCGCCGACAGCCACTTGTCGTACGACGCCTGCCAGCCGTTCGCGCGGTAGTCCACCAGGACGCGGTTGACCCGGCGTACCAGGTCGGTGGCGTCCTTGCGCATCGCCACGCCGTAGTACTCCTCGGTGAACGCCCTGCCCTTCAGCGCGACGGTCGGGTCCTGGGCCGCCTGGCTCGCGGCGAGCGCGGCATCGGTCACCACCGCGTCCACCTCGCCGAGTTGGAGCCGGACCAGGCAGTCGAGCTGGCTGGGGACGGTGGTGGAGATGTCGGTGGAGGCGGGCAGCCGGCCGTCCTTGCGGTCGGCGTCCAGCTTGGTGTGCGCGGTCGAACCGGCCGACGTGCACACCTTCTTGCGGGCCAGCGAACCGTCGTAGCCGGTGATCGCCGACGACTTCGGGGCGAGGACCTGCTGCCCGGTCTTGAAGTAGGGCGCGGAGAAGGCGACATGGGTGAGCCGGTCGCAGGTGATCGTCATGGTCCGTACGACCATGTCCACCCGCCCGTTCTCGATGGCGGGGATGCGCTGGCTGGTCGGTATGGCCTTGAACTGCACCGCTTCCGGGTCGCCGAGGATGTCCTCGGCGATCCGGTGGACGAGGTCGATGTCGAAGCCCTCCAGTCGAGCGCCCTCGGTGTTGGGGTTGCGGTAGCCCCAGCGGTAGCTGTTCTGGTCGACGCCGACGATCAGCTTGCGCCGGTCGCCGGTACGGGCCTTGATGGCGTCGATCACCGGTCCGTCGGCATCGGACGGGGCGAGGGAGTGCCGGTGGGCGTCCGCGTCCTCGCAGCCGTCGGCGCGGGCCTGGGTGGCGGTGACGGTCCGCGAGCCGGTCCGCTCCGGCACCGGCGTCTGGGTGCAGGGCAGCAGCAGGGCGAACGCCAGCGCCAGCGCGCACAGCACCGCCATCGCGGCGACCCCGCCCCAGCCCCGCAGCGAGGCCCGTGCACGGCTTGCGTCCATCGCCCTGCCCCCTGTCACCGGTACTCCGAGAGCCGGCGCCCGATGCCGGCGACGGCGGCGGCCGCGCCCAGCACCGCGAGGACGGCCGCGCCGGCCGGCAGCCCGGTCATGGCGTCGCGGCCGTCACCGGCCGCCTGCCGGAACCGGGCCTGCTCGCGGCCGATGGCGCGGACGAGGCTGCGGTCCACGCCGTCGAAGCACTCGCCGGTCGCGCCCTTCGCGCCGATCACCTTGTCGAGCGCCTGCTGGTAGTTGCCGTTCTCGTCCTCGGCCCGCGCCGCGGCGTGGCGCCGCTTCCACACCGCCATGTCGGTCTCGGCCGCCTTGACCGGGGCGGTGCCCGCCCGGTCGTCGGCGAGCCTCGCGGCCTCGGTGAGTCCCTTGCCGAGCACGGCCATGTCCTTGTCGAAGTCGTGGTAGTAGGCGTCGTAGGACGTGCCGCCGACCGTGACGGTCTCGGCGCCGCGCGACACCAGGCTCAGGTTCTCGTTCCCGCGCGCCTTCAGGGACGCGATCCGGGCGTCGTGCAGGACGTTGAGCGAGCGGATGCCGTGCTCGTAGGAGCCGTCGAGTCCCGACCGGGCGATCGCGTGCCCGACGACCAGCCACAGCAGGGCGACGGCGGTCGCGGCGCTGGCGGCGACCAGGCCGTGGTTGAGGACGCGGTTGGTGCGCCGGTACATGCGGTGCTGGGCCCGGCCGAGCGCGGCGAGGGCGAGCACCCCGAGCGCGATCGCCGCCCACGGGTACGGTGTCGCGTCCCCGTAGTCGCCGGTGAGCCGCCGGTTCTCCGTCGAGTACAGGTCCTCCGCCGCCGGGAGCATCTGCTTCTGCATCTTCTCGTTGGCGTAGCGCAGATAGGCGCCGCCCACCGGGTAGCCCTGCCGGTTGTACGTCCGGGCCCGCTCGATCAGGCCCTTGTACTCCGGCAGCAGCCGGTTCAGCCGGGCGATGGTCGCCTCCGGGGCCGAGCCGGGCTCGGCGTTGGCGGCGGCGGTGACGAGTCCGGCGGCGGCGGTGCTGATGTCCTTCTCGTACCGGTCCCGGGAGTCCGGGGTCTCCTGCCCGCCCGCCAGGTACCCGGTGGAGGCGGCCGTGTTGGCGTCCGCCAGCGACCGGTAGATCCCGGCCGCGCCCGCGCTCAGCGGCTGGCTGCGGTGCAGCACGTCGTCGGCCGCGGCGGACCGGGCACTGGTCTGCCATGCGGTGACCGCCCCGAACGCGACGACCAGCAGCGCCAGTACGGCACCGATGATCCGCAGCCGTCCCGGCTCGGTCGTCGCGGCGGCCCGCAGCCGCTCGGCCCCCTCGGCGAACGCGGTCCGCCGGCTGGGCGGCACCGGCGGGACGCCGGCCACGGGCCCTCCGGGCCCGCCGGGCCGAGCGGGGACGCCGGGGGCAGGGGGAGCGCCGGGTGTGCCGGGGAGACCGGGCGCGCCGGGAGGACCGGGGACACCGAAGGCGCCCGGGGCGCCCAAGGCGCCGGAAGGGCCGGTCGTGCCGGGGGCGCCGGTGGATGTGGCGGGCCGGGCCGGCGGTGGCGCCGCGCTGCTCTTCGGCGGTTGTGTCACTCGACCTCCCCCGTGGTCATCCGTTCGCCGCCCAGTATCGCCGTAGGCACCGGCATCCGCACCGGCCTTCACGGGATCTTGATCGGATCGCAGTGTGCCCGGGGGCGTGTGCCGCCGGGCGCACCACCCCCCGGTTGAGGAACACGCCGGTGACGGGGGATCGGTTCCCCCGGGGCGCCGGCCGGCACCCCGGGGCGGTGGTCACCGTGTCGCGTTCTCCCAGTGCCCGCGTGCCCGTACTGCGGCCTCCGCCCCGGCCCCGAGCCGGTCCAGGCCCAGCAGGGCCGCGCCCAGGACCGGGCCGGCCGTGACGACGCGGACGGTGGCCTTGGGGGCGCGGGCGGCCAGCAGGGTGCGGATGGCGTCGTTCAGCCGGGCGTGGCCGGCCGTCAGGACGCTGCCGCCGAGCACGACGGGGATCTCCTCGGCGAGCAGGTCGAGGCGGGTGAGGGCGACCGTGGCCATCACCGTGACCTCCTCGGCGAGCCGGGTGACGAGCGTGCCGGCCACCGGGTCGCCGGCCTCGGCCGTGGTGAAGAGGACCGGGGTCAGTTCGTGACGCCGGTCGTGCGCGACGTGTCCCAGGTGCAGGGCCTCGATCAGGGCGTACATGGTCGGCAGGCCGAAGTGCGCCGGCAGGGTGCGGGACAGGGCCGTCGGCTCGCCCCTGCCGTCCTCCGCGCGGGCCGCGTACCACAGCGCCTCCTCGGCCAGGCCCCAGCCGCCGCCCCAGTCGCCGGAGATACGGCCGATCGCCGGGAAGCGGGCGGTGCGGCCGTCGGGGCGCATGCCCACGCAGTTGATGCCCGCGCCGCAGACGACCGCCACGCCACGGGGTTCGGCGACGCCCGCGCGCAGCACCGCGAAGGTGTCGTTGCGGACCTCCACGGTCGTGCCCCACCCGCGCGCGTGCAGCGCGGTCGCCAGGCGTTCCTCCTCCACCGGCAGGTCGGCGTTGGCCAGGCAGGCCGAGACATGGGTCACGGAGGTGACCCCGGCGTCCGCGAACGCCCGGGTCACCGGCTCCGCCAGCGCGTCCAGCGCCGTGGTCACCCCCACGGCGGGCGGGCGGAAGCCACCGCCGCGGGCCGTGGCCAGGACCTCGCCGGCGGCGGTGACCACGGCCACGTCGGTCTTGCTGTTGCCCGCGTCGACGGCGAGGACCGTCGGCGGCTCGGCTGCGGTCAGGCCCACGCCAGATGCTCCCGGTTGTGTGCGATGAGACGGTCGGTGAGGGTCTCGGCGTACGCGTACTGGGCGATCAGGGGATGCGCCAGCAACGCGCGGAAGACGCGGTCCCGGCCGCCGCGCAGCGCCGCGTCCAGGGCCAGTTCCTCGTACGCCGTCACGTTGGCGACCAGACCGGAGAACAGCGGGTCGAGGGCCGGGACGGGGAGCGGGACCGGGCCCGCCGGGCCGACCGCCGCCTGGACCTCGATGACCGCGTCGTCGGGGAGGAAGGGCAGTGTGCCCCGGTTGAGGGTGTTCACCACCTGGTAGGGGCTGCCGCCTCCGCCGAGCAGCGCCGCGGCCAGGTCCACGGCGGCCTCCGAGTAGTAGGCGCCGCCGCGTCTCGCCAGCAGGGCCGGCTTCTCGTCCAGGGCCGGGTCGGCGTACATCGTCAGCAACTCGGCCTCCATGGAGGCCACTTCGGCGGCCCGGGACGGCTTGGTGGCGAGTTCCCGGACGACCTCGTCGTGCGCGTAGTAGTAGCGCAGGTAGTACGAGGGGACGACGCCGAGACGGTCCAGGAGGGCGTGGGGAAGGCGGAGGTCGGCGGCGATCGCCTCGCCGTGCTCCGCCAGCAGCCCGGGCAGGACGTCGTCGCCGTCGGGGCCGCCCAGCCGTACGCCGGTCTCCCAGGTGAGGTGGTTGAGGCCGACGTGGCCGAGATGGAGGTCCGTCGGGGCCGTGCCCAGCAGTCCGGCGAACTTGCGTTGCAGGCCGATCGCCACGTTGCACAGGCCGACCGCCCGGTGGCCCTCCCGGAGCAGGGCGCGGGTGACGATGCCGACCGGGTTGGTGAAGTCGACGATCCAGGCGCGGGGGTTGGCACGGCGGACCCGTTCGGCGATGTCGAGCACGACGGGGACGGTGCGCAGGGCCTTCGCCAGGCCACCGGCGCCGGTCGTCTCCTGTCCGACGCAGCCGCACTCCAACGGCCAGGTCTCGTCCTGCTGCCGGGCCGCCTGACCGCCGACGCGCAGTTGCAGCAGCACCGCGTCGGCGCCGTCGATTCCCGCGTCCAGGTCGGACGTCGTCACGACACGGCCGGGGTGGCCCTGTTTGGCGAAGATGCGCCGGGCCAGGCCGCCGACCAGTTCCAGCCGGTCCGCCGCCGGGTCCACGAGGACGAGTTCCTCCAGCGGCAGGGTGTCGCGCAGGCGGGCGAAGCCGTCGACGAGTTCGGGCGTGTAGGTCGAGCCGCCGCCGACCACGGTGAGTTTCACAGCCAGATCAACCCTTTACTCCGGTGAGGGTGACGCCCTCGACGAACGCCTTCTGGGCGAAGAAGAACACGAGGATCACGGGGGCCATGACCAGCACGGTCGCCGCCATGGTGAGGTTCCAGTCGGTGTGGTGGGCGCCCTTGAAGGACTCCAGGCCGTAGGACAGGGTCCAGGCGCCGGGGTTCTCCGACGCGTAGATCTGCGGGCCGAAATAGTCGTTCCAGGCGTAGAAGAACTGGAAGAGGGCCACGGCGGCGATGCCCGGCCTGGCCATGGGCAGGACCACCCGGACGAGGGTGCGCAGGTCGCCGCAGCCGTCGACCTTCGCCGCGTCCAGGTACTCGTTCGGGATGGTCATCAGGAACTGGCGCAGCAGGAAGACGGAGAACGCGTCCCCGAACGCCATCGGGACGATCAGCGGCCACAGCGTGCCGGACAGGTCGAGCTGCTTCGCCCAGAACAGGTACATCGGGATGACGACCACCTGCGGCGGCAGCATCATCATCGAGATCACCAGCATGAGTGACAGGTTGCGGCCCCGGAAGCGGAACTTGGCGAGCGCGTACGCCACCGGCACCGAGGACACGACGGTCAGGACGGTGCCGAGGCCGGCGTAGACCAGCGTGTTGCGCCACCAGGTGAGGAAGCCGGGGGTGTCGAAGACCTTCCGGTAGTTGCCCCACTCCCAGGTGTGCGGGATCAGGTCCCGGCTCAGCGCCTGGCTGTCGCTCATCAGCGACGTCAGCACCACGAACACGAACGGCAGGGTGAAGAACAGTGCGGCGGCGACGCCGAGGGCGTGGACCGCGATCCACTCCAGCAGCGCCCTGCGGCGGGCGGCGCGCCCGGCCGCGGAGACGGACGGCGCCGGCCGCACGGGCCGGTCCAGTACGTGGGTCATGGTCAGTCACCTGCCTGGATCAGGCCGCCCCGGCGCCGCATCAGCAGCGCGGTGAACGCCATCGACAGGGCGAACAGCACCAGCGCCACCGCGCAGGCCGAGCCGTAGTCGAAGCGCTGGAAGCCGAGGTTGTAGACGAGCTGGGGGAGGGTGA
The DNA here is from genome assembly GCF_003675325.1 of Streptomyces dangxiongensis. Classification (NCBI taxonomy): domain Bacteria; kingdom Bacillati; phylum Actinomycetota; class Actinomycetes; order Kitasatosporales; family Streptomycetaceae; genus Streptomyces; species Streptomyces dangxiongensis. The sequence continues at coordinate 5,174,267 of NZ_CP033073.1, forward strand.
GGGTGGACTTGTCGGGGTAGCCGGGCTCGAACTGGGTGCCCGCGCCCTGGATCACGCCGGAGGCGACCTTCCCGGCGACCAGCGGCTGGGTGTAGTACTGCATGGCCTGGATCACGCCGGTGACGACGGCGAACATCACGATCGGCGAGATGTTCGGCAGGGTGACGTACCGGAACCGCTGCCACGCCGAGGCGCCGTCCAGTTCCGCCGCCTCGTACTGCTCGGCCGGCACGTCCAGCAGCGCGGCCATGAAGATGACCATCAGGTCGCCGATGCCCCACAGGGCCAGCAGGGTCAGCGCCGGCTTGGACCAGGCGGGGTCGCTGAACCAGCCCGGGGCCGCGATGCCGGTCTTCTCCAGGAGGGAGTCGACGGGGCCCGTGCCGGGGTTGAGGAGGAACGCGAAGGCCATGGTCGCCGCGACCGGCGGGGCCAGGTAGGGCAGGTAGAACAGGGTGCGGAAGACGCCCGTGCCGGTCTTGATCTTCGTGATGAGCAGGCCGACGCCGAGCCCGAAGAGCACCCGGAGGCTCACCATGACCGCGACCAGCCACAGCGTGTTGCGCAGGGCGGGCCAGAACAGCGGGTAGTGGGCGAAGACGTACACCCAGTTCTTCCCGCCGGTCCACCGCGGCGGCTGGAAGCCGTCGTAGTGCATGAAGGAGAAGTAGACCGTGGAGAGCAGCGGGTAGGCGAAGAAGACCGCGAACCCGACGAGCCACGGCGACATGAAGGCGAGCGTGCGCAGGGCCGAGCGCCGGCGCCTGGACGCCAGGGTGACGGTGCTCATCACCGGGCCTGCGCGATGTCCGTGTCGATCTGCGCGGCCGTCTTCCGAAGGCCGGCCTTCAGATCGGTGACCTTGCCGCTCTCGTAGTCGTAGCCGAACTGCTGGATCGTCACCAGGTACACCCCGCCGTTGAGGGAGGCGGGCGTGGTGGTGGAGTGCGGGTTCGCGGCGATGTCCAGGAACGTCCTGAAACGCGGGTCGTACTTCAGCTTCGGGGACTTCAGCGCGGCCAGCGTGGAGGGCACGTTGTGGATGGCGTTGGCGAAACCGACCACCGCGTCCGTGTCCGTGGTCATGTACTTCACCAGCTCCCAGGCCGCGTTCTGCTTGTGGCTGGTGGCGGCGATGCCCGCGACGGTGCCGGTGATGTAGCCCTTGCCGTACTCGCCGGCCCGGTCGTCCGGTACGGGCAGCGGGGCCACGCCGATCTCGAAGCCGGGCTTCGCCTCCTCCGCCATGCCGAGCCGCCATTCGCCGTCGAGCTGCATGGCGACCTGGCCGGTGTGGAAGGGGTGCCGGGCGCCCCACTCGTCGCCGAGGGTCGCCCGGAACCGCTCCAGCCTGCGGAAGCCGCCGAGTTGGTCGACGAGTTTCTTCTGGAGCGTGAACCCCTGCTGGAAGGCGGGGTCCCCGGCGACCCGGGATCTGCCGTCGCGGTCGAAGTACGTCGGCGAGAACTGGGCGAGGTAGTGCTCGGTGGTGGACTCCCAGCCGTGGTAGTCCGGCATGAACCCGAGCTGCTTGTAGCCGTCTCCCTGACGCACGGTCAGCTTCTCGGCGTCGGCCGTGAACTGCGACCAGGTCCGGGGCGGTGCCGTGATGCCCGCCTTCCGGAAGGCCGTCTTGTTGTAGTAGAGGCCGTAGGCGTCACCGAGCAGCGGGACCGTGCAGCGGTTGCCCTCGAACCGGGTGTACTCGTTCATCGGCTTCGGGAACGTCGTGCTCGGGTCGATCCGGGACTTCTCGAAGAAGGGGTTCAGGTCCACCAGGGCGCCCGAGGAGCAGAACTTGCCCACGTTGTTGGTGGTGAACGAGGAGATCACGTCCGGGGCGTCGCCGCCGCCGGAGCGCAGCGCCTGGTTGATCTTGTCGTCGGTCATGTTGCCGACGACGTTCACATGGATGTTGGGGTGCGCCTTCTCGAAGCCGGCGACCAGTGACCGGACGGCCTCCACCTCGTTCGGCGCGCTCCAGGCGTGCCAGAAGTTGATCGTCGTGTTCTTCGAGGCGTCGTCCGTGGCACCCGAGCCGGACCGGCCGGTACAGGCGGTGGTGAGCAGGGCCAGCGACGCGGTCAGGGCAAAAGCCGTCTTTCGGACAGCCGGGGGTATGACGTCGGGCATGGCGGGGTCTCCCAGGGGCGGGTGGGCGGAAGGGGAGTGCTACCGAGGTGCGGTGGGGCTCAGCGCGAGGTGTCGAAGACCTCGTCGCGGGTGGCGGCGAGCGCGGACTCCAGCGCGCCGCGCAGGACGGGGTGTTCGCGGACTTCGCCGACGACCAGCCGGGGCCGGGCCGCGGCCAGCTCCTCCAGCTCGGCCTGGACGAGGGCGCGCAGCACCTCGCCGCCGGCCGTCAGGGCGGAGCCGCTGAGGACGACGAGTTCGGGGTCGAGGACGGAGACGAGCGAGGCGAGACCGGTGGCCAGCCGGGTCGCGTAGGTTCGCAGCAGTTCCCGGTGGGGGCCGCCGGTGTGGTCGGCGGCGCGGGCGACGAGCGCGGTGGCGGCCTCGGCGTACGGCCCCGACGGCACGTCCTCGATGCCGAGTTCGCGGGCCAGCCCCGGTACGGCCTGGGAGCCGGCCAGCTCCTGGTAGCCGCCGCTGTTGGCCTTGGTGACCTGCCGGACCAGGGGGGCGCCCGGCACCGGCAGGAAGCCGACCTCGCCGGCGCCGCCGGTCCAGCCGCGGTGCAGCCGGCCGCCGAGGACCAGGGCGGCGCCGAGGCCCTCCTGGTTCCACAGCAGCACGAAGTCCGCGTGGCCGCGGGCCGCGCCGAGGCGTTGCTCGGCTATGGCGGCGAGGTTGACGTCGTTCTCGTACTCGACCGGCATCGGCAGCGCCGCCGCGAGTTCGTCGAGGAGGGTGGGGGAGTGCCAGCCGGGCAGGTGGGAGGCGTAGCGCAGGCGGCCGGTGCCCGGATCGAAGGCGCCGGGGGTGCCGATGACCAGCCGGTGCACGTCGGACCGGGCGAGCCCGGCGGCCTTGACGGCACCGTCCAGCGCCTCGGTGACCTGCTGGACGACGGGCTGGGCGGGCCGTCGGCCGGGGGTGGGCAGCCGGTACTCGCCGACCGTGCGGCCGGTGATGTCGGCGACGGCGGCCCGGATGCGGTGCGGGGTGACGTCGAGCCCGGCGGCGTACGCGGCGGCCGGGTCGATCGCGTAGAGCTGGGCGTTGGGGCCCGGCCGGCCCTCGCTGGTGCCGGTGAGCCGGACCAGTCCGGCGGCCTCCAGGCGGGCCAGCAACTGTGAGGCGGTGGGCTTGGACAGGCCGGTGAGCTTGCCGATCCGGGTGCGCGACAGCGGCCCGTGCTCCAGCAGCAGGTCCAGGGCGGCGCGGTCGTTCATGGCGCGCAGGACGCGCGGGGTGCCCGGCGTACCGGCGGTTCCTGCCATGGGGGTCGACACCTGCCTTTCCAGCCGCCCAGCCTTTCAGTGACCGGGTGACGGCGTCCAGTCTTGATCACGGGCCGCCGGGAGATCACTGTTAGGAAAGTTTCCTATTCGGATGGGAGGAACGTAAGCCCAGGACGAAGGGGGCGTCAATAGACAACGCCCCCGAGGCAACGGAGTCGTTATCTCAAGGGCGTTGCGGTACGGGCGCCGACGGAGGGACTCCCGACGGGCCGGCCATGGCGGAGACGTGGGACCCCGGGCCGGGCGGGGCCGGATCCGCAGCCCCGTCACGAGTACGCCACTCACACGGTTGCCGCTGCTCACCGGGCGATGGCCACCGTGGCGGACGCCGGCCTGTCCTGGCCGGCCGTCGGCGGCATCGTCCTCGCGCCGGCCGTCTGGGCCCTGCTCAGCCTGCTCGTCGCCGACTACGTCCACGGCGCCCTGCTCCACCGGGCACGCGGCACCGGCATCGCGGTCACCCGGGACGCCCTCACGGCCGCCCAGGAGCGGCCCCTGCCCGCCGGGGCCACCGAGCGCCTGCGCGCGGGGCTCGCCGGGTCCGGGCGGGCGTACGACGTGGTGGACGGCGGCCCGCTGGAGTTCCGGTGGCGGCCGTTGCGCGGCCCGCACGCCGTCACCGGATGCGTGACCGTCGACGAGACGTCGGGCGAGCCCCGCCTCCGGCTCCACACGGACGAGGCACCGCGCGGCATGCCGGGAGAGCGAACGGCGAGCGCGTCCGTCGCGCTGTGCCGGATGACGAGGCTGGCGGAGGCGGAGTGAGCGGGGGGCACCCCACCTGGCTCACCGGTGCCCGGGGCGCCGCTCCGGCCCGCGGTGCCGACCCCGACGGGGAGGCGTGGGCCTGCCGGCCGGTCTGCGGCCCGCTCAGCCGGTGACGAACGGGGCCGTGTCCAGGGTCGGGTACGGCGCCGGGAGCGGGAGCGGTTCGCCGAGGTCGGCCTTGGTGCCGGTGGCGTAGTACGCCTCGGTGGGGTCGTCACCGGGGAGGACCGGATCCGTGTAGCAGTGGGCCGTCCTGGAGTGGCGGTCGACGAGGACGTAGACCGGGACGCCGGCGGCGGCGTAGGTGCGGAGCTTGGGGCCGGTGGAGGTGACCTCGCCGACGAGGGCGAGCATGTCGATGGGGTACCAGCCCTCGTGGGCTTTCCGGTACGACTCGTCGAGCTCGGTCGGCCTGCGACGGCGGACGTAGAGGTCCGGCACGATGAGGGCCATGGTCCTGCCGTCCTCGTGTGCAGCGCGGTAGCCGTTACCCATGCCCACGAGGCGGAACCCGGCCGCCCGGAACTGGAAGCTCAGCTCGAAAGCGCCGTCGTGTGATCGTCGTTCGGTTGCGGCGGCACGATGGCCGTCCCCTCGATGCACTCGGGACGAATCGGCATCGAGGTTGCCTCTTCGATCGCGCTCAACAGGTCGATGGGGTCCACCTGCGTCATCACCGGCTCCATGATCGGTTCGGCGCTCATCGCTGGTTCTCCTTGTCGCACTGGTGCCAGGCTAAGCCCGCGCTGGGGGCCCCGGCAGAACGATGGGGCATTCGCTTCGCGCGCCGGAACGGCCCATCTGTTCACTCGAACGAGCGTGCTGAACCGTTCCGCTACTTCGCCGGTGGCGCCGGACGCTGCGAGACGATCGGTGCCGTCGCCGCCACCTGCGGGGAGTCCGCGTTGGCGTACGCCGACGGGGCCGCGACCGTCGCCGCCGGGTCGGGGGTGTTCTCCGCGTCCTCCAGGGCCGTCGCGCCGCCCACGATGCGGATGCTCGCCGCGTCGAACGCCCGCTTGATCCGCCAGCGCAGCTCCCGCTCGACGGTCACCGACTTGCCCGGCATGGTCTTCGCCGAGACGCGGACCACCATGGAGTCGATCAGCACGGAATCCAGGCCGAGCACCTCGACCGGGCCCCACAGCAGTTCGTTCCAGGGCTCTTCCTTGCTCAGCTTCTCGGCGACCTCGTCCAGCGTGGCCCGGACCCGGTCCAGTTCCTCGCCGGCCCGTACGGTCACGTCGACTCCGGCCGTCGCCCAGCCCTGGGAGAGGTTGCCGATCCGCTTGACCTCGCCGTTGCGGACGTACCAGATCTCGCCGCCGTCACCCCGCAGCTTGGTCACGCGCAGCCCGACCTCGATCACCTCGCCGGTGGCCACGCCCGCGTCGATCACGTCCCCGACGCCGTACTGGTCCTCCAGGATCATGAACACGCCGGACAGGAAGTCCGTGACCAGGTTCCGGGCGCCGAAACCGATGGCCACGCCCGCGACACCGGCGGACGCCAGCAGCGGCGCCAGGTTGATCTTGAAGGTGCCCAGCACCATCAGCGCGGCCGTGCCGAGGATCAGGAAGCTGGCCACCGACCGCAGCACCGAGCCGATCGCCGCCGCCCGCTGCCGGCGCCGCTCGGCGTTGACCAGCAGCCCGCCCAGCGCACTGCCGTCCACGGCCTGCGCGGTGCGGTTCATCCGGTCGATCAGCTTGGTGATCGCCCGCCGCACCACCGCTCTGAGCGAGACCGCCACGATCACGATCAGCAGGATCTGGAGACCCATCGCGAGCCACGTCGACCAGTTCTGCTCGACCCAGCTCGCCGCGTTCGTCGCGCTCTCCTGGGCGTCCTGGAGGGACGGCACGGCCGGCGCCGTCGACTGCGAAGGGGACGGAGAGGGGGACGGGGACGCGCCGGCGGCCATCAGGACGATGGGCAGGGACGACACGGCAGGTACCTCCAAGGTGCTGCGCGGTCCGCACCGGCGGGCGGTCAAGGTCACGAAAAGGTCACCGGGCGGACAGGACCACCACACTAACGGGGCATCGTGCGTGCCTTCGGCCGTTCCGCACAGGAGGCGCGCAGGAGAGACACGGCTCACGCGGGCTTGAACGGGCCGTGCTCCGGGGGATGCATCAGGTGTGGTCGAAAACACTCCCAGCCCGTTACCGGCACATGGTGGCGCTTCCACCAGGCGTCAAGGGAGACTGACCTCAGATCGTCCCGGCGCGAGCCACGCGCCGCCGACGCCCAAGGAGGCACCCGTGCCGCATGTCCTGGTCCTCAACGCGTCGTACGAGCCGCTCGGCGTCGTACCGCTCCGCCGCGCGCTCGTCCTCGTCCTGGAGAACAAGGCCGTCTCCCTCGAGGAATCCGGCGCCTATCTGCACAGCGCGACCGTCACACTCCCCGCTCCCAGCGTGGTCCGGCTCAAGCGTTTCGTGCGGGTTCCCTACCGGGGGCCCGTGCCTCTGACCCGGCGGGCGCTCTTCGCCCGCGACGGGGGCCGGTGCATGTACTGCGGTGGCATCGCAACCAGCGTCGACCACGTCATCCCGCGCAGCCGCGGGGGCAAGCACGTCTGGGACAACGTGGTGGCCTCCTGTCGCCGCTGCAACCACGTCAAGGCCGACCGCCACCTGGTCGAGCTGGGCTGGCGGCTGCGTCACAAACCCGCCCCGCCCCTCGGGCCTGGCCTGGCGCATCATCGGCACCGGTCACCGCGATCCGCGCTGGCTCCCCTACTTGCAGCCGTACGGCGCGGACGACGCACTGGCCCGGATCGACGGCATCTCCGCGTAGGCCCCCCGGCCCGCGCACCGCCCCCGCCAGGCGGTCCCCGTGGCGGGCCGGCGCCGGCCGCGGTTCAGCCGCGGGGCCCCTCGGGGCGGGCGCCCCGCACGGCGTACCCGGCCGCGCCCAGCACGAACGCCGTCAGCGCCGCCGCCCACGCGCCCGGCTGCGCGCCCGGCTGCACCGGCCACGCCCACACCGTGGCCGCGCGGCCGTGCGCACCGTGGGAGCCCAGGTACACCGCGGTCACGTAGCCGAACGCGGGCAGCCAGCTCACCCGGGCGCCCAGCAGGACGGCCGCCGCCGCGGTGACCCCCGTACAGCCCAGGGTGTTGCGCAGCACCGCCGGCGGCCCCGAAGGTCTCCGTACGGCCGAGCACGGCCGGCATCAGCAGCAGCGCGGCCAGCGCGGTCAGGGCCGCCAGTTGCGTCAGCCGGCGCGGCCACCACGGCCGTACGGCGGTGCGGTCCAGTTCGTCCGACGCGCTGTACAGGCTCGTCCCGATCACCGCCGACGCCAGCAGCGGCGCCAGGGCGACGACCGGCACCCGGCGGTCGGGGTCGAGGTAGGCGTCCAGCCGGCCGGCCGCCCACACCGCGAAGGCGGCCGTGGCGGCGAGCGCGGCCAGGGTCAGGGGGAGCGCCCGGGAGCGGACGTGGAGCACGGGTCCGTGGAGCGTCGTCACAGTGCGGGAATCTCCTTCGTACGGCAGTCCGCCCGGGCCGCGAAGTACGCCGACAGCCACGCGCGGCGCTCGTGCCCGTCCATCCCGGCCAGCCGGGCCCGGGCGGCGACGGCCCGGCGCAGCCAGGCGTCCTGGGCGTCGGACCCGTCCAGGCGGTCCCGCACCGGGCTCGGCGCGAGGTAGTGCTCCACCGCGTCGTCCGCCGTCAGCACCCGGTCGGACTCCTGTTCCTCCGGACAGTCGCCGCGCAGCGCCAGCGCACCGACCGCCTCCCACGCGTACTCCTGCGGATCGGTCAGCCGCCCCCGTACCGCCGACCAGCCGAGCGGCGTGACAGCCGGCAGCGCCGCCTCGTCGGCGTGCGGCGCGTCGCCGTGGTCCGCCCAGCGCACCGGCAGGTCACGCACGCCCCGCAGCTTGTCCGTGACCCCCGACAGGGCGTCGCTGACCTGCGGAAGCATCCCGGCGTACCGGGCGTTCACGCACACCGCCGGAGTACGGGAGGTGTCGCACACCTGGCGCCGGGTGAGCGGATCGGGGTACCACAGGGCGTCCCCACTCTGCGCGAGCAGAGTCCCCGCGGCCAGCGCGGCGGCCAGCGGCAGCAGGGCCACCGCCCGGCGCCGGGCCGCGTAGCCCAGCGCGGCGGCGCAGGCCAGGCCGCCCGTCCACACGGCCATCGCCCACGGCTGCCACCACACCGGCAGCTCCCCGACCCCGGCCAGGGCGGCGGGACTCAGCGCGCGGCCGGCCGACGAGCCGCCGGCCGTCATGACGCCCAGCCCCACGTACCCGGTCATCGCCAGCAGCGGTGCCGCCAGCCGCGTGGGCACGGCCCGCCCCACCACATGCCCGGCCAGCGCGCCCGCCGCGACGGCGGCCGAGTCCCCCGGCAGCAGCGCCAGGTGCGGCCGGTCACCCTGCGCGTAGGGCCAGGTGGCGAGGAACGCCGCGGCCACCGTGAGCAGATAGCCGGCGACCACCCAGAACGCGACGGGCAGGGCCGCGAGCAGCAGACGGGCGAGGGGCGTGCGTACGGTCGTCGCCCACAGCTCCTCGGTACGGCGCCGCCGCTCCCGGCCGCCCTGCCAGCAGCCCGCCGCCGCGGCCAGCGGAACCGTGATCAGCAGCGCCGTGTGCACTTGGACGGCCGTCTCCGACCAGCCGCCCTGCCAGCGGCCCGCCGTCCCGGACAGCATCGCCCCGCAGGTCAGCAGCACCGCGGCCCCGGCCCACGGCGCGAACCCCCGCACCCCCTCGGTCCGCAGCGGATGCGGCGCCCGCACGCGCCTCTGCCGGGCAGTGGCCGACGTCATCACACCGCCTCCCGGGCGCCCGGCGCACGGTGCGCCCGCAGCGCCGCCGTGTACCCGCGCTCGATCGGGTGGTCGCCCGGCCCCCCGGACGTCTCACCGAGCAGGCTGAGCGCCTTCGGCGTACCGCGGTAGGCGATCCGGCCCCCGTCCAGCAGGGTGACCCCCGTGCAGGCGGCGGCCACGTCCTCCACCAGGTGGGTGGAGACCACCACGGTCGCCGTGGCCCCCAGCTCGCGCAACAGCTCCCGGAACTCCACCCGCTGCTCCGGGTCGAGACCGGCGGTCGGCTCGTCCAGCAGCAGCAGCGCGGGGTCGTTCACGATGGCCTGCGCGATCCCGACCCGACGGACCATGCCGCCCGACAGCGTCCGGATCCTCGCGCCGGCACGGTCCCCGAGGCCCACCCGGGCCACGGCCCGCTCCACGGCCGCCGGCACCCGCGCGGCCGGAACCTCCTTCAGCCAGGCCATGTACGCCACGAACTCCCGCACGGTGAACCCCGGGTAGTAGCCGAACTCCTGCGGCAGATAGCCGAGCCGGCGCCGCACCCCGGCCCGGCCGCGCCGGCCGGCGATGTCCTCACCGAGCAGCTCCACCCGCCCGGCGTCCGGCCGGGCCACCGTGGCCAGCACTCGGATCAGCGAGGTCTTCCCCGCCCCGTTCGGCCCCAGCAACCCGTGCACACCGGTGCCGAGCGTCAGGTCGAGCGAGTCGAGGGCGAGGGTCTTGCGGTGCCGGACCCGCAGGCCGGCCACACGTAGCGAACTCACAGTCTCTCCAGGACGGGACACCGCACCACGACGGCACGGTGACCCCGGGAATCGGGGCGATCAGGAACAGCAGGAACAGGGGGGCGTGCCGTGGACCGCGCGGCGGGCGTCGTCACGGGCGCAGCGGGCGGTCGAACACCGGGCGGCGCGCCAGCAGCAGGACGGCGCTCAGCGCGGCCCCCGCCGCCCACCCGCTCTGCGCGGCGGCACCGTCCAGACAGCGGGAAAGCTGCCCGGCCAGCCGCGCGGTGACCGCGCCGCCCGGCGCGGCGGCCAGCGGTGCCAGCACGGCGAGCAGCCAGCCGCCCCCCGTCACCCCGGCCGCCACCCGGCACCCGGTGAAGGAGGCCAGGCCCAGCGTGGCCAGCGCCAGTGCCAGTCCGGGCAGCAGCCAGGCCGCCGCGGCCGGAGCGCCCGAGGCGGGCAGCAGCAGCCCGGTCAGGGTCAGCAGCGGCAGGCTCACCGCGAGCACGGCGACCGTACGGGTGAGCGCCAGCCGCAGTCCGCCGCCCGGCGTCGCCGCGGCCACCTCGTGCAGCGGGTCGGCGTGCGGCCCGTAGGACAGGGCCACCCCGGCGACCGGCACCAGCGGGGAGACGGCCAGCAGCAGCGCCCGCGCCCACGGGAACCCGGCCCCGTACGACAGGAGCAGCGCGCCGACGGCCACCACCACCACGGCCGGCGACCACGCCCCGCGCACGGCGGGTCCGGCGGCCCACAACAGCCGCAGGAACCGCGACGGCACGCCCGGCCCGGCGGCCCGGCCGGCCCGCGACAGCCGCGGCAACCCCGACGGCACGCTCCACGACCGTAGGGGCCGCGACGGCAGGGTGTGCCCAGGCCTCCGGCCGGTCCGCGGTTCCCGTGCCGCGCCCGCGCCCGCCTCCCACGCCCGGCCAGGATCCGGCACTCCCTCCCTGACGTGCGCCGGCGAAGGCCCCCCCGCCCGGACGTGCGCCGGCGCCGGCATCGCCGCCCGCGCCTGTTCCGGTGACGGCTCCAGCACCGCCGCCCGTACCTGCGCGAGTACCGCGCCCGCCGCCGTGTCGCGTACCGCGGCCGACACCCGGGTCGCGCATTCCGTGCAGCCCTCCACGTGTTTCTCCAGGGACCAGGCGTCCGGTTCCGGCAGCGTGCCCTCGGCGTAGCGGGACACCAGGTCGTCGCAGGCGTGCCAGGGCCGCCTGTCGGGGTGCGTCATGCCGTGCCTCCCATCGGGGACACCGGGGACGGGTTCAACCGGTCGAGGGCGTCCCGCAGTTCCGCACGGGCGCGGCGGGCCCGGGACTTGACCGTGCCCTCCGGGATACCGAGCAGCCGGGCCGCCTCGCGGGTGCTCAGCCCGTCGACGACCGTCGCCCGCAGCACCTCGCGCAGCTCGGGGGAGATCCGGTCGAGCGCGGTGCCGACATCGCCGTACTCCAGTCCCGCCAGCACCCGGTCCTCGGCGGACGGCGCGGCGGCGGGCTCGTACCGGCCGGGGAACCCGGGCTCCGGCAGCGGTCCCGCGGCCCGCGCGGCCCGCTCCTGTACCCGCCGCGCGTCGACCAGCCGGCGCGCGGCGATCGTCCACAGCCAGCCGCCGGCCTCCTGCCCGCGATGCCCGGCCGCCGACCGCCACACCGTGACGAAGGTGTCCTGGAGCACCTCCCGGACCACCTCGGGATCGGCGCACCGCCGGGTCAGCCGCGCGTGCAGCCATCCGGCGTGCCGGTCGTACAGGGTGCCCATCGCCGTCGCGTCGCCCCGCGCGACCGCCCGCAGCAGGGCCGCGTCCCCGCCGCTGGCGTCGTCGTCCTCCCGCTGGCCCCCCATGGGGCGGAACAGTCTCACACCCCCTCTATCGATCAGCCGGCCCGAGCCGGATCACCCCGCACCGGCCGGGTGCCGCGCGTGGCGACGGCGTCACGGGGTAGGCCTGCCCGTAACCGTCCGAGCCCTAGCATCCGGCACACCGACAAGGAGACCCCCGTGGCCGCACCGGCTCTCTCGATCCCGGCCCAGTACAAACCCGTGGCGGAGCCCTCCGCCGACACCGACGCGGCATGGCTGTGCGCCTCCAGCTCCGAGACCGCGTACGCACAGACACCGCTGACCAGCGAACCACCGCTGCCCGACGCCGAACCCCTGACCAGTGAGCCCCCGCTCGCCGAGACCGTCCAGCTCACCAGCGAGGCCGACCCGGTCCCGGACTCCTTCGCACCGGGGCTGTAGATGGCCGCGGCGCCCGACGAGCACCCCGCGCCCGACCTCGCCCGGCTCGCCGAGCTGCACGGGGTCGCCACCTCCTACCGCCCCGCCCCCGACCGCACCGTCCAGGTCCCCGCCTCCGCCGTCACCGCCGCGCTGGCCGCCCTCGGCGTCGACGCGGCCGGCCCGGACGCCGTGCGCACCGCCCTCGCCGCGCGCGAACGCGAACTGCGTGAACGCCTGCTGCCCCCGACCGTGGTCCAGTGGGCCGGCGCCGAACCGCCCGCCGCCCTCACCGCGCTGCCCGCCGGCACCCGGCTGCGCGTCCTGACCGAGGACGGGGAGGAACGCGAGGACACCGCGGACCTGCCCCTGGGCGTGCACCGGCTCACCGCCACCGCCCCCGACGGGCGGACCGGGGACGGCCCACCTCGTCACCGCCCCCGACCGGCTGCCCGCCCCGCCCGGCCGCTCCCACGGCCTCCTCGTCCAGCTCTACTCCCTGCTCTCCCGCCGCTCCTGGGGCATGGGCGACCTCACCGACCTCGCCGAGCTGGCCGGCTGGGCCGGACGCACCGCCGGCGCCGGCTTCGTCCAGGTCAACCCGCTGCACGCGGCCGTACCCGGCGCCCCCACCGACCCCTCCCCGTACCGCCCCTCCTCCCGCCGCTTCCCCGACCCCGTCCACCTGCGCGTCGAGGACGTGCCCGAGTTCGCCTACGTACAGGACCGCGACCGCCTGCACAGCCTGCTGGAGCGGGCCGAGCGGCTGCGCGCCGACGTCCTCGACAAGGGCGCCCTCATCGACCGGGACGCCGTGTGGGAACTGAAGCGGGAGGCGCTGGAACTCGTCCTCCGGGTCCCCCTCGCCCCCGGCCGGCAGGCCGCCTACGACGCCTTCCGCGCCGCCCACGGCCAGGCCCTCGACGACCACGCCACCTGGTACGCCCCTCACCGAGGTCCACGGCCCCGACCGGCAGTACTGGCCGGACGGGCTGCGCGACCCCCGCTCCGCCGCCACCGCCCGCGCCCGCGCCGATCTCGCCGACCGCGTCGACTTCCACGCCCGCCTCGCCTGGCTCACCGACGGCCAGCTACGGGCCGCCCAGCGCGCCGCCCGCGAGGCCGGCATGTCCGTCGGGATCGTCCACGACCTCGCCGTCGGCGTGCACCCCTGCGGTGCCGACGCCTGGGCCCAGCAGGACGTCTTCGCCGCCGGTATGTCCGTCGGCGCGCCCCCGGACGCCTTCAACGCCCGCGGCCAGGACTGGGGCCTGCCGCCCTGGCGCCCCGACCGGCTCGCCGCCTGCGGTCACGCCCCCTACCGTGACCTGCTGCGCGCCCTCTTCCGCTACGCCGGAGCCCTGCGCATCGACCACGTCATGGGCCTGTTCCGGCTGTGGTGGATCCCCCAGGGCAGCCCGCCCACCGAGGGCACCTACATCCATTACGACTCCGACGCCATGCTCGCGATCCTCGCCCTGGAGGCCACCCGCGCCGGGGCCGTCGTGATCGGCGAGGACCTGGGCACCGTGGAGCCCGGCGTGCGCGAGATGCTGGAGCGGCGCGGGGTCCTCGGCACCTCCGTGCTCTGGTTCGAACGGGACTGGGAGGGCGACGGCCGTCCCCTGCTCCCCGAACGCTGGCGTGCCGACTGCCTGGCCACCGCCACCACCCACGACCTGCCGCCCACCGCCGCCCGGCTCACCGGCGACCACGTCGACCTGCGCGACCGCCTGGGCCTGCTGACCCGTTCGGCGGCCGAGGAACGCGCGGAGGCCGCCGCCGACGCCGCGGAGTGGCTCGCCCTGCTCGGCAGCCTCGGCCTGCTGGACAGCCCGGCGGCCGGACCGCCCGGCTCCGACGAGGAGGAGGAGATCCGCGCCGTCCACCGCTTCCTGCTGCGCACGCCCGCCCGCCTGATCGGCGTCTGGCTCCCGGACGGCATCGGCGACCGCCGCCCGCAGAACCTGCCCGGCACCTGGGCCCAGTACCCGAACTGGCGCCTGTCGATCGCGGACCCCGAGGGCCGGCCGGTGCCCCTGGAGGAACTGGTGGCCTCCCCGCGGCTGCGGGGGCTGCTCGGCGTACTGCGCGACGAATCCGGCCCGTCCGGGCAGTGAGGACGGGGCCGGTGCACGGCCGCGGCGGAGCCCCGGGGGCGGCGGTCCCCGGGGCTGCGCCGCGCGGACGCCCGGCCCGCTACCGGCACCCCGGGCGCGCACACTCCGCGGCCGTTCGCTAACTTGGCACCGTGGACAAGAACAACGCCCTGCGCGCCGGCGCCCTGGCTGCCGGTACGACGCTGATGATGCTGCTCATGTCGTCCCCCGCGCTCGCGCTGACCCGCGACGACGGTGACGACCCCGGCAAGGGCCTGAGCGTCATCGAGACGCTGGGCCTGTATGTCTTCGCCCCACTGGTGCTGTTCGCGGTGATCGCCGGCCTGGTGATGCTGCTGGACAAGTCGCGGGCCAGGAAGGACACCACCTCGTCCAACATCGACATCAAGCCCGACGCCCAGGCCCAGGTCAGGGCCTGAGCCTCGGTTCGGACCCAGGACCGACCGGGTCCACCGGTTCCGTCACCGAGGGCGCCTGTCCTCTCCGCCGGTACGCGCACATGCCGTACCCGGGGAGGACAGGCGCCCTCGGCGTTTTCACCGCCCTGACCGGTCAGGGGGGCGTGCGGCGAGGTCACGGGTGTGGCGCGGTCAGATACCGCTGCACCGCCGGCCCCAGCCACGCCACCAGCTCCTCGCGGGTGAGCGCCCGGGCCGGCGGCAGCCGCAGCACATAACGCGTCAGGGCCAGTCCGAGCAGTTGCGCGGCGCACAGCGCGGCCCGCGCCGGCGCCTGCTCGGGATCGGGACACACCTGCCGGGCGACGGGCAGCAACTGCTCCCGGAAGATGTCCTGCATCCGCTCGGCCCCGGCCTGGTTGGTGACACCGACCCGCAGGACGGCTCTCAGCTCCTCGTTCTCCTCCCACAGGCCGAGGAAGTGGCCCACCAGCGCGCGGCCCACCTCCTCGCGCGGCACCCGCGCCAGGTCGGGCAGCCGCAGATCGAGCGTGACGGCCGCGGCGAACAGTCCCTCCTTGCTGCCGAAGTAGCGCATCACCATGGAGGGGTCGATCCGTGCGTCGGCGGCGACGGCCCGGATGGTGGCCCGCTCGTAGCCGTCGGCGGCGAAGCGCTCGCGGGCGGCGGCGAGGATGGCGGTACGGGTGGCGTCGGAGCGGCGGGGCTTGGGGGCCGACTTCGACTGGATGCTGGCCGTCATGGTGACGAGCGTAGGCCAACGGGTGTGGGCCAACAAGTGTTGACCACGCTGTGTCGGCGTTCTACGCTTGCCAACAAGCGTTGACCAACGGATGTTGGCAAGCGGACGTCGGCAACGCGATCCGGGCACCGAGCGTTGGCCAACAGCCGTTGGCACCCAGGAGGCCATCATGACCGGCACCACGGGTACGACCACCACGGGTACGGCCACCACGGATACGGCCACGTCGGGCACCGCCCCGGGCACCACCACCCCGCGCGTCATCGTCGTCGGCGCCGGCCCCACCGGTCTCCTCCTCGCCGGTGACCTCGCCACCGCCGGTATCCCGGTCACCGTCCTGGAGAAGCGCCCCCACCGGCTCAGCAACCTCTCCCGCGCCTTCGTCCTGCACGCCCGGACCCTTGAGCAGCTCGACGCCCGCGGCCTCGCCGACGAGCTGGAGGCGCTCGGGCAGCCCCTCGACCGGCTCGGCCTCTTCGGCCGGCTCACCATCGATCTCGCGGGCCTCCCCTCCCGCTTCAACCACCTCCTCGTCCTGCCGCAGTACGAGGTGGAGAAGGTGCTGGAGCGGCGCGCGGTCGAGGCGGGCGCCGACATCCGCTACGAGACGGAGCTGACCGGCCTCACACAGGACGCGACCGGTGTGACGGTACGGGCCGGCGGACCGGAAGGGGAAGAACCGGCGGAAGGGCGTACCGAGATCTTCCGGGCCGCGTACGTCGTCGGCGCCGACGGCATGCGCAGTGCCGTGCGGCAGGCGGTCGGGCTGCCCTTCCCGGGCAGATCGGTGATCCGTTCCGTCGTCCTCGCGGACGTCAGGCTCGCCGAGCGGCCGTCGACGGTGTTCACCGCCAACGCCGTGGGTGACGCCTTCGCCTTCCTCGTGCCCTTCGGTGACGGCTACTACCGGGTGATCGGCTGGAACCGCGCCCGTGACGTCCCGGACAGTGCGCCGCTGGACCTCGACGAGGTCAGGGAGACCGTCCGACTCGCCCTCGGCCGGGACTTCGGCATGCACGACGCCCGCTGGATGTCCCGGTTCCACAGCGACGAGCGGCAGGCGCCGGCGTACCGGGCCGGGCGGGTCTTCCTCGCCGGGGACGCCGCGCACGTGCACACGCCGGCCGGCGGGCAGGGCATGAACACCGGGCTCCAGGACGCGGCGAACCTCGGCTGGAAGCTGGCGGCGGTCGCGGGCGGCCACGCGGACCCCGGGCTGCTCGACAGCTACCAGGCCGAACGGCACCCCGTCGGCAGGGCGGTGCTGCGCAGCAGCGGTGGGATCGTCCGCCTCGCCATGGCCAGGCGCCCCTGGGCGCTGGCGGCCCGCGCGGCCCTCACCGCGTTCCTGGGCGCGGTCGGCCCGGTGCGGCGCAGGCTCGTCGGCCAGGTCACCGGCATCGGCTACCGCTACGCCGCGCCGCGCGGCGCCCACCCGCTCACCGGTGTCCGCGTCCCGGACGTCGCCCTCGCCGGCGGCGGCCGGCTCCACGAGGCGCTGCGCGGCGGCCGGTTCGTACTGATCGCGCCGGAGCCGTACGAGGCGGGGTCCGGGCGCGCGGACCGGCTGGCCGTGGCGCGGTGGGTGAGCGACCGTCGTACGACCGTGCTGGTGCGCCCGGACGGATACGCGGCCTGGGCCGCCGACGCGGCCACCCCGGCGCAGACCGGGGCGGCCCTCGCCCGGCACCTCGGCCCCACCGGCTGACCCCGGGGCCGCCTCGGCTCACCGGCTGACGTCGAGGACGCCTCGGCTCACCGGCTGACGCCGGGCGGCGGCTACTCGGTCGTCGCGTCGAGCAGGGTCCGCAGCAGGCCGGCCAGGTGGTCGGCCTGTTCGGTGCCCAGGGCGGCCAGGGCGGCGTTCTCCTCCGCCAGGCCCGCGCCGACCGCCTCGTCGATCAGCCGCAGTCCCTCCTCGGTGAGGGTCACCTGGAGGCCGCGCCGGTCGTGCGGGTCGGGGGAGCGGCGCAGCAGGCCGGCGTGCTCCAGTTTGTCGAGGCGGCCGGTCATCCCGCCGGTGGTCAGCATGAGGGTGGCCGAGAGCTGGCGGGGCGAGAGGGCGTACGGCTCGCCGGAGCGGCGCAGTGTGGCGAGGACGTCGAACTCGCCGCGGGAGATGCCGTACGGCTTGTACGCCCGCTCCATGCGGTCGCCCATCGCGCGCGCGAGCCGGAAGATGCGGCCGAACACCTCCATGGCCCGGGTGTCGAGGTCGGGCCGCACCCGCGCCCACTGCTCGGTGATCACGTCGACGGGGTCCGCTGGCTGTTGCTGCATGGGCGAAAGTATCGGCCGCCTTCCGCTCGACCGCAAGAAACTGGCCCACGAGAAAGCCACTTGACACTAAGTAGCTTACGACTAAGCTAATCCTTGTTGATCCGACCGGATCCGTCACCGCCTCACCGGAAGGGGTCCTCCCATGGCCACCCGCCGCCCGGGCAGCACCGCCGTCATCGCCGTCACCGCACTCGCGCCCATCTCCTGGGGCACGACCTACGCGGTCACCACCGAGTTCCTGCCGCCGGACCGCCCCCTGTTCACGGCGCTGATGCGGGCCCTGCCCGCCGGCCTGCTGCTCCTCGCCCTCACCCGGGTGCTGCCGCGCGGCACCTGGTGGGTCAAGGCGGCCGTGCTCGGGGCACTGAACATCGGCGCGTTCTTCCCGCTGCTGTTCGTGGCGGCGTACCGGTTGCCCGGCGGGACGGCCGCGGTCGTCGGTTCCGCCGGACCGCTGTTCGTCGTCGGGCTCTCGGCGCTGCTGCTCGGGCAGCGGCCGGCGTTGCGGACGCTGCTCACCGGGCTGGTGGCCGCGTTCGGTGTCAGCCTCGTCGTGCTGCGGGGGGCCGGGGCGCTCGACCTCACCGGCGTCCTGGCGGCCGTCGCCTCCACGGGCTCCATGGCCGCGGGAACGGTCCTGACCAAGCGCTGGGACCGCCCCGACGGCGTCGGCCCGCTGGCGCTCACCGGCTGGCAGCTAACCGCCGGCGGCCTGCTCATCGCACCGATCGCGCTCCTGGCCGAGGGCGCCCCGCCCGCCCTCGACGCCCCGGCCGTCGGCGGCTACCTCTACCTCGCCCTGGCCAACACGGCCGTCGCCTACTGGCTCTGGTTCCGCGGCATCGGCCGGCTCACCGCCACCCAGGCCGGTTTCCTCGGCCCGCTCTCCCCGCTGACCGCGGCGGTCGTCGGCTGGGCGGCCCTCGGCCAGGCGCTCACACCGGTGCAGATCGCGGGCATGGCGCTGGCGTCCGGAGCGACCCTGGCAGGACAGTTCGCGGGCGACCGCCGCCGACACCCGTCCGGCCCCGCCGAGAACAACAACCCCGTCGAGAACACCGGCCCCGCCGAGAACACCGGCCCCGTCGAGAACATCGGCCCAGCGACCGCGACGCCCCCGCCGGTTCCGGCGCCGCGAGTCTGAGGACGACACAGAGCCCCGGCCGGGCGGTGGCCGGGGCTGCGCCGAGGAGGGAACGCGAGGGCGCCCGGGTCGTGCCGGGCGCCCTCGGGGTGTTATTCGGCTGCCGTCGCGTCGGCCGCCTGGGCTCGCAGGGCGCGCTCGACGCCCGAGCGGGCCTCCGAGACGAGGCGGCGCAGGGCCGCGTTCGGCTCGGCACCGGCCAGCCAGGTGTCCGTCCGGGCCAAGGTCTCCTCGGAGACCTGGACCGACGGGTACAGGCCGATCGCGATCTGCTGGGCGATCTCGTGCGAACGGGAGTCCCAGACGTCCTTGACGACCTCGAAGTACGTGTCCGCGTACGGCGCGAGCAGCTCGCGCTGGTCGGTCTGGACGAAGCCGCCGATCACGGCCTCCTGCACGGCGTTCGGCAGCTTGTCGGAGTCGATGACCGACGCCCACGCCTCCGCCTTGGCCTCGGCGGTGGGCCGGGCCGCGCGGGCGGTGGCCGCGTGGCGCTCGCCGGCCGCCGTCCTGTCCCGCTCGTACTCGGCGGCGATCTCCGCCTCGTCGTACCGGCCGACGGCCGCGAGCCGCTGGACGAACGCCCAGCGCAGCTCGGTGTCCACGGCCAGGCCCTCCACCGTCTGCGCGCCGTCCAGCAGCGCTTCCAGCAGGTCAAGCTGCTCCGGGGTACGCGCGGTCGCCGCGAACGCCCGCGCCCAGGCGAGCTTGGTGGTCGCTGCCCGGCTCGGCCGCGCGCAGGTGCGCCAGCGTGGCGTCGGTCCAGCGGGTCAGCAGGGCCTCGCGGGAGGCCGGGGCGGCGTACAGGTCGATGGCCAGCTTGACCTGGCGGTGCAGCGACTGCACCACGCCGATGTCGGACTCCTTGCCGATGCCGGACAGCACGAGGGCGAGGTAGTCACGGGCGGCCAGTTCGGCGTCCCGCGTCATGTCCCAGGCCGACGCCCAGCACAGAGCGCGCGGCAGGGACTCCGCGAAGTCGCCGAGGTGCTCGGTGACCGTCCTCAGCGACTCCTCGTCCAGGCGGACCTTGGCGTAGGACAGGTCGTCGTCGTTGAGCAGGACGACCGCCGGACGGCTCCTGCCGGCCAGTTGCGGTACGTCGGTCAGCTCCCCGTCGACGTCCAGCTCGATCCGCTCGGTGCGCACGAGCTTGCCGGAGCCGTCGAGGTCGTACAGGCCCACCGCGATGCGGTGCGGGCGCAGCGTCGGGTCGCCCTTGGCGCCGGCCGGGAGCGCCGGGGCCTCCTGGCGGACGGCGAAGGAGGTGATGGCCCCGTCGGCGCCGGTGGTGATCTCGGGTCGCAGGATGTTGATGCCGGCCGTCTCCAGCCACTTCTTCGACCAGGTCCTCAGGTCGCGGCCGGAGGTCTCCTCCAGGGCGCCCAGCAGGTCGGACAGGCGGGTGTTGCCGAAGGCGTGCCGCTTGAAGTAGGCCTGCACGCCCTTGAAGAACTCGTTTTCACCGACGTACGCGACGAGCTGCTTGAGCACGCTCGCGCCCTTGGCGTACGTGATGCCGTCGAAGTTGACGAGGACGTCGTCCAGATCACGGATGTCCGCCATGATCGGGTGCGTGGACGGTAGCTGGTCCTGCCGGTACGCCCAGGTCTTCATCGAGTTGGCGAACGTGGTCCACGAGTGCGGCCACCTGGAGCCCGGCGCGGCGGCCTGGCAGGCGATGGAGGTGTAGGTGGCGAACGACTCGTTCAGCCACAGGTCGTTCCACCACTCCATGGTCACCAGGTCGCCGAACCACATGTGGGCCAGCTCGTGCAGGATGGTCTCCGCGCGCACCTCGTACGCCGCGTCGGTCACCTTGGAGCGGAAGACGTACTGGTCGCGGATGGTCACCGCGCCGGCGTTCTCCATGGCGCCCGCGTTGAACTCGGGCACGAAGAGCTGGTCGTACTTCGCGAACGGGTACGCGTGGTCGAACTTCTCCTGGAACCAGTCGAAGCCCTGCCGGGTGACCTCGAAGATGGCGTCCGAGTCGAGGAACTCGGCGAGCGAGGGCCGGCAGTAGATGCCGAGTGGAACGCTGCGCCCGTCCTTCTCGTACACGCTGTGCACGGAGTGGTACGGGCCGGCGATCAGCGCGGTGATGTACGTCGAGATCCGCGGGGTCGGCTCGAAGACCCAGACGTTGTCCGCCGGTTCCGGCGTCGGCGAGTTGGAGATGACGGTCCAGCCGGCGGGCGCCTTCACGGTGAACTGGAAGGTGGCCTTCAGGTCCGGCTGCTCGAACGAGGCGAACACCCGGCGGGCGTCCGGCACCTCGAACTGGGTGTAGAGGTAGGCCTGGTCGTCCACGGGGTCGACGAAGCGGTGCAGGCCCTCGCCGGTGTTGGTGTAGGCGCAGTCCGCGACCACCCGCAGGACGTTGCGCCCCTCCAGCAGCTCCGGCAGCGTGATCCGCGAGTCGCCGGAGACCTCGGCGGGGTCCAGGTGGTCGCCGTTGAGGACCACCTCGTGGACGGCCGGGGCCACCAGGTCGATGAAGGACCCGGTGCCGCCGCGTGCCACGTCGAAGCGCACCGTGGTCACGGACCGGTAGGTACCGCCCTCCTGCGCGCCGGAGAGGTCGAGATCGATCTCGTACGAGTCAACGGTGAGCAGCTCCGCCCGCTGCTGCGCCTCTTCGCGAGTCAGGTTTGTGCCAGGCACGCGGTCATCTCCTCGTTATGGGTAGGTTGCGACATCCTTCCATGGGATCCACACACGACGCGATGTCCCCGCCCCGCCGGCCGGCGGCGCCCCCCCGCGGGGCCCCGGGCCGCGACACGCCGGAGCCGGGCGGGTACGGGGACCCGCCCGGCTCACGGCCCGCGTTCAGCTCAGCACGATCACCACGACACCGCCGCCGCCGACGACACCGCTGGGGAAGAAGTTCCCGTTCCCGCCACGGTTACCGAAGTTGTCGCAGTTGTCGAACCAGCCGTTGCCGCGATCGAAGCAGCCGCGGTTGGTGGGCACGTGGACCGGGGTGGCTGCCGAGGCCGTGCCCGCCGCGCCGATCGCGGCGCCGCCGGCCAGGAGAACGGCGACCGCGGATCCCGCGAACAGTCGCCTCGCGCGTAGTGGTTTCATGGGCCTGCCTTCCTTCCACGCCCTCGTGCCGGTTGGCCGGTACGGGGGCGATGGCCGCGGCCGTGGTGGGTGCGCGCACGCCGCGGTCGTAGGTGTCGCCGCGCGGGGGACCGGATGCACGGCCCGCGCCGTGCGGGCGGCCCGCCCCGGTGGACAGGGCACTCGTCGACGCCGGTCGCGGCCCCGGTCGCGGCCCTTTCCCTCACGCTAGCCGCCCGCCCCGGACTCAGCATCTCGGGCGGCGACGGCCCCCGAGGGGGCGGGGACACACAAAAAGGGCGGCCGTTCCCGGCCGCCCCTTGCATACGATCCGCGCGCTACGGGACGTACGACCCGCGCGGTACGGACGGGCGTTACCGGCTCGACAGCTCCGCCGCCACCAGCTCCGCGATCTGCACCGCGTTCAGCGCGGCACCCTTGCGCAGGTTGTCGTTGGAGATGAACAGGGCGAGGCCGTTGTCCACCGTCTCGTCGCGGCGGATACGGCCGACGTACGACGGGTCCTGGCCGGCCGCCTGGAGCGGGGTGGGGATGTCGGAGAGGGCGACACCCGGGGCCTTCCCGAGCAGCTCGGTCGCGCGCTCGGGGCTGACCGGGCGGGCGAAACGGGCATTGACCTGGAGGGAGTGGCCGGAGAAGACCGGGACGCGCACGCACGTGCCGGAGACCTTCAGCCCGGGGATCTCCAGGATCTTGCGGGACTCGTTGCGCAGCTTCTGCTCCTCGTCGGTCTCGTTCAGACCGTCGTCCACGATGTTGCCGGCGAGGGGGAGCACGTTGAAGGCGATGGTGCGCTTGTAGACCTGCGGCTCGGGGAAGTCGACCGCCGCGCCGTCGTGGGTGAGCCGGTCGGCCTCGGCGGCCACCTTCTGCACCTGGCCGTGCAGCTCCGCCACGCCCGCGAGACCCGAACCGGACACCGCCTGGTAGGTGGCGACGACCAGCGCCTCCAGCCCGGCCTCCTCGTGCAGCACCTTCAGCACGGGCATCGCGGCCATGGTGGTGCAGTTCGGGTTGGCGATGATGCCCTTGGGGCGGTCGGCGATCGCGTGCGGGTTCACCTCGGACACCACCAGCGGGACCTCGGGGTCCGTGCGCCAGGCGGAGGAGTTGTCGATCACGACGGCCCCCTGGGAGGCGACCTTCTCGGCCAGCGCCCTGGAGGTCGCGCCGCCCGCGGAGAAGAGGACGATGTCCAGACCGGTGTAGTCGGCGCTCGCCGCGTCCTCCACCGTCACGCCGTCCAGCACGGTCCCGGCCGAACGGGCCGAGGCGAACAGGCGCAGCTCCGTCACCGGGAAGTCGCGCTCCGTGAGGATCCTGCGCATGACCGTGCCGACCTGACCGGTGGCTCCGACGATTCCGACCCTCACAGCGACTCCCTCTACGTGTCTCTTGCCCGACCGGGGCTTTTCCATCATGCGGCGAACCCCGGCCCACCTGTCCAGTTCTTTGCCGCGCGTGCCCGAGGAGTGGGACACGATTCACCGGCGCACAGTTCCGTCCGTCCGTCCGGCACCCCGCTGAGCTGGAGATATTCCCTCCCCCAGGGGCACGCGCCGCAAGCTGTGCTGTCCCGCCCCTGCCCGAGGGGATCCCGGCCATACGAGGGTGTGACGTACGCCTCTGCAAGCGTGCGGCGCCGGCTGAACGTTCCGGCCCGCCGCCGCGTCGTAGGGGCAGACGCGTGAGGGGGTGGCCTGTGCTGCGCGGAAGGGCGCGCCGCGACCAGGGGGCGTACGCCGACGGCGGGGACCGTACCGTCGGCGATCCACTGGACGCGGCCCAGGAACGCCGGGTGCGGGCGGTGCTCGCGCTCGGCGGAGTGCCGCAGTCGGACCTGCCGGACGGGGTGCAGCAGGTCCGACTGCGGCTGCTGGAGCGGGCCGCGAGCGGTCGTGAGGCACCGCGGGACGTGTCGGCGTGGGCGGCGGTCGTCGCCTCCAACCTGGCCATGGACTGGCACCGGGCCAAGCGGCGCCGGGAACGGCTGGGGGAGCGGCTCGCCGCGCTGCGCGAGCCCGCGCACCCCTCCGGCGAGGAGACCAGCCTGCTCTCCCTCGCCGTCGCCCGCGGCCTCGACGAACTGCCCGCCGCCCAGCGGCAGGTGGTCGTCCTGCGCTTCTTCGCCGACCTGCCCGTGCGGGACATCGCCGGAGAGCTGGGCATCCCGGAGGGCACGGTCAAGAGCAGGCTGCACACGGCGGTCCGCGCGCTGCGCGACCGGCTGCACGAGGACGAGGTGGTGTGACATGACCGCCGAACACGAGGGCGCGGACGGTGCGCGGGGCGCGGACGGCGCCGGGGAGTACGGCGGCATGGACGCCCTCATGGCCGCGATCACCGGCGACCCCCTCCCGGAGGAGGCCCACCGGGACCCCGCCTTCCGCACCGGCCACCGCGCGGCCGAGGCCGACGTGGCGCTCCTGCGCGACCGACTCCACTGGCTGGCCGAGGCGCTCACGGGGGAACGCGCGAGCGAGGGCGCGGGGGTCCGGGGTTCGGTGGCCGGGAAAGCGGGGGCCGGCCCTGCCGTGGCCGGGGACGGCGGGGCTCGGCCTGCGGGCACCGGGGACGCGGCGGCCGGTGAGCGGGTGGCCGGGCGTGCGGTCGCCGGGGGCGCGGCGGTCGGGGATGCGGTGGTCGGCGAGGCGGTGGTCGGCGAGGCGGTGGCCGGGCGTGCGGCGGTCGGGGATGCGGTGGTCGGCGAGGCGGTGGCCGGGCGTGCGGCGGTCGGGGATGCGGTGGTCGGCGAGGCGGTGGCCGGCGAGGCGGTGGCCGGGCGTGCGGAGGCGCGGGGGGCGGGGAGCACCGGGGCCGGGGGCCCCGGAGGTGCGGGAGGGGGCGTGGCGGGTGGGGGCGTCCCTCGCCGTGGCCGGAGTCGCACCAGGCCCGCCGGGCGGCCGCCCGGGGCGCGGCGGGCCCTGCGGATCGCGCTCGGCTCGCTCGCCGGGGCCGCGGCCTTCTCCCTGGTCCTCGGTCTCGGCTGGCTGGTGACGCGGGCCGGCGGCGGCGCGGACGACAGCGGGGGCTCGTCCAAGAGCGCCGCCGACTCCGCGGGCAAGGGGGCCGGGGACGGCGGGCGCCCGGCGGACGCGGAACGCGAGCTGGCCTGTTCCCGGCTGGTGGTGGAGGGCACCGTGGCGAAGGTGCGGCGGCTGCCGGACTCCCCGGCCAGCCGGGTCACGCTGACCGTGCTCCGCTCGTACAAGCCCGCGCGCGGCCCGGCCGAGGTCGCCTTCCTGCTGGACGGCGGCACGCAGCCGGCGCCGCGCACGGGACAGCGCGTCGTGGTCGGGGTCGGCCGGGGTGAGGAGGAGGCGAGCGTGTGGGCCCTCGGTGACGCCCAGGTGGCCGCCGCCCGCGCCTGGATCACCGACACCCTGCCCGGATCCCGGCACACGTCCTGCCCCTGACCCGCTATGCCGCGAACGGTGGCCCCGAACGTCCACACCGCCCCCACGTCCCAGGACCGGCGCTGAAAGGAGACGTCATGACGTCACGGCGGACGAGGGAAGTCGCGGGGCGGGGGCAGGGGCAGGGGCACGCGGACGTGGACCACGGTGAGCCGGGAAGCCGGGAAGCCGGGAAGCCGGGCGCCGCAGGGCCGGTGACCTGTGCCGCGCCCCTGGCCGGGGCTGGGCGGGCCCGTACCGGCGAGGACCCCTGGCGGGGCCGGTGGGGGCGGTGGAGGAAAGGGGCGGGGGTCCCGTCGGACGCCCGCCCCCCGGTTGTGTCACCTCGTTACGGGGTGACCTTGCCGATCTTCACGCTGCCGGTGCCCGCGACGGTGCCGTGGGCGTTGACCAGTTGCACGCGGCCGAAGAACTCCCGGCCGGCCGGGGCCTCGGCGGCGGCCGTGACCTGGCCGGTCACCGTCGCCGAGTCGCCCGTGCCGAGCTTGACCGGTGCCGAGTCGTCGACCGTGACGGAGCCGAGCGCGGTGGAGAAGAACACGTCCCGGTAGTCGTAGCCGGTCGAGCCGGACGGGACGGAGTAGCCCACGACCTGGACGGTGTAGGTGCCGGCGGCCGGGGACGGTACGGAGACCGCCTCCTCGGAGTCGCCGTCGGCGGACTTGCCGACCTCCTTGCCCGCGGAGTCGTACACCATCAGGTCGAGGTCGGCCGCCGCGTCCGAGACGCCGCCGATGGCGACGTCGAGCGAGGTGGCGCCGGCCGGGACGTCGACCGTGGTGGTCTGCGTCTCGCCTTCCTTGATGGCCGGGCGGGCCGTCTTGGCGGAGCCCAGGGGGCCGCCGATGAGCTTGCCGTCCAGTGCCGCGTACGTGTTGGTGACCTTCCAGGAGGCGGCGGTCGGCGTACCGGCCTTGGCCTCGGGGACGGTCACGGTCTCGGGGTCGAAGGCGGCGCCGAGGACGGAGACGTCCAGCCGGTAGGGGTTGTCGAGCAGCGGCGAGGTGCGCCGGGCCTCGACCTCGACCTCCCAGACGCCGGGCTGCGGGTCGGCGTACGCGCGCACGTCCGGCTTGCAGCCGTTGCCGTCCAGGTAGTTGTTGTAGCAGTACGGGGTGCCGGTGTTGTCCGACGGGACGCCGTAGGGGTGGATGGCGACGAACCGGGTCTGGCTCTTGTCCCGCAGCCCGCCGATCGCGACCTCCAGCGACTTCGCGCCCTCGGGCACGGTCAGGAAGTACGACCGCGTGCTGTTGCGCTGCACCGAGTCCGACGCCGAGAAGGCGTAGTGGACCGGGTCGGCGACGACGACCGTGGTGAGGACCTGCTTGTCGATGCCCTCGGTCCGCGGGTCGTCGACCTCCAGGATCGCGCTCTTGATGCCCGCCGACGCCGGGGCCGCCCGGACCTTGACGGTCACCGGCTGGTTCAGCGGCAGCCGCACCACGTCGTCGCCGACGATCCGGAAGGTGTGGCCGGCGTTGTTCTCGAAGTGCAGCTCGTGCCGGACCGCCTGGTCCGGGCCGGAGGTGCGGGTGATCGTGATGTCGTACGTCTTCTTCTGCCCGGCCTTCAGGCCGCCCTCGCGGTCGTACAGGCCGGTGCCGTAGCCCGGGGTCTTCAGGGCGCCGTCCATCGCGGTGTCGACCGGTGCCTTGACGGTGTAGTCGTGGGCGGAGGCGCCGTCCTCGACCGACTCCCACGCGTCCACGACGTTGATGAGGCCCGCACCCTCCTCGTAGGCCTGTACGCCCTTGATGTGGTCGGCGGTCGAGGTCAGCGCGGTGCGGAGCCCGGCGGGCGTCAGGTCGATGCCCTTCTGCTTCGCGGCGGACAGCAGCAGCGCGGAGGCGCCGGTGGCCTGCGGGGAGGCCATCGAGGTGCCCTGGAGCATGGAGTAGCCGGCCGGCAGCGTGTAGCCCGCCTCGGCGACCGGGGCGCCCGGCAGCCAGGTCTGGGTGGTGTTGATGGCGGCGCCGGGCGCGGTCAGGGTCGGGGTGAAGCCGCCGTCCTCGCGCGGGCCGCGCGAGGAGAAGGGCATCATCGCGTACCTGGTCTCCACGGCCGAGCCGTAGTTGGCGGCCCAGGTCTGCTTGGAGATGGCCGCGCCGACCGAGATGACCTTGTCGGCCAGGCCGGGGTCGCCGATGGTGTTGGCGCCGGGGCCGGAGTTGCCGGCGGAGATCACCAGTTGGACGCCGTAGGTGTCGATGAGCCGGGTGTACAGCTCGGCGCGCGCGTTGTTGCCGTCGTTCAGCGCGGGCAGGCCGCCGATCGACATGTTGACGATGTCGACGCCCCGCTTGGTGACGAGGTCGATCATGCCTTCGGTGAGGGCGACGTTGGTGCAGCCGCCGGTCCAGGTGCAGGCCCGCGAGGAGACGAGCTTGGCGCCGGGGGCCGCGCCGTTCATCTTCCCGCCGAACAGGCCGTGGGCGGCGGTGATGCCGGCGACGTGGGTGCCGTGCTCGGACTCGATGACGCCGATGTTGACGTAGTCGGCCTTGGCGCCCGAGGAGTT
The DNA here is from genome assembly GCF_003675325.1 of Streptomyces dangxiongensis. Lineage (NCBI taxonomy): Bacteria > Bacillati > Actinomycetota > Actinomycetes > Kitasatosporales > Streptomycetaceae > Streptomyces > Streptomyces dangxiongensis. The sequence continues at coordinate 5,201,950 of NZ_CP033073.1, forward strand.
GTAGACGACGTCCTTGCGGGTCTCGACCACGAAGGGGACGCGTTCGGCGACGTCCGTCGCCGGATCGTCGGTGCCGAAGTACCCGACCTGGTACCCGTCCTTGTAGGGCTTCATCGGCGTGTCGTCGGTGAAGTCCAGGTTGTCGTTCGTGTCGACGCGGACCGTGCCGGCGGCCGGGTCGTAGAGCACGCCCCAGGCGTCGGTGGTGTCGCCGTCGCGGTTGAGGTCGCCCTTCTCGTCGCCGCCGGCGGTGGCGGACTCGTACATGTAGTTGAACTTGTACGAGCCCTCGGGCGCGGTGAACTTCTCGGTGCCCTGCGTGGGCGTGGTGACGGAGAAGGAGGGCCCGGAGACGGCGGTGGTCATCCGCCGCCAGGTGCCGTCGCCGTCGGTGACCGGGTCGGTCGCGGTCACCCAGTCGACGATCTTGCGCTCGCCGGTGGTGGTCTTCTGCAGTGCCGGGTGGCCGAGGTCGATGCCGGAGTCGAGGATGCCGATGGTGACGCCGCGGCCGTCGGCCTTCGGGTGGTCCGCGACGAAGTCGACGGCACCGGTCTCGAAGGACGGGTTGTACGGGTTCTCCGTCGGGGTGCCGCGGTCCGGGCCCGGGTAAGCGGCCTTGCCGGCGGGGGACTTGGCGCCGTGGGGTGCTGGTGCCGGGTCGTCGAGCGGGATCTCCTGCTTGAGGTCGATGGCCCGCACGGAGGACAGCTTCGCGGCGGCGGCGATGGCCGTCTCCGCCCTGCCCGTGGGGACGGTGGCGCGGACGTAGCCGAGCTTGTCGTCGGTGCGGCCGACCAGGCCGCCCTCGACCGCGTCCAGTTCTCCGGCGACCTGCTCGGTCCTGCCGGGCGAGGTCGCGATCATCATGGTGACGGTCTTGTCGCCGTCGGCCTTGGCGTCGGCGAGGAGGGCGGCGTCGTCGGGGCCGAGCTTGTCGTCGGCGGACTTGACGCCGGGGCCGGTGGTGGCCGGGGCGGGCGGCGTGTCCGCGGCGAGGGCCAGCGGTACCGGTCCGGCCGCGGAGAGAGCGGCCACGACACCCACGGCCAGGGCTATGCGGGTCAGGCGTCTCGGGCCGGGTATCGGATCACGCTCGGGCGTGTGGGTCATCGGCATCCCTCAGGTAAAGGAACGAGCGGACGAGAGCGCTCAGCTTCACCCAAGGGCCCTTGTTTTGGGGTCCGTTGACCGAATCGATATGAATGTATGGGGAAAACCCGCGATGGGATGTGCGACGGTCCGTCCCGGTCCGGCCGGGATCTCCTCAGTTCTCCTTGGAGCGGGCGTAATGCCGGGACGCCTTGGCCCGGTTGCCGCACGCGGCCATCGAGCACCACCGCCGGGTGCCGTTGCGGGACGTGTCGAAGAAGTGCAGGACGCAGCCGGTGCCGGAGCAGACGCGGATGCGTTCCGGGGCCCGGCTCAGCAGGTCCAGATAGCTGCGGGCGGCCAGCCAGGCCGGTCCCCAGGACGGGTCGGCGAACTCGGGCTCCTCGGTGGGGCCCTCGGCGGTGAGCCGGGCCCGGATCCGGCCGTGTGCCAGGACGGCGTCCACGAGCGGCGCCGCCTGCTGCGGCGACCCGTCGACCGCGGCCGTGAGCGCCTCGCGTGCCGCGCACAGATGGCGCAGCGCCTCCGCGCCGGCCGGATGGGCCCCGGTCAGCCCGTTGCTCGCGAGCCACACCCCCAGCCCGTCGGTGCAGGCGAGCAGGTCGCGCCGAGGTGACCAGCCCTCCCCGCGTCGGCGGCCACCCCCACCGCACCGTCCGCGACGGCGAGACCGCCGACGGCCAACGCCCCGGCCGCGCGCGCCGGTTCGGCCGGTCCCGGTCCGAAGACCTCCTCCTGCCCCGGGAGATGAACGGGGAGTGACCGGTCTCCGGCGGCCCGCGATCCACTTCGTGACCGCGCCCGGTACCCCGTGATCCACGTACGGTGATCGGCGTCACGCGTTGCCACCGCGTTCACGCGCAGGTCATTCCCGCTGCCAACGATCCATGGTGAGCGGGGCGTTCGCGTCCGTGACGGCCCGCGACCACTGCCGACGCGTTCGCACCCGGGGAGATCGCGCCATGTCGCGCACACGCTCTGTCGCCGCCTTTGCCGCGGGGGTCAACCGCCGCACCGTCCTCGCCGCCGCCGGAGCGGTCTCGCTCTCCGCGGGCGCCGGCTACGCCCTCCACCCCACCGACAGCCAGGCCGCCACCACCCCCGCCGGGGCGGGGGCGCAGACGCCCGTCGCCCACTCCCGGCAGGCCGCCACCACCCCGCTCACCCCCTTCACCAAGGGCACCACCGTCGCCTCCGTCGCCACCCCGCGGAACAGCTCCGGCTACCGCCGCCTCGGCGACGGGCCCGGCTGGCAGCGGGTCGTGCGCACCGAACTGGCGGCACCCCGGTCCGGCCGCGCCGCCCGCCGTACGGCCCTCGCCGCGTTCGTGCAGTTCACCGACCTGCATCTGATGGACGTCCAGCACCCGCTGCGCCTGGAGTACCTGCGCTCCCACGACGTGCACGCCTGGCGCCCGCACGAGGCCCTCACCGTGCCCGGCGCCGTCTCCCTGGTGGAGCGGGTCAACGCGCTGCGCGGCGCCCCCGTCACCGGAGCCCCGCTGCACTTCGTGATGACCACCGGCGACAACACCGACAACAACGCCCACTCCGAACTGGAGTGGTTCATGAAGGTGATGAGCGGTGGCCGCATCACCCCCAACTCCGGTGACCCGAAACACTACGAGGGCGTGCAGAACAGCGGCCTCCCGCTGTACTGGCAGCCCGGCTCCGGCGCCCGCGACCACGACAAGGCGCTCGGTTTCCCCTACCTGAAGGGCTTCCTGGCCGCCGCGATCCGCGAGGTGCGCAGCCCCGGCCTCGACCTGCCCTGGTACTCCACCGCCGGCAACCACGACGCCCTCCCGCTCGGCTGCTACGGCTCCCACGGCGACCCCTACCTCACCGAGGCGGCCATCGGCGGCCGCAAGCTGCTGAGCGTCCCCGCCGCCGACGCCAAGAAGCTCCAGGACGCCATCAAGAACGCGAAGGACCCCCGGGGCACCGGCTACCGCGACTTCCTCAAGGCCCACGCCCGCTCCATGCGCCCGGTCACGCCGGACGAGAAGCGGGCCCCCTACACCCAGGGGGACTACCTCAAGGCCCATCTGGACCCCGCCCACCAGGGCGCCGGCCCGGTCGGACACGGCTACTCCTCGGCCAACCTGGACTCGGGCACCCAGTACTACGCCTTCCGTATCTCCGACGACGTCATCGGCATCAGCCTCGACACCACCGGCGCCGGCGGCCACTACGAGGGCTCCATCGGCACCGCCCAGCTCAAGTGGCTCGACAGGACGCTGAAGGAGCACAACGACTCCTACGCCGTCGTTTTCAGCCATCACACCAGCGCGACGATGACCAACACCCGCCCCGACCCGGCCCGTCCGGGCGAGAAGCGGCACGGCGGCGCCGAGGTGATCTCCGTGCTGTGCGCCCACACCAATGTGCTGGCCTGGGTGAACGGCCACATCCACAAGAACGTCGTCACCCCGCACCAGGCCTCCGGCGGCCGTTCCTTCTGGGAGATCTCCACCGCCTCGCACGTCGACTTCCCCCAGCTCGCCCGGGTCATCGAGCTGGTCGACAACAAAGACGGCACGATCTCCGTGTTCACGACCTTGATCGAGGCCGCCGCCCCGCACCGCACCGATTACGCCGACCTGTCCCAGACGGGCCTCGCCGCGCTCTACCGTGAGCTGTCCTACAACGCCCCCGGCGCCAACAAGGCTCTCGCGGGCCACGCGGCCGACCGGAACACGGAGCTGGTGCTCAAGAAGGGCTGAGACTCACTCAACCGGCCCGGTCCGCGCAACCCCCGCGCCCCGGCCGCGGTCCTTTCCCGCGACCACACCGGATCCACCCCTGGGGGAAGACATGCGCGTACGGACGACTCTGGCGGGCACCGCCGCCCTGCTCCTCTCCGTGGCCCTCGCGGCCCCGGCCGTGGCGGCGGCCGGCCCCGCCCGCCACGGCCGGGGCCACGGGCACGGCCACGCCGCGACCCGTGAGGCCGTCGAGGCGGTCGTCCGGGACGGCGTGCCCGGCGTGACCGCCACCGTGAAGGACGCCCACGGCACCTGGTCGGCGACCGCCGGCGTGGGCGACACCCGCACGGACGCGCCGCGTTCGGCCGCCGACCGCTACCGCGTCGGCAGCATCACCAAGACCTTCGTCGCCACCGTCCTTCTCCAGCTCGAGGCGGAGGGCCGGCTCTCCCTGGAGGACACGGTGGACGCGTGGCTGCCGGGCGTCGTCCGCGGCCACGGCCACGACGGCCACGCGATCACCGTCCGGCAGCTTCTCAACCACACCAGCGGCATCCACAACTACACGGAGGACGAGGACTTCACCCGCACCTACTTCCTCAAGGACGGCTTCCTGCGGCACCGCTACGACACCCTCGCCCCGCGGGACCTGGTGGCCATCGCGATGCGGCACAGTCCGTACTTCGCCCCGGGCACCTCCTGGCACTACTCCAACACCAACTACGTCCTGGCCGGCATGGTGATCGAGAAGGTGACGGGCCACCCGTACGCCACGGAGATCCGCCGCCGCATCCTGGAACCCCTGCACCTGACGGCCACCTCCGTCCCCGGCACGAGGGTCACCGTCCCGCGGCCGAGCAGCCGTGCCTACGGCAAGCTCGCCGAGACGGCGACGGGCCCGACCTACGACGTCACGGACCTCAACCCGTCCTTCGCCTCCGCCGCGGGCGAGATGATCTCCGACTCCGCCGACCTGGACCGCTTCTACAGCGCCCTGCTGCGCGGGAGGCTCCTGCCGCCGCGGCAGCTCACGGAGATGAAGACCACCGTGAAGGGCGCCGAGGTGCCCCGCGCCGGCTACGGCCTCGGCCTCCAGGAGACCGTGCTGGACTGCGGAGTGCACGTCTGGGGCCATGACGGCGGCATCCACGGCTCCGGGTCGGCCGCCGTGACGACCGCGGACGGCCGGCACTCCCTGGCCCTGAACCTGAACGCGGACTGGACCGGGGACCCGGACGCGGTGGTGCGGGCGGAGTTCTGCTGACCACCGTCCCGGCCCCCTGACCCGTCCCCGGAACCGGGCGGGTACCGTGGCGCACGGCCCCGCCCGCCACGGCGGAGCCGTGTCGGCGCATCAGGGGGGATGCCCAGTGACCGCACGGTCCGGCGGAAACGGAAGACGGCGTGGCGTGGTCGTGACCGCCCTGCTCGGCGCGGTCGCCGTGCTGCTGCTCGGGGCGTGCGGCGGCCGGCGGGCCGGCGCGCACCTGCCGTGGACCACGATGCAGCCCTCCTCGGTCACCGCCGTCCGCGTCGGCGCCGACGATCGCACGCTCAGCGTCGACGTCCCGGTGCCCAGTGGCGCGGCGGCCTGTGTCCGTCACCTGAGGGCCGTGGCCACCGACCGGGTGAACGGTGCCGTGTGGGTGGAGGTCACCTACTCGTCCCCGTCGATGGACCGCGGTTCGGGGTGCACGCGGGAGAAGCCCGCCACCACGCGGGTGACGTTGCCGAAGCCGCTGGGCGGGCTGGACGTGATCGTCGACCACTACACGCACTTCACCCGCCACGGAGCCGAGCCCCCCGCGCTGCGCCGGTGCGGGCCGCTGGGCTGCGACCCGCCGAGGACCGGGTGCACCGCCGCCTCCTACGACCAGGCGGTGCTCGCGGCGGACGTGCCGAACCACACCTACCGGGACTCCGAGCGGTGCGACGGCGAGTGGCTGGTGCTGGACCTCTCGTGGCGCACCGGGCCGGCATGCGACGACACGTCGGCGCCCGGCTGCTCGTCCCGGCTGGGCGCCCGCTGGTTCTTCCGGGCGGGGAAGTCCGGATGGGTGCCGCTCCTCGACAGCGCGGCCGGAGGCTGCCGGGACGTGCGGCGCGCGGAGCCCGCGTTCCCTACGGCCCTGTGCGCGTCGCTGGAGCCGCTGCGTGCCTCGCTGCGTCCGAGCCACCCGCCGGTGACCGCACCGCCCTCCGTCGCGCCGTGAGGCCATCCCCGTCCCCGGCTACCGGGGCAGCACCACGACGTGCGCGGCCGGATCGCGGTCGCCGGACGCCATGAGCGCCGTCCGCACCACCGCCGCCTGCTGCTCCGGGCAGTCCCGGAGCTTCTTCGGGGTGGTGTGCACGACCGTGATGCCCAGCCGCTCCAGGTGCTCGCGCTTGCGGGCGTACTCCGACCACAGCGCGTCGTCGTCCGCCCGGCCGCCCGGCCGGGGCGCGCGCGTGTCCAGTTCGACGGCGACCGCCTGGTCCGGCCAGTAGGCGTCCAGTCCGCCCAGGTGCGGTCCGCCCGGCAACCGCAGGTCGACGTTCCACACCGGGTCGGGCAGGCCGTACTCGCGGACCATCCGGTACAGGCGTTCCTCGGCGGCCGAGCGGCCCTCGGCCACCAGCGAGTCCACCGCGTCCACCACACACGCCCGGCCCAGCAGCTTCGCCCGGGTCAGCTCCCGCACCACCGCCGCAGGTTCGCAGTGCCCCCCGCGCACCGCCTCGGTCAGCAGCCGCAGTACCGCCTGCGCGTCCGTGAGCTGCGCCACCGTGTCCGCCAGCGCCCGTGGCACCGGCGCCACCGGCAGGCCCGACACCGGGTGCGGCACCGGCAGGACGGGGGTGCGCAGGACACGGACGTAGCCCGTGGAACGCAGCCGGCGCAGCCTCGGGACCAGGACGTCCACCCGGTCCAGGGCGTGCAGCGCCGGGGTGCAGGAGAAGCCGTGCAGGGTGAGTGCCGCCGGGCCGGTGAGCACCGCCTCCGTGTACCCCGGGCCGTGCGGGGACCGGGACGTCGGCTGGACGGGGACGCCCGGCGTCGCCGCGCGGGCCGCGTACAGCAGCGCCCCGTGCAGCCGTTCCTCGCCGGTCGGCGGGCCGGGGTGCAGCAGGACGACGTTCGGCAGCAGTTCCCGCCAGGGGCCGCCGGGTCGGCACTGCTCGGCCTGCTCGGCCGGTGTCACACCGTGGGTGCGGAGCTGAGCTGCCGTCAGGACCCGGCGCCGGACGTCGGAGAGGTGGCTCGGGGAGCGGGGGGAGAGCGGGGCGTCGTGCGTCATGGCGGGGGGATTCCCGCGCCGGGGCGGTCCTCTAACCGCTGTTACACGGCCGTCGAAGAATACGGACAAGACGGGACTAAAGGTCAGGTGTTCGGGTGCCGAGTAGGGACGGGAAACCCCTGGTCCGATCGGGTGCGGACCAGGGGTCACGGTGAGGTCTGACCGGATTTCGTAACGGTCACCCACCGGGCAGGCTCAGGCCAAGGATCAGTGGCCGGCCGCCGCCGCGTCGCACTCCTGTGCCCGCAGTGCACGCGCCAGGTCGTCCCGCGCCTCCAGCACCAGCCGGCGCAGCGCCGGTGCCGCGTCCGCGTGCTCCCGCAGCCACGCGTCCGTCGCCTCCAGCGTCTCCGGGCGGTCCTGGTACGCCGGGAACAGGCCCCGCACCACGTCCATGCCGATCTGGATCGACCGCTCCCGCCACACCCGCTCGATCGCCGCGAAGTACAACTGCGCGTACGGCGCGGTCAGCTCCCGCTGCGACGGCCGGGCGAAGCCCGCGATCGTCGCCTCCACATGCGCGTTCGACAGTGCCTCGGACTCCACCACCTGCGCCCACGCCTGCGCCTTGACCGCCGCCGACGGACGGGCGGCCAGGCAGCGCACCTGGTGCCGCTTGCCGGACGCCGTGTCGTCCCGGGCCAGTTCGGCCGCCAGCTCGCGCTCGCCGGCCACCCCGTGCGCCGCCAGCGGCTCCAGGAACACCCAGCGCAGCTCCTGGTCGACGGCCAGCCCGTCGATCCCGGTGGTGCCGTCCAGCAGCTCCCGCAGCAGGCCGAGGTCACCCTCGGAAGTCGCCACGGCCGCGAAGAACCGCGCCCAGGCGAGCTGCTGCTCACTGCCCGGCCCGGCCGCCCGCAGCTCCCGCAGCGCGCCCTCCGCCAGCAGCCGGCCGCCGGTCTCCCGCCACGCCGGTGCCGCGTAGTGCACCAGCGCCGAGTCCGCCCAGGCGTGCAGCATCTGGAGCACACCGATGTCGGACTCGCGGCCCGCGAAGCGCAGCACCAGAGCGATGAAGTCCCGTGCGGGCAGCAGTCCGTCCCGGGTCAGGTTCCACAGTGCCGACCAGCACAGGGCGCGGGCGAGCGGGTCGGTGAGCGCCCCCAGCCGGGCCCGCAGGGTCGCCAGCGAGGTCTCGTCGAAGCGGATCTTGCAGTAGGTGAGGTCGTCGTCGTTGACGAGCACCAGCTCCGGCGCCTGCTCGCCCGCCAGCTCCGCCACGACCGTCCGCGGGCCCTGCACGTCCGTCTCCACGCGCGCGTACCGCTCCAGCGCGCCGTCCGGCGTGCCGCGGTACAGACCCACCGCGACCCGGTGCGGACGCAGTTCGGGATGCGACTCGGCCGCCTCCTGCACCACCGCCAGCTCGGCGATCCGGCCGCCCTCGGTGTCCAGCAGCACCTGCGGGGTCAGCGCGTTCACCCCGGCCGTCTGGAGCCAGGACCGCGCCCAGCCCGACATGTCCCGGCCGCTGGTCTCGGCCAGCACCGACAGCAGGTCGCCCAGGCGCGTGTTCCCGTAGGCGTTGCGCTTGAAGTAGCGCCGGGCACCCTCCAGGAACGCGTCCTGGCCGACGTAGGCCACGAGCTGCTTCAGCACCGAGGCACCCTTGGCGTAGGTGATGCCGTCGAAGTTCAGCTTGGCGTCCTGCAGGTCCCGGATGTCCGCCGTGACCGGGTGCGTGGACGGCAGTTGGTCCGCCCGGTACGCCCAGGCCTTGCGGCGGTTGGCGAAGGTGACCCAGGCGTCCCGGAAGCGGGTCGCGCCGACGTTCGCGAAGGTGCCCATGAAGTCCGCGAAGGACTCCTTCAGCCACAGGTCGTCCCACCACACCATGGTGACCAGGTCGCCGAACCACATGTGCGCCATCTCGTGCAGGATGACGTTGGCCCGCGCCTCGTACGACGCCTGCGTCACCTTCCCGCGGAAGATGTACTCCTCCCGGAAGGTCACCAGGCCCGGGTTCTCCATCGCGCCCAGGTTGTACTCCGGCACGAACGCCTGGTCGTACTTGCCGAACGGGTACGGGAAGTCGAAGTGGTCGTGGAAGAAGTCCAGGCCCTGCTTGGTCACCAGGAAGACGTCGTCCGCGTCGAAGTGCGGCGCCAGACCCTTGCGGCACATCGCGCCGAGCGCGATCTCCAGCTTCGTGCCGTCCTCGAGGGTGCGCGTGTAGGAGTCCGTCACATAGTGGTACGGGCCCGCCACCACGCACGTGATGTACGTCGAGATCGGCTTGGTCTCCGCGAACCGCCACACCCCGTCGGCGAGTTCACCGGCGCCGTTGCTCCACACCGTCCAGCCCTCGGGCGCCCGCACCTCGAAGCGGTACGGCGCCTTCAGGTCCGGCTGCTCGAAGTTCGCGAACACCCGGCGGGCGTCGGCCGGCTCGTACTGGGTGTACAGGTAGACCTCGCCGTCCTCCGGGTCGACGAAGCGGTGCAGGCCCTCACCGGTGCGCGAGTAGGCGCAGCGGGCGTCCACCACCAGCTCGTTCTCCGCGGCCAGGTCCTCCAGCAGGATCCGGGAGCCGTCGAAGACCTCGCCCGGGTCCAGGTCCCGGCCGTTGAGCGAGACGGACGTCACGGCCGGCGCGATCAGGTCGGCGAAGCCGGCCGCGCCCGGCTCGGCGCAGCGGAAGCGGACGGTGGTCACCGAGCGGAACGTGCGCGGCTCGTCGCCGCCGTCACCGACGGCGGACCGGATGTCGAGGAACACCTCGTACCCGTCGACGGACAGCAGGGCGGCCCGCTCCCGGGCCTCGTCGCGGGACAGATTCTCACCGGGCACGGACGGCACTCCCTTGTGATCGCGTGAAGGTGGCGGAACGGGACCGATCCTGCCATGCGCTCCTGACGGCGGACAGCGGGGAATGCGACGGGCGGTGACCTCGTTGTCGAGGCAAACGACGTTCGTCCTGAGGAGCCCTCCGTGTCGAAGACCGCCACCCCGTCCGGCAAGACCCCCGTCGACTTCTGGTTCGACCCCCTGTGCCCGTGGGCGTGGATGACCTCCCGGTGGGTGCTCGAGGTGGAGAAGGTCCGCGACATCGAGGTCCGCTGGCACCTCATGAGTCTCGCCGTGCTCAACGAGGACAGGCTCGACGAGCTGCCCGAGGAGTACCGCGAACTGTTGGAGACCAAGGCGTGGCCGCCGGTGCGCGTGGTGACCGCGGCCTGGCAGAAGCACGGCGCCGACGTTCTCGGCCCGCTCTACACCGCGCTCGGCACCCGCATCCACAACAACGGCGAGGGCCCGACCCTGGAGGCGATCGCCGGCGCGCTCGCCGACGTCGGCCTGCCCGCCGACCTGATCGACCACGCCGGCCAGGACGACTTCGAGTTCGACGCCGAGCTGCGCGCCTCCCACAAGGAGGGCATCGAGAAGGTCGGCCAGGACGTCGGCACCCCGGTCATCGCGGTCCCGGGCCCCGACGGCGAGCAGATCGCCTTCTTCGGCCCGGTCGTCACCCCCGCCCCGCAGGGCGAGGAGGCGGCCCGCCTGTGGGACGGCACGCTCGCCGTGGCCTCCGTGCCGGGCTTCTACGAGATCAAGCGCAGCCGCACCAAGGGCCCCGACTTCAGCAACCTGTGACGCCTGTGACGGGCCCGGTCCCCGGCCGGGCCCGTTCCCGCGCCCCGGCCAGCAGCTCCAGATGCTCCGCGTACCCCCGCGCGTAGTACGCCGCCCGGTCCGGGTCCGGGTCGACCAGCCGGGTGGGCCGCGTCCACGCCCCGGCGTCCAGCTCCACGCCGTACCGCCCGGCCGCCGCCAGCACCGCGCCCCGCGCGCCCACCTCGCCCTCCACCACCCGCAGCGGCCGGCCCAGCACGTCGGCCAGCAGCCGCGTCCAGGCCGCGCTGCGGGTGCCGCCGCCGCACACCGCGAGCGTCCCGGTCAGCCCCGCCGCCGCCAGGCAGTGCCGGGCCGCGTAGCCGATGCCCTCACAGGTGGCCCGGACCAGGTCGGCGGGGCGCGTCTCCAGGGACACCCCGAGCAGGTCGGCCCGCAGCCCCGGCTCCACGAACGGCGCCCGCTCGCCGGAGGGCGCGAAGTACGGCAGCACGCGCACCCCGGAGGAGCCGGGCGGGGCCCCGGCGAGCAGGGCGTCCAGCTCCTGGTGCCGGGCACCCGTCGTGGCCAGCACCCAGTCCAGGGCCGCCGTGCCGACCATCGCGGGCATCGCGCGCAGCCGGTGGCCCGGCCGGTCGGTGGAGATGTACAGGCCGGCCGGTTCGCCGCCGAGGTCCAGCCCGGTGGTGACGACCAGGCTCGCCAGACAGGTGCCGACGATCAGCAGCCCGTCGCCGGGCGCGGTGACGCCCGCGCCGAGCGCGCAGGCGGCCAGGTCGTACGGCCCGTTCGCCAGCGGGGTCCCGGCGGGCAGCCCCTCGCCGCCCGCCTCGCCGGTGGCGGCCGGGTCGCCGATCGCGGGCAGCAGCCGCCGCCGGCGGGCCAGGCCCAGCAGCTCCAGCACCCCGTCGTCGTAGGACCGGGTGCGCGGGTCCAGGAACGGCATCGACGCGTCGGACACGTCCGTCACCGCCCGCCCGGCGCCGGTCAGCCGCTGGAAGACCATGTCCTTGCAGCACACGGCCGCCGCGGCCCGGTCCAGACAGGCCGGCTCGTGCCGGTCCAGCCAGGCCAGCAGCGGACCGGGGCTGCCCGGGAACAGCGCGCCGCCGGTGCGCCGGAAGACGGCCTCGACGGTGCCGTCCGCCAGCCAGCGGTCCACCAGCCCGTGCGCCCGGCCGTCCATCCAGGAGATCGCCGGCCGCACCGGCAGTCCCGCCGCGTCCACCAGCCACACCCCGTCGCCCTGCCCGGTCAGCCCGGCCAGCTCCACGGGTTCCGGCACCCGCGCGGTCAGCGCCTCCAGCACCGCGGTGACGGCCGCGTACACCTCGCCCGCGTCCTGTTCTACCGCCCCGCCGCACAGGTCGAGTCCCACCGGGCGGGCCTCCACGGCCAGCACGCGGCCCGAACGGTCGAAGGCCGCGGCCTTCACCAGGGACGTGCCCACATCGATCCCGACGAACATGACACCCCTCACCCCTCACGGCTGTGGTCGGCCCTCGTCACCGGGCCCGTTCAGGTCAGGCAGTGCGCGAGCGGCTCCCCGCGCACCCAGCGGCCCACCTCGGCCGCCGCGATCCGCGCGGCCTTCTCCGCCACCGCCCGGCTCGCCCCGCCCAGATGCGGGGTGAGCACGACCCGGCCGGCGAGCGGGCGCAGCCGCGAGTCCGGCGGAAGCGGTTCGCGGGCGTAGGTGTCCAGGGCCGCCGCCGACAGCCGCCCCTCCCCGAGCGCGTCGCACAGCGCGTCCTCGTCCAGCAGCGGTCCCCTCGCCGCGTTGACCACCACCGCGCCCGGCGGCAGCAGCGCCAGCTCGCGGGCGCCGATCAGACCGCGGGTCTCCTCGGTGAGCCGGGCGTGCAGGCTGATCACGGCCGAGCGGCGCAGCAGCTCGTCCAGGGACGGCATGCGCAGCCCGTGCACCTCGCCGCGCACGTACGGGTCGTACACCATCACCCGCGCCCCGAACGCGCACAGCACCCGGGCGACCCGGCTGCCGACCGCGCCGTAGCCGACGAGCCCGACGGGCAGGTCCTCCAGCTCCAGGCCGCTGTGCTCGTAGGTGTAGTACGTCGCGCCGGCCCAGCTTCCCTGCCGGGCCAGCAGGTCGTGGGCCTGCGGGATGCGGCGCAGGGCGGCGAGCAGCAGGCCGACGGTGAACTCGGCGGTGGCGGCGGCGTTGCGGCCGGGCGCGAAGCACACCCGCACGCCGCATCGCCGGGCCGCGTCCAGGTTGACGTTCACCGGTCCGCCGCGGCAGACGACGACCAGCCGCAGCGCCGGGCAGGCCTCCAGGACCCGTTCGGTGACCGGTCCCATCTGGGTGACCAGGACCTGCGCGCCGGCGAGCGCGCCGATCAGCTCCTCCTCGGCGTCGCTGGCCTCGCTCACCTCGGCGACCGGCCCGAACGGTTCCAGCGGCCAGCCGAGCGTCAGCTCCCGCGTCTCGCAGTCGGTCGCCTCCGCCAGGGCGCGGGTGATCAGGGACGGCAGGACGAAGTGGTCGCCGGCGGCCACCACGCGTACAGCACCGGAGGTCATCGCAGGGAGTCTCCCGTCTCGGCGTCGAAGACATGGACGAGTCCGGCCGCCACCCGGACCTGTTCGTCGTGGGCGAGGCGCACCCCGGGTCCGGTGAGGACGACCAGGCGCCGTTCCACCCCGGCGAGGGCGAGGGTGGCGATGCCGGACTCCAGCAGGGGTTCGTGGGCGACGACCCGGGCGGGGATGCCGTCGGCGCCGGTCAGGGCGAGGTCCTCGGGGCGGATGCCGACCACGACCGGCCGGCCCGCCGGCACGGACACCGGCAGCGGGACGCGCACCCCGGCAGACAGCCGGGCGTGGCCGTCGGCGCCGGCGATGCCGGGCAGCAGGTTGATCGCGGGCTCGCCGACGAAGTCCGCCACGAACGTGGTGGCGGGGCGGTCGTAGATCTCGTACGGGGTGCCGGCCTGCTGGATGACGCCGTCCCGCATGACGGCGATCCGGTCGGCCAGGGACATCGCCTCCTCCTGGTCGTGGGTGACGAGGATGGTGGTGTGGCCCAGATCGCGCTGGATGCGCTTGAGTTCGCGGCGGGTGGTGTCGCGCTGCGCCGCGTCCAGGTGGGACAGCGGCTCGTCCAGCAGGAGGACGTCCGGTTCCCGGATCAGGGCGCGGGCCAGCGACACGCGCTGTTTCTGCCCGCTGGACAGGCCGGCCGGGCGGGCGTCGAGGACGTCGGTGAGGCCGACCCGCTCGGCGATCCGGGCGACCCGGCGCCGCACGGCGTCCCGGTCGTTCCCGCGGCGGGCCCGCAGTCCGAACGCCAGGTTCTCCGCGACGGTGAGCGGCGGATACAGGGCGTAGTTCTCGAAGGCGACCCCGATGTTCCGCCGCCGGGCCGGCCGGTCCGTCACGGAGGTGCCGCCGACCAGGATGTCGCCGCCGGTCACCGGTTCCAGGCCCGCGATCATCCGCAGGGTCGTGGACTTCCCGCAGCCCGACGGGCCCAGCAGGCCGAGCAGTTCCCCGGAGCCGAGGCGCAGCCCGATGCCGCGGACCGCCTCCACCGGCGGGCGGCCCCGCGGCCGGTAGGTCTTGCGCAGCTCACGTAACTCCAGCGCGGTCATCGCCCTCCTTCGTGCCGGTGGCGCACACCTCGTAGCGCACGTGGTGCTCGTCCAGGTCGTCGCGCAGTGCCCTCGGGACCGGCGCCGTCGTCGACCAGCAGCAGGTCGAAGCGGGAGAGCGGGGCGACCCGGTGCAGGGCGACCCGGCCCAGCTTGGTGTGGTCGGCCAGCAGCAGGGTCCGGGCGGCCGAGTCGAGCATGGCCCGCTTCACGGAGACGATGTGCTGCTCCTGGTGGTAGGCGTGGCCGCCGTGCACACCGGAGGTGGACACGAACCCGACGTCGACGCGCAGTTGCCCGACCGCGTCCACGCAGGACACCCCGAGGAAGGAGGAGTGCAGCCGGTCGTAGTCGCCGCCGAGCACCACCAGGTGGATGCCCCGCCGGCCGGCGAGCAGGTTGACGGCCTCCAGGAAGTTGGTGACGACGGTCAGCGGGGTGATCTCGCCGGACCGCAGCCGGCGGGCTATCTCCAGGGTGGTGGTGGAGTCGTCGAGCAGGATCGCCATCCCGGGCTCGATGTGTTCCAGGGCGTGCCCGGCGAGCGCGGCCTTCTGCGCGCGCATCGTCTTCAGCCGGTACTGCACGTTCGACTCGAACACCCCGGAGGGCTGCGCGGTCACCCCGCCGCGGAACTTCCGTACGATGCCCTGCCGTTCGAGTTCGTCCAGGTCCCGGTGGATGGTCATCAGGCTCACCCCGAACCGTTCGGCCAGTTCGGCGGCGGACGCCGAGCCCTCGGCGAGGACGCGTTCGGCCAGGGCGGCCTGCCGGGCCGCGGGTCCCTGCTGTGCACCGGTGCTGGTCATCTCTGCTCTATCCGTCGTCCTGGGCACTGTGGCCGGTCGGCCTCGAACACCAGGAGGTTCTCAGGCCGGACGGCCGGACGGACCGGGTCGTCGGGACGCAGTCCGGCCGCGTCGCCCCGGGCCGCGACGAACGACAGGTGCTGGGCGCCGATCCGCACGGTCACCTCCACGGACCGGCCGAGCACCTCGGTGACGTACACGGTCCCGGCGATCCGGTGCCCGCCGCCGGTCAGCGACACGTCCCGGGGCCGGACCCCGACCAGCACCCCGGTGCCGGCCGCGACCCGCACCGGCAGCGGCAGGGCCAGCGCCCCGTCCGCCGACCGGAAGTCCCCGGCCTCGGTGACCACCCCGGGCAGCAGGTTGATCCGGGGCCGGCCGAAGGCCCGCGCGACCTCGGTGTCGTACGGCCGGTACCAGATGTCCTCCCGGGTGCCGGTCTGCACGATCCGGCCGTCGCGGATGACCCCGATCCGGTCGCCCAGCGCCAGCGCCTCCACCCAGTCGTGGGTGACGTACAGGGTGGTGGTGCGCCGGACGGCGCCGAGCGCCTTCAGCTCGGCCCGCATCCGCTGGCGCAGCTTGGCGTCGAGGTGGGACAGCGGCTCGTCCAGCAGGAACGCGCGGGCCGGGCGGACCAGCACCCGGCCGAGCGCGACCCGCTGCCGCTGCCCGTTGGAGAGCTGTCCGGGCGAGCGGTCCAGCAGGCCGCTGATGCCGAGCAGTTCGGCGACGGCACCGACCCGGTCGCGGGCCTCGGCGGCGGGCAGCCGGTGACGCGGGGAGCGCAGCGGCGAGACCAGGTTGTCGTACACGGACCGGTGCGGGTACAGGGCGTAGCTCTCGAAGCACATGGCCACGCCCCGGTCGTACGGCTCCACGTCCCGCATGTCCCGGCCGCCGATCTCGACCGTGCCGGCGTCCGGCCGTTCCAGCCCGGCGACCGTCTTCAGGGTGGTCGTCTTGCCGGCCCCCGACGGCCCGAGCAGGCAGAAGAACTCGCCCTCCCGTACGTCGAGTCGGACTCCGTCCAGGGCGGTGGTCCGGCCGTACGCCTTGTGCACGTCCCGCAGGGTGATGCTCATGACTTGACCGCCCCGAACGACAGCCCGCGCACCAGGTAGCGCTGGATGGTCAGTGCCAGCAGCAGCGGCGGGACGACGGAGACGAGTGCGGCGGCGGCCGTGAGGTTGTAGCGGGGGCGGTCGCCGCCGAGGAAGGACAGTGCGCCCACGGTCACCGTCTGGGCCTCGTGGGAGGTGAGGATCAGCGGGAAGACGAAGTTGTTCCAGGCGAAGATGAACGCCAGCAGCGACACGGCGGCGACCCCCGGCCCGACCAGCGGCAGGGCGACCCGCAGGAACGCCTGCCGGCGTGTGTACCCGTCGAGCAGGGCGGCCTGCTCCAGCTCGGGGGTCAGGTCGGCGAAGTACGACCGCATGATCCACACCACCAGCGGCAGGGTGACCAGTTGCAGCACCCACACCATGCCGACGTACGTGTCGAACAGGCCCAGCTTCTGGTACAGCACGAACAGCGGGATGATGACGGTGAGTTCGGGGGCGAAGCGGAACGACAGCAGCGTGAACATCAGGTTCTCCGAGCCCTTGAACCGCCAGCGCGCCGAGGCGTACGCGGCCGGCAGCCCGACCACCAGCGACAGCGCGACCGCACCCACCGACACCACCAGGCTGTTGACGAAGAACCGGGTGAACGGGATGCCCTCGCTGTCGCCCAGCACCGTCCGGTAGGACTCCAGGGTCGGCGTGAAGGAGAAGTAGGTGCTGAACAGCTTGTCGGCCGGTTTCAGGGAGAGGATGACCATCCAGGCGACCGGGAACAGCGCGAAGAGGAAGTAGAGGATCAGGGCGGCGTCCGCGAGCCACCCCGGCAGGCGTCTTCTCACCCGGACACCTCCGCCGCCCCGCGCTGGATCCGCCCGAGCCGCCGCACCAGCACCATCGCCGCCAGGTACACCACGGCCCACAGCACGATCGTGTAGCTGATCCCGAACGAGTACCGCTGGAACCGGATCGCCTCCAGATAGGCCCGGATCTGGAGCACCATGGTGGAGTCGCCGGGGCCGCCCTCGGTGAGGGCGTAGATGATGTCGAAGACCTTCAGCGAGTCCATGAACCGGAAGATCACCGCGACCAGGACGTACGGCCACAGCATCGGCAGGGTCAGCCGCCGCAGCGTGTACCACCGGCCGGCCCCGTCCACGGCCGCCGCCTCGAACGGGGAGCCGGGCAGCGACCGCAGCCCCGCCAGCGCGAGGACCGCCACGAACGGGGTGTACACCCACACGTCCACGGCGATCGACGACAGCAGCGCGCCCGCCGGCGTGTCCGTCCACTGCACCCCGCCCAGACCGAACGGCCGCAGCAGGTGGTTGACCACCCCCACGGACGGCTGGAGCATCAGCTTCCAGATGATCGCCGCGATCACCGGCGCGATCATCAACGGCAGGATCAGGATCTTCTCCAGGACCCGGCCCACCGGCGAGGAGCGGTGCAGCAGCAGGGCGACGGCCACCCCGAGCACGGTCTCCGCACCGGCCGCGCCGACCGCGTACAGCACGGTCACCCAGGCCGAGTTCCAGAAGGCGTCCTGGCTCAGGAGTGTCCCGTAGTTGTGCAGCCGCACCAGGTCCGGCTGCGGCTTCGCCGCCGAGAAGTCGAACAGGGTGTAGTACAGGCCGAGCGCGAACGGGTAGAGGATCCCGCAGGTCAGCAGCAGCGCCGGCAGGACGAGCAGGTACGGCCGCAGCGCCGGGCGCCGGCGCATCAGCCGGCCTTCGCCTTCAGGTCGCCGGCCAGCCCGTCCAGCACGGACCGGGCGTCCTTCCCGCCGTAGATCTCCTGGAGGGCCGCCGCCCAGCTTGTGGTGGTGTCGAAGAACTGCGCCTGCGGGGTGAACTGGATCCGTGTCCGGCCGGCGACCGTCTCGAAGGTCTCCAGGAAGCCGGGGAGGTGCCGCATCCGGTCCTTGTAGGCGCCGTCCTGGCTGACCGACCTGCGCACGGGGTCGATGTGGTGGCCGGTGAGGGCGGCCCTGCGGAGGTGCTCCCGGCCCGTGGCCCACTGGAGGAGCAGCCAGGCGGCGCTCTTGCGCCGGCTCCTGGCGTTCATGCCGAGCGACCAGACCCACATGTTGGTGGCGAGCGAACCGTCCGGCCCCTTCGGCCCCGGATGGAAGGCGATCCGCCCGGAGGCGGGGCTCGCGCCCTTCACGGCCTGGAAGTACGCGGCCGTGTCGGCGTCGAACAGCATCCCGGCCTTCTGCGCCCCGAGGTCGCTGGAGCACTGGTACCAGGTGTACGACGTCCAGGACGGCGGCCCGCCCCGCCGCACCATGTCCGCCCAGTCCTCGGTGAAGGCGACGGCCCGGGGGGAGTTCATGGCGGGCGTGAGCCTGCCGCCCTCGACGGTGAAGTCGCGCAGGCCGTTGCGGGCGTACATCGTCATGAACCCGGGGTGGATGGTGGCCCAGCTCCGCGAGCCGCGCACCGCGATCCCGTACATCCCGTCGAACCCGGCGCCGGGCGCCTTCCGTTCGATCACCCCGGCCAGTTCGCGCAGCTCCTCGAAGGTCTCGGCCGGTCTGAGCCCCAGCTTGCGGAACACCCCGGTGTGGTAGGCGACCACGTTGGTCTCCCAGCCCCACGGCAGCGCGTACTGCCCGCCCCGGCCGAGCGGCTCGCCCGCCCTCAGCGACCACTGGCCGGCCCGGAGGAGGTTGGGGTAGAAGTCCGTCCGGTCCCATTCGGCGGCGGTGGCCGAGGAGTTGCGCATCCACGGCCCCAGGTCCTCCAGCCAGCCCGGCGGCCCGTACTGCCACACCATGTAGGCGCCCAGCATGAACACGTCGTAGGAGGCGCGCCCGCTGGACAGGTCGACGGTGAGCTTGTCGAAGTAGTTGTCCTCGGGGAAGACGTCGTAGGTCACCTGGATGCCGGTCTTCTCGGTGAACGACTTCAGGTCGGCGATCAGGGCGTCGGTGTAGGGGTGCTTGTTCAGCAGCGCCTTCACGGTGGTGCCCTTCTCCCGCTTCCAGTCGAAGGACCCGGTGACGTCGTCCGCGGCCGAACCGCCGCCCTTGTCCTGCCGGCCGCCGCCGAACCCGGTGCCGCAGGCGGAGACCAGCGGGGCGGCGGCGAGGGTGCCGGTGAGCGCGAGGAAGCGTCGGCGGTCGTGCACGTGCCTGTCCATCCGGGACCTCCGTCGGTGGGGCGGTGGGGTCGGGCGGTCAACCGTGCGAGTCGGCTCGACAACAGAGCGTGTAACGGGGACGGAAGAGCGTCAATCCCTTGCGCACGGGGAAAACAGGGGGAAATCTCGGAGGAGCATGGGAAGTTCACACGGCCGGTCGCTAAGTGCGGGAGGCGGGCATGGCGTTGGCGTGGCTCGGGATCGACCTCGGCACCCAGGGCGTACGGGCCCTGCTCGTGACCGCCGACGGCCGGGTGCTCGGCGAGGGGGCGGCGCCGCTCGTGCGGGGCCGCCGGGAGGGGACACGGCACGAGCAGGACCCCGGGGAGTGGTGGGAGGCGGTCCGCACGGCCGCCCGGGCGGCGCTCGACGGGGTGCGGACGCCGGTGGCCGGGGTCGCGGTGTGCGGCACGTCCGGGACCGTGCTGCTCACGGACGACGCGGGCCGCCCGCTGGGGCCCGCGCTGATGTACGACGACCGGCGGGCCGCGGCCGAGGGCGCGCGGCTGCGGTCGGCGGGGCTCGCCGTCCAGGACACCTGGGCGCTGCCCAAGGCCCGCTGGCTGGTCGCCCGGCACGGACCCGGCCGGGTCGCGCACCAGCCGGACGTGATCACGGCCCGGCTGGTCGGGCACCGGGTGCCCAGCGACTCCAGCCACGCCCTGAAGACCGCCTACGACCTGCGGCGCGACGCCTGGCCGGAACTGACCGGCCTGCCCCCTGGCGCCCTCCCGCCCGTCGTGCGCCCCGGCACCCGGCTCGGCGAGGTCGGCCCGGCCGCCGCCGACGCCACCGGCATCCCCGCCGGCACGCCCGTCCTCGCGGGCATGACCGACGGCTGCGCCGCCCAGATCGCCGCCGGGGCGCTGCGCCCGGGCGCGTGGAACTCGGTGCTGGGCACGACACTCGTGCTCAAGGGCGCCGCCACGGAGCCCGTGTCCGACCCGGCCGGCGTGGTCTACAACCATCGCGGGCCGGACGGCACCTGGCTGCCCGGCGGCGCCTCCAGCGTCGGCGCGGGCGTCCTCACCGCCCGCTTCCCGGGCGCCGACCCGGCCGCGCTGGACGCCCGCGCCGCCGCGTTCGAGCCCTCGGGCGCCGTCGCCTACCCCCTCGTCTCGCCCGGCGAACGCTTCCCCTTCCACGCCCCGCACGCGACGTCGCTGCTGCTGGGCGACCCGGAGTCGGAAGCCGACCTGTGGGCGGCCCTCCTGCAGGGCGTGGCCTTCGCCGAGCGCCTCTGCCTGGACTACCTCCACCACCTGGGCGCCCCCCTGGACGGCACCCTCACCCTGACCGGCGGCGGTGCCCGCAGCGCCTACTGGACCCAGCTTCGCGCCGACGTCCTGGGCCGCCCGGTGCGGGTGCCGGACCGCACCGAACCGGCGCTGGGCATGGCGGCGCTGGCCGCGTACGGCACGGGGGCGGCGCCGACTCTCGCCGAGGCGGCGGAGGGCATGGTGCGGGCGGGCACGACGGTCGAACCGCGGCCCGGCCGCACCGGCCGCTTCACCGAGCCGTACGCGCGGCTGGTGGCGGAGCTGGAGGCCCGGGGCTGGCTGCCGCGCCCGGTGGCCGACCACGCGCGGGCCCGGATGTAGCGACCGGGCGGCGCGGTACCGGAGTGCCCGCGATACTGGCGGCCATGACGTCCACCACGCTTCTCCTCTCCCGTCACGGCGAGACCGTCTGGCACGCCCGGAACCGGTACGCCGGGGTCAGCGACGTGGCCCTCACCGACACCGGGCGTGCCCAGGCCGAGGCGCTGGGGCGGTGGACCGCCGCGCACCCGGTGGACGCCGTGTGGACCTCGCCCCTGTCCCGGGCGACCGCCACCGCCGAGCCCGCCTGCCGGACCCTGGGCGTCACCCCGCACCGCGAACCGGACCTCAGGGAATGCGACTTCGGCGTGGTGGAGGGCCGTACGCTCGCGGAGTTCGCGGTGGAGGACCCGCGGGCGGCGGAGGCGTTCCGCCGGGACCCGGTGGCGCACCCGTTCCCCGGCGCCGAGGACCCCCGCGCGGCGGCGGGGCGCGGCACCGCCGCCCTGCGCCGCATCGCCGCCGCCCACTCCGGCGGGCGCGTCCTGGTCGTCGCCCACAACACTCTGCTGCGACTCGTGCTCTGCTCCCTGCTGGGCATCCCCCTGGCCGAGTACCGCGGGGTGTTCCCACGGCTGCGCAACGCGGCGGTGTCCGAGATCCACGTCGACGGTGACCGGACCGCGCTGCTCTCGCTGAACGTGCCCTGCGCCTGACCCGCACGACAGGAGGGCCCCCGCGAGTCACGTCCTCGCCGGGGCCCTCCCTTCATCCGCCCGCCGCCGTGAAGGGTGAGAAGACGATCACGAGGCGGGACGATCCGCGGCCGCTCAGGGCGCGAGCAGCAGCACGTCCGCGCGGGACCGGGCGGCCTCGTGGCGGCGTGCGACGTCCTGCCAGTTCACGACCTGCCACATGGCCTCGACGAAGTCGGCCTTCTGGTTCCTGTACTGGAGGTAGAAGGCGTGCTCCCAGGCGTCGAAGACCAGGATCGGGACGGAGCCCTGGCCGACGTTGCCCTGGTGGTCGTAGACCTGCTCCACGATCAGGCGTCCGCTCAGCGGCTCGTGGGCGAGCACGCCCCAGCCCGAGCCCTGGGTCGTGGCCGCGGCCTTGGAGAGCTGTGTCCGGAACGCGGCGAAGGAACCGAACGACTCCTTGATCGCGTCGGCCAGTTCGCCCACGCCGTCGGCGGCCAGCGGCTCGCCGCCGCCGTCCTTGGGGCCGGTCATGTTCTGCCAGTAGACCGAGTGCAGGATGTGCCCGGACAGATGGAACGCCAGGTTCTTCTCCAGGCCGTTGACCGAGCCCCACGACTCCTTCTCACGCGCCTCGGCGAGCTGCTCCAGGGTGTCGTTGGCGCCCTTCACATAGGCCGCGTGGTGCTTGTCGTGGTGCAGCTCGATGATCTCGGGGCTGATCACGGGGGCCAGCGCGGAGTAGTCGTAGGGCAGGTCGGGCAGCGTGTAGACGGGCATGGGTGATCCCCTCCGGAACCTTATTGCAAGTCACTTGCAGGTACACGCTAGCAACAAGAACGTCCGGGCAACACAAAGGCCCCCACGTGTCGTCCGTGGGGGCCTCGTGCGCGAGGGGGCCGGATCAGCGGCGGGCGCGCACCCGCTGCCAGGCGTAACCGGCGACCGCCAGGACCAGCGTCATCGTGCCGGTCGAGTAGAGCTGCACCCGGGTGTCCGGCTCCCGGGCCATCAGGACGAAGATCGCGGCCATGCCGGCCAGCGCCGCCCAGGTCAGCCACGGGAACGCCCACATCCGCACGACGAGCTTGTCCGGTGCCTCGCGCTCGATCCGGCGCCGCAGCAGTAGCTGGGAGACCGCGATGAAGATCCAGACGACCAGGATGACCGCCCCGATCATGTTCAGCAGCCAGCGGAAGATGTCGTCCGGACGCCAGTAGTTGAGCATCACACAGACGAAGCCGAGGACGCAGGAGGTGAGGACCGCGATCCGGGGGACCCCGCCGGAGAGCCGCGCCAGCGCCTTCGGGCCCTGGCCGCGCCCGACCAGCGAGTAGGCGATGCGCGAGGAGCCGTAGATGTTGGCGTTCATCGCGGACAGCAGGGCGACCAGGACGACCACGTTCATGAGCTGGCCCGCGCCCGGGATGCCCAGGTGGTCCAGGGTGGCCACGTACGGGCCCTTCTCCACGACCTCCTTGGAGTCCCACGGGACGAGGGTGACGACGACCGCCATGGAGCCGATGTAGAACAGGGCGATGCGCCACATCGCCGTGCGGACGGCGGAGGCCACGCCCCGCACCGGGTCCTCCGACTCCGCCGCCGCGATGGTGACCGTCTCCAGGCCGCCGTACGCGAACACCGAGGCGAGCAGCCCGACCAGCAGACCCTCGTTGCCGTGGGGCAGGAAGTCGGACAGGTGCGAGGCGCCGGGGGAGTCCGTGCCCGGCAGTACCCCCGCGATGGCCAGCACGCCCAGGATCAGGAACAGGCTGATCGCGCCGACCTTCAGTGCGGCGAACCAGAACTCGAACTCGCCGAAGTTCTTCACGGCGGCCAGGTTCGCCCCGCAGAACACCACCATGAACAGCGCGACCCAGGCCCACTGCGGGGTGCCCGGCACCCAGCCCTGCACGATGTGCGCGGCGCCTATGCCCTCCAGGCCGACGGCCGTGCACAGCAGCACCCAGAACGACCAGCCCGCCGCGAAGCCCGCCCACGGGCCGATCGCCCGCTCGGCGTGCGCCGAGAAGGAACCGGAGGACGGGTACGCGGCCGACATCTCGCCGAGCATCCGCATCACCAGCATCACCAGGAGGCCGGAGAGGGCGTAGGCGATCACGATGGACGGACCGGCGGCGGCGATCCCCGCCCCGGAACCGACGAACAGGCCCGCGCCGATGACCCCGCCGAGGGCGATCATCGACAGATGGCGCTGTTTGAGGCCGTGGGAGAGGGAGCCGTCCGTTCGCTGGTCCGGCGGCTCTTGCGTGGTCGTGCTGCTGGGCATGGGCGCGGCTCTCCCGGTCAAGCAAGGATAAAAACCCCGCCAGTCTGGGCGGCCCGTCCGCTCACGCGAAGGGGCCGCCCACTATGCGGACATCCGCCGTACGCAGCGTGTACGGGCCGTCACGCCGCCACGGGTGTGTAGTGCGAGGCGTCGCCCTCGACGGAGTAGCTCTCTTTGCCCTCGATGCCGACCGGGATGTCACCCGCGACGGTCACCCGGTGCAGACGGCGCGGCTGCCCGTCGTAGTTGTCGATGGCGTAGTGCTGGGTGATGCGGTTGTCGAAGAGGACCAGTTGCCGCTCCGACCAGCGCCAGCGCAGCACGTTCTCCGGCCGGGTGACGTACGCCTGGAACAGCTCCAGGATCTTCCGGGACTCGCCGGCCGACAGGCCCACGATCCGCTGCGCGAACCCGCCGACGAACAGCCCGCGCTCACCGGTCAGCGGGTGGACGCGGACCACCGGGTGGACGGTGCGGTACTTGATGGAGGTGAACCGGGCGCGCTGGGCGGCCCGCTCCTCGTCGATCTCCTCCTCCGGCACCGCGTAGTCGTAGTCGTTGGTGTGCTCGGCCCACAGGGTGTCGGCGAAACGGCGCAGCGGCTCGGGCAGGTCCCGATAGGCGGCGGCCGCGTCGGCGATCAGGGTCTCGCCGCCGTACGGCGGAACGGTGATCGAGCGCAGGGTGCTGGCCTGCGGTGGGTTCAGCACGAAGGTCACGTCGGTGTGCCAGTGGTTGGCCCGGCCCCGTTCGCTGTCCACGGGCAGCACGTTCGGGGCGCCGTCCACGGCCCCGACCGTCGGGTGGGCGGTGGTCAGGTCGCCGAAGTGGCGGGCGAAGGCCTGCTGGCCCGCGTCGTCCAGGTCCCCGGCGTCGAAGACCAGCGCCTTGTGGGCGTTCAGGGCCTCGCGGACGGCGTCGACCTGCTCCGGGGCGAGCGGCCGGGTGATGTCGACGCCGGTGACCCGGGCGCCGATGCGTGCGGTGACCTTGGTGATCTCGAGGGGCATGACGGGTCCTTTCAGACGAGCGCGGGGGCGGGGGAGGAGGCGGGGGTCACGTACTGATTGGCGGGGCGGGGAAGGCCGTAGCGCTCCCGCAGGGTCTGCCGGGGGCCGTACGCGGTGCGCAGCAGGCCGCGGGCGCGCAGGATCGGCACGACGTGCTCGACGAACGCCTCCAGGCCGGAGGGCAGGACGGCCGGCATGATGTTGAAGCCGTCGGCGGCGCCCTCGGTGAACCAGGTCCCGATCTGGTCGGCGACCTGCTCGGGCGTCCCGGCGAAGGTGAGGTGCCCGCGCCCGCCGCCGAGCCGGCCGATCAGCTGCCGGACGGTGAGCCGGTCGCGCCGGGCCAGCTCCACGACGAGCGTGTAGCGGCTCTTGGCGCCCTCGACGGCCGACTCGGGCGGCAGGTCCGCGGGCAGCCGGGCGTCCAGCTCCAGCGTGCCGGGCTCAAGCTGGAGCAGGCTCTCCAGCCGGGCCACCCCGTGGTCGTACACGATGTGGTCCTCGAGGATCTGCTCGTTCGCCCGCGCCTCGGCCTGCGTCGACCCGAGGACGGGGACGATCCCCGGCAGCACCTTGACCTGCTCCGGGTCGCGCCCGGCCCGCCGGGTGCGGGCCTTGAGGTCGCGGTAGAAGGCCTGCGCGTCGGTGAGGGTCTGCTGGGCGGTGAACACGGCCTCCGCGTACCGGGCGGCGAACGCCTTGCCGTCCTCCGAGGAGCCCGCCTGGACCAGCAGCGGATAGCCCTGCGGGGTGCGCGGGACGTTGAGGGCGCCGGCGACGCTGAAGTACGTCCCCCGGTGCCGGGGCGGGTGGATGCGGTTGTCGTCGCCCCAGACACCGGCGGCCTTGTCGGCGACGACCGCGTCGTCCTCCCAGCTGTCCCACAGCTTCAGGGCCACGTCGAGGAACTCGGCGGCACGGGCGTACCGCTCGGCGTGCGCGGGCTCGTGCTCCAGGCCGAAGTTGCGGGCGGCCTCCGCGCCGGCGGTGGTGACGATGTTCCAGCCGGCCCGGCCGCCGCTGATGATGTCCAGGGAGGCGAACCTGCGGGCCAGGTTGTAGGGGGAGTTGTAGGACGTGGAGGCGGTGGCGATCAGTCCGATGTGCTCGGTGGCCGTGGCCAGCGCGGTCAGCAGGGTGAGCGGTTCCAGGGCGCCGGCCGGCCGCTGGGCGAGGTTGCTCCAGAGCTGGGGGCCGTCGGCGAGGAAGAGGGAGTCGAACGTGCCGCGTTCGGCGATCCGCGCCAGGCCGACGTAGTGGGCGAGGTCGACGTGCGCGTACGGGTCGCTCTCCGGCAGCCGCCACGACGCCTCGTGGTGGCCGGTGTTCATCAGGAACGCGTTCAGGTGGAGCTGTCGGGTGGTCACCGGTGGTCCTCCGTGACACCGAGGGCGGCCAGCAGCCGCTCGCGGTACTCGCCCAGCACCGGCTCCCGGTAGGAGCGCGGGTGGGGACGGTCGATGGTCAGGTCGAGGCCGATCCGGCCCCCGTCCAGGACGAGGACCCGGTCGGCGAGCACGATCGCCTCGTCGACGTCGTGGGTGACGAGCAGCACGGAGGGCCGGTGGCGCTTCCACAGCTCGCGCAGCAGGTGGTGCATCCGGATCCGGGTGAGCGCGTCCAGGGCGCCGAACGGCTCGTCGGCGAGCAGCAGTTCGGGCTCGCGGACCAGGGAGCGGGCGAGCGCGGCACGCTGTGCCTCGCCCCCGGAGAGCTGGGCCGGCCAGGCCCGCTCCCGGCCCTTCAGCCCGACCTCCGCCAGCGCCGCCCGGCCGCGTTCCCCGGCGTCCTTGCCGTCCAGGCCGAGCAGGACGTTGTCCAGCACCCGCCGCCAGGGCAGCAGCCGGGAGTCCTGGAACACCACCGAGACCCGCTGCGGCGCGGTGAGCTGCCCGCTGCCGGCCACCCCGTGGTCCAGGCCGGCCACCGCCCGCAGCAGGGTGGACTTGCCGGAGCCGCTGTGCCCGAGCAGGGCCGTGAACTGGCCGGCGGGCAGGTCCAGGTCGATGCCGTCGAGGACGGTACGGCCCTCGAACGACCGGGTCAGGCCCCTCAGCCGGACGGCGGGACGGGTCAGTTGCTCAGTGTGCGGCGCCACGACAGCACCCTCCGTTCGATCAGACGGACCACGCTGTCGGAGACGAGGCCGAAGACGCCGTAGATCAGCAGGCCGACCAGGATGACGTCGGTCCGGCCGTAGTTCTGCGCCTGGAACATCAGGTAGCCGAGCCCGTTGGTGGCGTTGATCTGCTCCAGCACCACCAGGCCCAGCCAGGAGCCGGTCACCCCGAGCCGGAGCCCCACGAAGAACCCGGGCAGCGCGCCGGGGACGACCACCTGGCGGACGAAGGCGAGCCGTGACAGGCCCTGCACCTCGGCGAGTTCGACGAAACGGCTGTCGATGCCGGACAGCGCGGCGTGCGTGTTCAGATAGATCGGGACGTAGACGACTATCGCGATGATGGCGATCTTGAACGTTTCCCCGATGCCCAGCCAGAGGATGAACAGCGGGATCAGCCCGAGGGTGGGGATCGCCCGGTTGAGCTGCACGGTGCCGTCGATCAGCGCCTCACCGGTCCGGCTGAGGCCGGCGGCGAGGGCGAGCAGCACCCCGGCGGTCAGCCCGATCGCGAAGCCGTAGCCGGCCCGTTCCAGGGAGGTCAGCACATCGGTGGGCAGTGTGCCGTCCGTCCACAGGTGGCCGGCGGTCCGCAGGACGGTCCAGGGCGCGGGGACCGCGCCCGGGTCGAGCTGCCCGGCGGCCGAGGCGCCGGCCCACAGGGCGAGCAGCACCAGCGGTCCGGCCAGCCGGGCGGCGGGCAGCCGGCGGCCGGGGGAGAGGCGGCGGCGTCTGCGGACCTGGGGGAGTTCCCCGGCCGCTGCCGCCGGCGGCGCGGTCGTCGTCGTGGTCACGGTGGTCACCTCCGGTACTCCTCTGGTACGGCCTTGGCGGCGATGGACTCGAAGCGGTGGTCGAAGAGGGAGGACACGTCGAACTTCTTCACGAAGCCGCCCTCGGCGAGCAGGTCGGCGGTCTCCTGCTCCCACTTGACGGCCTCGTCCCAACTGGGCGGGAACAGCGGCTTGTTGGCGAGGGCGGTGACGGCCTTCGCCTGGTCGAGGCTGAGGTTCTGCGTCTTGACGAAGAACTCCTCGTTCCACACGTCCGGGTGCTCGTACTGCCACACCTGGCCCCTGGCCCACTGGGGGATGTAGGCGGCGATCGCGGCGGCCTTCGCCGGGTCGTCCAGCACGGACTGCGGGGCCCACAGCAGGTTGAGCAGGTCGACGACATCGGTCTTGACAGCGTGGGCGCCCTTGTCCCCGTACTGCTTCAGGTACGCCGGTGCCTGGCTGTTGGCGAGCGGGGCGATGTCGACCTGGCCGGACTGGAGGGCGGTCAGGAACTGGTTGCTGGTCAGCGGGACCAGTGTCACGTCGTCGTACTTCAGGCCCGCCTGCTTCAGCGCCCGCAGCAGCACGACCCCCTGGGCCTGTCCCTGGGAGAAGGCGAGCCGCTTGCCCCGGAAGTCCGTCACCGTGCGGATGTCGCTGCCCGGCTTGGTGGCGAAGAGGTAGTTGGGCCTGCGGGTGACGTCGATGGCGACGATCTTCGCGTCGAAGCCCTGGTAGTGCGCCTGGATCGGCGGGATGCCCGCGTTGTTGGCGACGTCCAGGGACCTGGCGCGGAAGGCGTTGATCACGTCCGGGCCCGCCCCGATGTTCGCCCAGCTCGACACCGTGAACGGCAGCCGGGGGAGCTTCGCCAGCCGGAACTGCAACTGCTGCACGTTCTGGTACGAGGCGATCTTCAGGCTGGTGCCGGCCGGGACCTTGCCGGCGAGCGGCTTCGTGGCCGCGCCCCGGGTGGCGGCGGTGGCCTCGCCGTCGGCGCAGCCGCTGAGACCCGCCACGGCGGCGGACGCGCCGAGCAGGGAGGTGAGAAAGACACGACGATGCATGGGAGCACTCCCTGGGAGGGGAAAAAGGAAAGGCAGGAAGAATTCCGGGAGGGCAAGCCGGAAGAAAAGAACTCACGCAACGGAAACACGCGCTTCATGCGCGGCAATGTGTCAGCAACAGAAGGTGCGACAGCTCGTATGCGGGTCCATGACCAGGATGTTCCCGGTCATGGACGGCCCCTGTCAACATTCCGAGTTTCTGAATTAAATAGCCTCAGGTGACGCACCCAGCGGGTCCCGGAACAATATGTCCAGTGCCACCGAACCGCCCGCCGTCGCCAGCACGTCGTCCGGGAAACTCGTCGGCAGGACGTGCGCCGAACGTGCCGTCCCCACCGCCTCCCGCAACGCGTCGAGGCAGCCCTCGACGTGCATGACCCCGACCTCGGTCACCACGACCGTCTCCGGGTTCAGCACGTCCAGCAGCAGTCCGGCCGCCCGCCCGGTCGCCCGCGACCGCTCCACCAGCAGCCGCCGGGCCACCGCGTCCCCGGCCGCCGCCGCGGCCACCACGTGCATCGGATTGGCCGAATCGGTCACCCCGGCCGCCCGCGCCCGCCGGCACAGCGTCCGCTCGCTCAACTCGGCCTGGAGGCAGCCGGTACCGCCGCACGCGCACGGCTCGGTGCCGCCCGGCACCGGCAGATGGGCGATCGCCCCGGCCGCCGAACGCGGCCCGTGGTGCACCTCGTCGTTGGTGGCGAAGGCCGCGTCCACCACGTTGCCCACGAACAGGTGCAGCACGCTGCGGCTGCCCCGGGCCCGCCCGAACAGCCGCTCCCCGTTCACCAGCGCCCGCGCGTGGCCGTCCACCTGGACCGGCAGACCCGTGCGGGCGCAGAGCAGCTCCCGCACCGGCACGTCCCGCCAGCCCAGCAGCTCGTGCTCGACCACGGTGCCCGTCTCCCGGTCCACCCAGCCGCCGACCGCCACCCCCACCGCCAGCGCTCGCCGGCCCGGCACCCCGGCGAGCAGCGCCGCGAGCCCCTCGGCGGCCCGCGCCAGCACCCGCCCGGGATCGGTGCGTTCATGCTTCAGTTCCCGCCGGGCCACCACCCGGCCGCGCAGGTCGAGCAGGGCGACCGTGGTGTACGGCACAGCCACGTGCACCCCGGCGACCAGGAAGCGGGCGTCGTCCAGGTCGAGGGGGACATGCGGCCGGCCGACCCCGCCCGAGCGGCGGGGCGCGGCCGACTCGCGGAGCAGGCCGAGGCCGGTGAGCCGGGCACAGTGCTCGGTCACCGACGCGGGCGACAGGCCGGTCAGCCGGGCGATGGTACTGCGCGCCACCGGGCCGTGCTCCAGGACGGAGCGCAGCACGACACTGGCGCTGGTGCGCCGCCGGTCGCTGTCGGCGGCACGCGGAACGGGGGAGACAAGGGTGGATGCCGCGGTACGGGGCATGGAGAACCGTCCTCGGGAACGGGGCCGACACGTCACGGAGGACAGGGGCGTGCCGCGGCCCGCCCCTATCCGGGACGGCGACAGGTGGCCGTGCCCTGACGTCGCAGGTCGACATAGCGACGCGAGGTGAGGTACCGGGCCTGGGCAACCATGCCTGCGAAGCTAGCAAAACGCCTTCGCGCTGCCCAGACGGCGACCGACGGGCGAGACGGACACGCGAGGGGCTTTTGGTGGGTCCCTACAGTCGCCGGCCCGGGTGGTGGAGTGAGCGGAGCGTCCCTGCCTCAGTGACCGGTATCACGCCCGCACAGGTGTCGGCGGCCTCCTTTGTGCGAAGCACACCAAGTCGCCGTTCCCCCCTTTGTCGAGCGCCGACGGTGATCGGCGTGCGGACGCTGGGATAGCGTCGCGGTGTCCCGACATGTCCACACCACCTCGCGGAGTCCCCATGAGCACCGCCACCGCCACCGTCCGCCCCGGCGCAGTCCTCGCCGACCTGCTCCCCGCGTCCCGCGTCCGCGACGCGGCCCTCGTCCTCGGCGGTGCCGCGCTCACCGGCCTCGCGGCCCAGCTCTCGGTCCAGGTGCCCGGCTCCCCGGTGCCGGTGACGGGCCAGACCTTCGCCGCGCTGCTCGTCGGCACCACGCTCGGCGCCCGCCGCGGCTTCCTCTCCCTCGCCCTGTACGCGCTCGCCGGTGTGGCCGGCGTGCCGTGGTTCGCGGGCGGTGCCTCCGGCGCCGGCCTGGTCTCCTTCGGCTACGTCCTCGGCATGCTGCTGGCCTCCGCCCTCGTCGGCGCCCTGGCCCGGCGCGGCGCCGACCGCTCCCCGCTGCGCATGGCGGGCACGATGATCCTCGGCGAGGCAGTCATCTACGCCGTCGGCGTGCCGTACCTGGCCCTGGCCGCCCACATGTCGGCGTCCCAGGCGGTCGCGGCCGGTCTCACCCCGTTCCTGCTCGGCGACGCCCTCAAGGCGGCCCTGGCGATGGGCGCGCTGCCCACGGCCTGGAAGTTCGCCGGCGAGCGCTGAGGCACCCGGAACGCGGCAGGGCCGCACCCCCCGGCACATGCCGGGGGGTGCGGCCCTGCCGCTCGTGGTGCCGGGTCAGCCGATGGACACCTTGTCGGCCGGCGCCTCGGCCGCCGCGGGCGCCCGGCGCGCGGCGAGCCGCTCCTTCACCAGGGCGATCACCAGCACCACCGCCGCGACCAGCAGCGACAGCAGCACGGTCTCGCGGCCGTCGTGCTCGGTGTCGAACAGCATGTAGACGAGGACGCCCACGATCATCGCGGCCGTGGCCCAGGTCAGGTACGGGTACAGCCACATCCGCACGACGAGCTTGTCCGGCGACTCCCGCTCGATGATCTTGCGCATCCGTAGCTGCGAGAAGCAGATGACCAGCCACACGAACAGCGCCACCGCGCCGGAGGAGTTGACCAGGAAGAGGAAGATCTTGTCCGGGGACAGGTAGTTGAAGAAGACGGCGACGAAGCCGAACACGACCGACGCGAGGATCGCCGTCATCGGCACACCCCGGGCGTTGACCCGTGCGAACGCCTTCGGGGCGTCACCCCGCTCGCCGAGCGAGAAGGCCATCCGGGAGGCCGTGTAGAGGCCGGAGTTGAGACAGGACAGCACCGAGGTCAGCACGATGACGTTCATGATCTCGCCGGCGTGCGCGATGCCCAGCGAGTTCAGGGCGGCGACGTAGGAGCCGTCCTTCGCGATGGAGGCGTCGTCCCACGGCAGCAGCGCGACCACGATGAGGATCGAGCCGAGGTAGAAGACGCCGATCCGCCAGATGATGCTGTTGGTCGACTTGGTGACCGCCCGCCGCGGGTCCTCGGACTCGCCGGCCGCCAGGGTCGCGATCTCGCTGCCCATGAAGGAGAAGACGACCAGCAGGACGCCGGTGAGGATCGCCCCGGGGCCGTGCGGCAGGAAACCGCCGTGCGAGGTGAGGTTGCCGAAGGAGGCCTTGTCGGCGTGGACGCCCGGCAGCACACCGAACACGGCGAGCAGACCGATGACGATGAACGCGCCGATCGCCACGACCTTGATGCCGGCGAACCAGAACTCGAACTCGCCGTAGGAGCCGACGGAGACCAGGTTGGTCGCGGTCAGCACGGTCATCACGATGAGTGCCCAGCCCCACTGCGGGACGCTCGGCACCCACCCTTCGAGGATCTTCGCGCCGGCGGTCGCCTCGACGGCGAGCACGACGCCCCAGAAGAACCAGTACAGCCAGCCGATGGAGAACCCGGCCCAGCGGCCCAGCGCACGGTCGGCGTGCGCGGAGAACGAGCCGGAGGTCGGATTGGCGGCGGACATCTCGCCGAGCATGCGCATCACCAGCACGACGAGCGTGCCGACGAGGGCGTAGGACAGGAGAATGCCGGGTCCCGCGGTGGCGATACCGGAACTGGAGCCGACGAAGAGGCCGGCTCCGATGACGCCACCGATCGCGATCATCGTCAGATGGCGGTTCTTGAGTCCTGCTTGGAGGCCCGAACCAGGGGTCATGGACGGATTTCCTTTGCGCCAGGTGGAGCTGCCCGTACGAGCGGTGTACGAGTCGGTCCAGTGAATCTGAGGCCAACCAATTCGGGAACCTCTGAATCCGGATTGTTACCTGAGGTTTCCTTGAGGTTCTATGGTGTCCCTCACATCTCAAGGCCCCGTCCACACCCCGGCACCCGGGGCTGCTGCCCCGGAACAGGCGTGTCACACTCGTGGCATGCGCGTGTACCTCGGCTCCGACCATGCGGGCTACGAACTCAAGAACCACCTCGTCGAGTGGCTGAAGGCCGCCGGCCACGAGCCCGTCGACTGCGGGCCCCACCTCTACGACGCCCAGGACGACTACCCGCCGTTCTGCCTGCGCGCCGCGGAGAAGGCGGCGGCCGACCCGGACGCCCTCGGCGTCGTGATCGGCGGCTCCGGCAACGGCGAGCAGATCGCCGCGAACAAGGTCAAGGGCGTGCGTGCCGCGCTGGCCTGGAGCGAGGAGACGGCGGCGCTCGGCCGCCAGCACAACGACGCCAACGTGGTGGCCGTCGGCGCGCGCATGCACGGCACCGAGGAGGCGACCAGGTTCGTCGAGATCTTCCTCGCCACCCCCTTCTCCGGCGACGAGCGCCACATCCGCCGCATCGACATGCTGGCGGCGTACGAGACCACGGGCGACCTCCCGCCGATCCCCGCCCACCACCCGCAGCAGGACTGAGGGCTCCCCCGGGAGCAGCGGGAACCACAGGAGGGGAAGGAACGGCGACCGTGCCAGAGGGGCACACGATCCACCGGCTGGCGCAGGACTACGCCGCCCGCTTCTCCGGCACGGCCCCGCGGGTCACCAGCCCCCAGGGCAAGTTCTCCGACGCCGCCGCCCTCCTGGACCGCACCGAGCTGACCGCCACCGAAGCCCACGGCAAGCACCTCTTCCTGGGCTTCCGGGACGCCGACTGGGTCCACATCCACCTCGGCCTCTTCGGGAAGGTCGGCTTCGGTGACGGCCCCGCGCCCCCGCCGACGGACACCGTCCGGCTCCGGCTCGCGCACGACACGGCGTACGTCGACCTGCGGGGCCCCACCACCTGCGCGCTGATCACGGACGCCGAGAAGCGGGCCGTCCACGACCGGCTCGGCCCCGACCCGCTCCGCGAGGACGCCGACCCGGGCGCCGCGTACCGGCGGCTCTCCCGCAGCCGTACGACGATCGCCGCGCTGCTCATGGACCAGAAGGTGGTCGCCGGCGTCGGCAACGTCTACCGCGCCGAGGTCCTCTTCCGGCACGGCGTCGACCCCTACCGGGCAGGCCGGGACATCACCCCGGCCGAGTGGGACGCCCTCTGGGCCGACCTGGCCGCGCTGATGCGCGAGGGCGTCCGGAACAACCGGATCGACACCGTCCGCCCGGAGCACACCCCCGAGGCGATGGGCCGCCCACCCCGCGTGGACGACCACGGCGGCGAGGTGTACGTGTACCGCCGCGCCGGCCTGTCCTGCCATGTCTGCGGCGACGAGATCCGCACCGCCGGCCTCGCCGCCCGCAACCTCTTCTGGTGCCCCGGCTGCCAACGACACTGAGGTCAGAAGCCGTGCGGCAGCCACGGGGCCACCGCTGAGCCGAACGCCACCGACGCCTCCGCCAGCGCCCCCGGCCGCAGCTCCCGCACCCGCCCGGCCGCCGCCAGCGACAGCAGGGACACCCCGCCGAGGTAGGCCGCGCCCAGCTCCCGTACGGACAGGGAGAGATCGGCCGCGTCGGTCGTCCGCTCGCAGCACGCCCCCTTCGCGTCGCCCGTCAGCCGCCAACGCCCGGCGTTCCACGGGCAGAAGGCGTCCTCCACCTCGAACACGACGTCCACCGGCGCCAGATAGGTGCGCGCCGACAGGGCCGGCCCCACGTCCACCAGCCGCACGTAGGCGTCGTCGCCCAGCCGCGGCTTGCAGCGGCGGGTGTCGGAGACCAGGTACCGCCAGGCGTCGTCCACCGGCCGCGACCGCACCGACAGCGTCGTCATCAGGTCGATGCCGAACAGGAAACGCCACAGCGCGGCCTCGGTCACGGGATCGAGCGCGGCCAGGGCCCGCAGGTGCACCGTGCCGTCGGCACCGCCCTCGCTCCAGCCGCTGCGGGTGTGGAAGCGGACGTAACCGCTGGTCCTGCCGTCCCGTTCGGCGACCACGCACCGCAGCGCCGACCCGCCCTCGCGCCCGCTCTCCGGGTCGAGCAGTCCGGCCCGCTCCCAGCCGGGCTGCCGGACCAGCATGCCGGGCCGTCGCGGCACCAGCGCCGCGTACACGGCCTCGCAGGCGTCCAGGACCTCGGCCGGGTCCGCGTACCGCAGCCGCACCTCGTCGGTACCGTCGGGCACGGCCACCGTCACCCGGCTCGTGTCGATCTCCGCGCCGACCCGGAAGGTCGCCGCGCCGTATCCGAAACGGCCGTAGATGGCCGGCTCCGACGCGGTCAGCACCGCGACCGGCTCACCCAGCACACGGACGTCGTCGAGCTGGCGGCGCATCATCGAGGTCAGCACCCCGCGCCGGCGGTGGGTGGCCGCCACGCCCACCATCGTCACCCCGGCCGCCGGCACCGCGGCCCCGCCCGGCACGGTCATCCGGAAGCTGAACGCCCCCGCCGTGCCGACGACCGCGTCCCCGTCCCAGACGGCCAGAGAGCGGTCGAACTCGGTCACGGACCGGTCCAGCGCCCGCTCCTCGGCCGACGCCGGCCCCGAACCGAAGGACCGGTACAAGGCGTCGTACCACCGGTCCCACTCGTCCTCGCGCAGCACCCTCGGCCCGGTTCCGTGGTCAGTCCCCATGGGCCATGCCTATCAGGGCGTCAGGGGACGGGCCAGCGAATATCCTCCGGGCACGCACCACGCGGCGGCGGCGAAGCGGAGCCTCCCACGGGGGACAAGTGGGACCTCCCGTGCCAAGCGGCCGGTCCGCTGGATAGGGTCCCGGACTAATGGCAGCAGGACGAGCGCGGCGCGCGAAGGCCGAGACGTTCACGGCCCGGTGGAAGATGCAGTGGCACCGGGCCCGCGTCGGGCTGCGCAGAAGCGCCGTGGACTACTTCCGCGGCGACGGCTCCGACTGGATCGCCTTCGCCGGACTGCTGCTGACCGTCCCGCTCCTCGCGGCCATGACCCTGGTCGACTCGGTGTGGTGCTCACCGGCCACCCTGGTGCTGCCCATCGTCGCGGGCGGCCTGCTGCTGCGCCCGGCCAGCCTGCTCGGCCTGTACGCGGCGGCGGCCACCGCGCTGATCGTGGAGTCGGTGCGGCTCGGCCCGTACACCGAGGGCCCCTCCCGGGTCACCCCGGGCATCGTCCTGGTGGTCGCCGCGTGCGGCTTCTTCGGGCTGCTCACCGCGCAGTTCCGCAGCCGCGTCGGCGTGCCCTGGCGGCGCGGCGGCACCATGCTGTTCGACCTGCGCGAGCGGATCCGCGTACAGAGCAAGCTGCCCGGACTGCCGCGGGGCTGGCACCACGAGATGGCGCTGCGCCCGGCCGGCGGCCAGTCCTTCTCCGGCGACTTCGTCGTCGCGGCCCGCACCAACGGCGGCCGGACCCTGGAGGTCGTGCTCACGGACGTGTCCGGCAAGGGCATGGACGCCGGCTCGCGCGCCCTGCTGCTGTCCGGCGCCTTCGGCGGCCTCCTCGGCTCCCTGCCCCCGCACGCCTTCCTTCCCGCCGCCAACGGCTATCTCCTGCGCCAGGACTGGGAGGAGGGCTTCGCCACCTCCATCCACCTCGTCCTGGACCTCGACTCCGGGGACTACGAGCTGTACTCCGCCGGCCATCCGCCGGGGCTCCAGCTCAGCGCGGGCAGCGGACGCTGGGAGGAGAAGGTCGCCGAGGGACCCCTGCTCGGTGTGTACGACGGCGCCCAGTTCGACCCCGTGAAGGGCTCGCTGCGGCCCGGCGACGTGCTGATGCTGTTCACGGACGGCCTGGTGGAGACCTCCGAACGGGACATCGTGGAGGGCATCGACCGGCTCACCGGCGAGGCCGACCGCTATGTCGCCGGCGGCTTCCACGGCGCCGCCTGGCACCTCATCGAGGCGGTCGCCAAGGACGTCAACGACGACCGGGCGCTGCTGCTGATCTGCCACGAGGCCACGGTGAGCGCCCGCTGAACCGCCGCCCCGGCACCGCCGCGCGCGGGCCCCGGGGGACACTGGGGCCATGACCCAGCTCACTCCGGCCGAGGTCGAGGCCCTCGCGCGCACCGCCCACCAGGGGCAGACCGACAAGGCGGGGCGGCCCTACGCCGAACACCTCGCGGCCGTCGCCGAGGGCGTGCGCGCCCGCGGCGGCGACGCCGAACAGATCGCGGCGGCCTGGCTGCACGACTCCGTGGAGGACGACGCGCTGAGCGAGGAGTGGCTGGCGGACGCCGCTCTGTCCCCGCGGACCAAGGCGATCGTGCGCGCCCTCACCAGGCGGCGGGGAGAGCCGCCGGAGGCCTACGCGCGCCGCATCCTCGCCACGCCGGGCGCGCGGCTGGTGAAGGAGGCGGACCTGGCGCACAACGCCGACCCCCGCCGCCTCGCGGCCCTCGACGGGCCGACCCGCGCACGGCTGACCGCGAAGTACGCCCGCATGCGCGCCCTCCTCGGCCCGGAACCCCGGCCGCAACCCGGGGCCGACGCGGAAGCGGAACGCGAAACGGAGCCGAAAGCGGAGCGGTGAGCGGGGCCGGGTCTCGGGAGCAAGCGGTGAGCGGGCCGGGACGGGACTCGGGACGGATCGGTGAACGGGCCGGGGACGGACCGGTCCGGACCCCGACCGTCTCGCACGTCGGACGCTGGACTTCTCGGGCGTCAAGACACCGACGGCCCCGGGTGTCAGACGCTGACCGTCTCCCGCTGTTTCTGCCGCTCGCGGGCCTGGGCCGCCGCGTCCTGCCGGAACGCCCACTCCAGCTTCGGCTCCATGGCGAAGCGGAACACGCGCTGCACGGGCCGGGTGCACAGCACCGTGACGACGGCACCGGCGAGCACGGTCATCGCGATCTCACCGAACGGGCGGTGCAGCCAGGGCTGTTCGAACCAGCCGCGGTAGCCGCCGAGCTTCACCAGGAAGCCGTGCAGCAGATAGCCGTAGAGGGTGCCCGCCCCGAGTGCGGTGAACCACGTCGTCCGGCTCGGCACCCACGCGAAGAAGCAGGCCGTCAGCAGCAGCGAGCAGCCCATCAGCGCGAGCGTCATCACCGGGCCGCACCACCACGGGGCGCCCAGCTCCTGCGCGGCGTCACGGTGGTAGAACCAGGCGGTGTTCATCCGCGGCACCGCCCACCAGCCCACCGCCAGCGCCGCCGCGAACACCGGCACCGAGGCGGTCCGCACCCAACGGCGGCGCACCAGGTGGAAGTGCTCGGGCCGCATGCACAGGCCGAGCACGAAGTAGGGCAGGAACTGGAGGACGCGCTGGAGGTCGAGGTCGTCACCGATGGCCGGGGAGACGGTGGCCAGCATGGCGATGCCGAGGGCCAGCGGCAGCGGCCAGCGCACCAGCTTCCAGACGGGCGTGGTCAGCCGCCACACGAACAGGGCGACCAGGAACCAGGTGAGGTACCAGGGGTCGAGGAGGGTGATCTCCTCGTGGGAGCCGGTGACGAGGTTCTTGAAGAGCGGGTACGCCGACTCGAACAGGACGTACGGCACGACGACCCCGGTGATCAGCCGCTTCAGCCGGTCGGGGCGCATGTCGAAACTGCGCGAGAAGAAGCCGGAGATGATGATGAACGCCGGCATGTGGAAGGAGTACACGACGGTGTACACGGCCTCCAGGATCCGGCTGTCGCCCTTCAGCGGCTCCCAGGCGTGCCCCATCGCGACCAGCACGATGGCCAGGTACTTGGCGTTGTCGAAGAACGCGTCACGCTGCCGGCCGGGTCTGTCCGCCCGCGTCCGCCGCTCCTGCGCGCTCACCGGGGTACGCGGGCCGGGCACTCCGTCAGCCGGCGGCTGTGCCGGGGGGAGCGGCCTGCGGTTCTGGCCGTGGGACGAGGCGGCGTCAAACATCTCAGGCACCCTAGCGTCGTCTGCGGCATTCCGTAAAACGCCCGCAGTCATTCCTGGTTTTCACCCACGGGTACCCACTGATGGGCGGAACGTGTCACCCCTGTTGACGTGGTGGTGCGCCCGTGGATGCCATCTGTTCACCCGTGATGTCCCGATTCATGCTGACTAATTGGGGCATGCGTCGCCTCCGCGTCCCCAATTCGAATTACCTGCGCGCGGGATGCGTGGACACGGAAACGAAGTCGGGGAATTCCGCCGGGAGTCGTGTGCCCGGGCCGCTCGAATTGCCGTGCGGGACGTCGCCCGCGACGGTCCGCCGCCCGACGTTCTGTCACACCCCGCATAAGGAGGCCGGGTTGGTGGCACGATGGTCCTGGCGGGGGTGCGTGGCCGTACCTCCGGGCCGGGAGAGCGGACCGACCGAGGGTGGGATCAGTTGTGGCCATTTCACTGTCCGTGGTGCTGCTGTTGGCGATCATCCTCGTGGTGCTGGTCCGAGGGGGGAACATCAAGGCCGGCCCCGCCGTCGTCGCGATCCTCTTCGGCTTCTTCCTCGCCTCGACCGGCATGGCGCCGTCCATCAGCCGCTTCCTGCACTCGATAGCGGAGTCGATCAACTCGATCAGATTCTGACCCGCCGGGCCCCCGCGGGCCGCGCGCCCGGAAAACGATCAGGGTCAGGGGGG
This sequence comes from Streptomyces dangxiongensis, assembly GCF_003675325.1. Lineage (NCBI taxonomy): Bacteria > Bacillati > Actinomycetota > Actinomycetes > Kitasatosporales > Streptomycetaceae > Streptomyces > Streptomyces dangxiongensis. Next base: position 5,241,393 of record NZ_CP033073.1, read on the forward strand.
CCTCACCCCGGCCCGGCCCTGAGCGGCACGGAGCGGGCGACGGGGATCGAACCCGCGTAGCCGGCTCGGCGGATCGTGTACGTACCCCGCCCGCGTCACCAGGACCCGGCCTGCAGGAACAGCGTGATCGCCTCCGCGAAGAACCAGATGCAGAACACCAGACACGCGAGCCACAGCCCCCACGAGACCCAGCGGACCTCTCGGCGTATTCGCATGAGCGGATCATCCCCCTTCGCGGCCCTGACCCTGGCGCGGCCCGGGTCTCCCACCGCCGGCGCCACCTCGGTGAGGAACGGGCACGCGGGGGACACGGCGGACTGGACGCCGGCTGCCGAAATGACTGGGGCCAGGCGGAGGAATGATCCTCTGACCTGGCCCTGAGTCAACAAGAGCGGGCGACGGGAATCGAACCCGCGTAGCTAGTTTGGAAGACTAGGGCTCTACCATTGAGCTACGCCCGCAGTACCGCGCCGCAGGTCGGTGACCTCGGCACTGGAGGCATCGTAGCGGGTCGCCCGCCGTCGAGGCCACCGAGTCGCGCACCCGGGGCGGCGCGCCCGCCGCGCAGGAGAATACGGCCGCCCGGAACGGTCCGGGCATGTACCCTACGTGTCGCACCAGACGGGGTGTGGCGCAGCTTGGTAGCGCGTCCGCTTTGGGAGCGGAAGGCCGTGGGTTCAAATCCCGCCACCCCGACCACCGGCTCATGACGTCGCGATGCCCGCCTTTTGGGGGCGCTGACCGGCTGCGGTTACTATGCAAGCTGCGCGCCCGTGTGTCCCGGCCCACTCGGCCTACGAACTCCTCCGGGCGGCTAGATCCGCCGGGACCAGTCTGGCTCCGGCAGAAACCAAGAAGTCAGCCACAAGGAGACCGAACCGTGAAGAGCGCCGTGGAGACCCTGAACCCGACCCGGGTTCGGCTCACTGTCGAGGTGCCCTTCGAGGAGCTCAAGGACAGCCTCGACGCGGCGTACAAGAAGATCAACCAGCAGGTCACGGTGAAGGGCTTCCGTAAGGGCAAGATCCCCGCCCGCGTGATCGACCAGCGGTTCGGCCGCGGTGCGGTGCTGGAGGAGGCCGTCAACGACGCGCTGCCCAAGTTCTACACCGAGGCGGTCAACGACGCCGAGCTGAACCCGCTGGGCCAGCCCGAGGTCGACATCACCGAGCTGAAGGACGGCGAGACGCTGAACTTCACCGCCGAGGTCGACATCCGCCCGGCCCTCGAGATCCCGGACTACTCCGGTATCGAGGTCGAGGTCGACGCCGTCGAGGTCACCGACGAGGACGTCGAGAAGTCGGTCGAGCAGCTCCGCGAGCGCTTCGCCTCGACCTCCCCGGTCGAGCGTGCCGCCGAGGAGGGTGACGTCGTCACCATCGACCTGGAGGCCAAGGTCGACGGCGAGGTCCTCGAGGACGGCATCGCCAACGGCGTCTCCTACACCATCGGCTCCGGTGAGCTGCTGGACGGTATCGACGACGCCGTGAAGGGCCTGGAGGCCGGTGGCGAGGCCACCTTCGCCTCCGAGCTGAAGGGTGGCTCCGCCGCGGGCAAGGAGGCCGAGGTCACCGTCAAGGTCACCCAGGTCGCCGCCCGCGAACTGCCCGAGCTGGACGACGAGTTCGCGCAGCTCGCCTCGGAGTTCGACACCCTGGAGGAGCTGAGGGCCGACAGCCGTAAGCGCCTCGCCAACATGAAGCAGTTCGACCAGGCCACGCAGGCCCAGGAGCGCGTCCTGGAGAAGCTGCTGGAGCTGGTGGAGGTCCCGGTCCCCGAGAAGCTCCTCGAGGACGAGATCAACACCCGCAAGCACAACCTCGAGCACCACCAGCTCGGCCAGATGGGTCTGACCCTCGACAAGTACCTGGAGATCCAGGGCAAGACCGCCGAGGAGTTCGAGACCGAGACCCGCGAGGCCGCGGTCAAGGGCATCAAGACCCAGTTCGTCCTGGACGAGCTGGTCAAGAAGGAGCAGCTCAACGTCAACCAGGAGGAGCTCACCGAGCACCTCATGCGGCGCGCCGCCTCCTCCGGCATGTCCCCCGACCAGTTCGCCCAGGCCGTCGTCGAGGGTGGCCAGGTGCCGCTCCTCGTCGGCGAGGTCGCCCGCGGCAAGGCCCTGGCCGTCGTGGTCGAGGCCGCCACGGTGAAGGACACCAACGGCGAGGTCGTCGACCTGGACGACGAGGAGGAGACCGAGGGGGCGCCGGCCGAGGCCGGGACCACCGAGGCCGCCACCGAGGCCGCCACCGAGGAGAAGGCCGAGAAGGCCGAGAAGACCGACGAGAACACCGAGGGCTGAGTCCCGCGGCACCTCTGACGCGCGTACGACGGGCCCCGGGGACCTCCCCCGGGGCCCGTCGGCGTACCGGGACGGCCGCCCGGCCCCCGCACCGCGGCGACGGCCGCGCCACGCCCGGGAACCGCACCGGTGCCCGGGTGGAGCCTCTACGCCCCCGGCGAACACCCCCATCTCCGGGATTCCCCGGGGGGACCTGAGCGTTAGGGTCCATGAATACGGGGGCAGGGGAGTCTCCTGAAGCCCCCCGCCAAGCCTCCGGCAGGACGACGTGAGACGGCCCGGCGCCGTCGTAAGACGAGCAGGTGGATACGTGACGAATCTGATGCCCTCCGCCGCCGGCGAGCCTTCCTTCGGTGGTGGCCTCGGCGACCAGGTCTACAACCGGCTGCTCAACGAGCGGATCATCTTCCTCGGCCAGCAGGTCGACGACGACATCGCCAACAAGATCACCGCACAGTTGCTGCTCCTGGCCGCCGACCCGGAGAAGGACGTCTACCTCTACATCAACAGCCCCGGTGGCTCGGTGACGGCCGGCATGGCCATCTACGACACCATGCAGTACATCCCGAACGACGTGGTCACGATCGCCATGGGCATGGCGGCCTCGATGGGCCAGTTCCTGCTCACCGGCGGTGCCGACGGCAAGCGCTTCGCGCTGCCCCACGCCGACATCATGATGCACCAGGGCTCCGCGGGCCTCGGCGGTACGGTCTCCGACATCAAGATCCAGGCCGAGTACCTGCTGCGCACCAAGAGGCGCATGGCCGAGCTGACCGCGCGGCACTCGGGCCAGTCGGTCGAGGCGATCATCCGTGACGGCGACCGCGACCGCTGGTTCACCCCGGAAGAAGCCAAGGAGTACGGTCTCATCGACGAGATCATCACGCACGCATCGGGTGTTCCGGGAGGCGGCGGCACCGGTGCCTGACCGGCCCGGCCACACCACGCACCGCCTAGACCCCAGCCCCCAGAACGCCACCAGGACGGTGAACACCCCATGAGCAACTTCCCCGGCGCCGCCAGCGGCACGTACGAAGGGCCCCGCCCGGACAACCGCTATGTCATCCCGCGCTTCGTCGAGCGCACCTCCCAGGGCATCCGCGAGTACGACCCGTACGCGAAGCTCTTCGAGGAGCGCGTGATCTTCCTGGGCGTCCAGATCGACGACGCCTCGGCCAACGACGTCATGGCGCAACTGCTGTGCCTGGAGTCGATGGACCCGGACCGGGACATCTCCATCTACATCAACAGCCCCGGCGGCGACATGACCGCGCTCACGGCGATCTACGACACGATGCAGTTCGTGAAGCCGGACATCCAGACGGTCTGCATGGGCCAGGCGGCCTCCGCCGCGGCCATCCTGCTCGCCGCCGGTACGCCCGGCAAGCGCATGGCGCTGCCGAACTCGCGCGTGCTCATCCACCAGCCCGCCGGCTCCACCGGCCGCGGCCAGCTCTCCGACCTGGAGATCATCGCCAACGAGTTCACCCGGATGCGTGAGCAGCTCGAGGACATGCTGGCCACGCACACCAGCCGGCCGATCGAGAAGATCCGCGAGGACATCGAGCGCGACAAGATCCTCACGGCCGAGGAGGCGCTGGAGTACGGCATCGTCGACCAGATCATCTCCACCCGCAAGCTGAACAACAGCGCCGTCCGCTGAAGCGGAACACGGCACTCGGAGCCCCTCTTGGCGCGGTGCACGTCAAAGTGAACACTGCCAAGGGGGGCCCGAACACCCGGCCCGGCAAGGTACCGTCGGACATAAGGCAGCACCAGGAGCCGCTGGACTCGCAAGCGTCCAGACGTCTCCCAGGCGAAGGGGAAGCACACCGTGGCACGCATCGGTGACGGGGGCGATCTGCTCAAGTGCTCGTTCTGCGGCAAGAGCCAGAAGCAGGTCAAGAAGCTCATCGCAGGGCCCGGTGTGTACATCTGCGACGAGTGCATCGATCTCTGTAACGAGATCATCGAGGAGGAACTCGCGGAGACCAGCGAGGTGCGCTGGGAGGAGCTGCCCAAGCCCCGCGAGATCTACGAGTTCCTGGAGGGCTACGTGGTCGGCCAGGAGGCCGCCAAGAAAGCCCTCTCCGTCGCGGTGTACAACCACTACAAGCGGGTCCAGGCGGGCGAGAACGGCGGCGGGAGCGGCCGGGACGACGCCATCGAGCTGGCGAAGTCCAACATCCTCCTGCTGGGCCCCACGGGTTCCGGCAAGACCCTCCTGGCGCAGACCCTGGCACGCATGCTGAACGTCCCCTTCGCGATCGCCGACGCGACGGCGCTGACCGAGGCGGGCTACGTCGGCGAGGACGTCGAGAACATCCTGCTGAAGCTGATCCAGGCGGCGGACTACGACGTCAAGAAGGCCGAGACCGGGATCATCTACATCGACGAGATCGACAAGGTCGCCCGCAAGAGCGAGAACCCGTCGATCACCCGCGACGTCTCCGGCGAGGGTGTGCAGCAGGCCCTGCTGAAGATCCTGGAGGGCACCACGGCCTCCGTCCCGCCGCAGGGCGGCCGCAAGCATCCCCACCAGGAGTTCATCCAGATCGACACGACGAACGTCCTGTTCATCGTGGGCGGTGCCTTCGCGGGTCTGGAGAAGATCATCGAGTCCCGGGCCGGCGCCAAGGGAATCGGCTTCGGCGCGACGATCCTGTCCAAGCGCGAGCTGGAGGCCAAGGACGTCTTCGAGGACATCATGCCGGAGGACCTGGTCAAGTTCGGCATGATCCCCGAGTTCATCGGCCGCCTCCCGGTGATCACCAGCGTCCACAACCTGGACCGCGAGGCGCTGCTGAAGATCCTGGTCGAGCCCCGTAACGCGCTCGTCAAGCAGTACCAGAGGCTCTTCGAACTCGACGGCGTGGAGCTGGACTTCGAGCGTGAGGCACTGGAGGCCATCGCCGACCAGGCCATCCTCCGCCAGACCGGCGCCCGCGGCCTGCGCGCCATCATGGAGGAGGTTCTCCAGGGCGTGATGTACGAGGTCCCGTCCCGCAAGGACGTCGCCCGCGTCGTCATCACCGCCGACGTGGTCCTCTCCAACGTCAACCCGACCCTGATCCCGCGCGACGCCCGGGGCCGGGGCCCGGGGGAGCAGAAGACGGCGTGACCGCTCGCACGTGAAGGGGCCCCGGCCGGCCGGCCGGGGCCCCTTTCACATGTCCTGCGGCGATGTCAGGCCTTGACGCGGACCTCGTTGCGGAACTTGGCCGTCAGCTCGGCGTCGTCCGCCGGGTCGCTGCTCCGGCCGGACGCGAGGGTGGCGATGTCCATCGGCATGACCATGCCGAGCGTGCTGTTGTCGCCCCAGATGCAGATGTCGAACGTCATCTCCTTGGGGCCCCCGGACGAGCTGCTGGGGTTCTGGCCCTTGATCTGCTGGCACTTGAGGACCGCCCCCTTCAGCGAGGCGGGCTTGTACTGCTTCGGCTCGCCCACCAGGCCGACACCGTCGGTGCTTTCCTTGGTGCTTTCCTTCTTCATGTAGGCGAACATCGCGTCGACGGCCTTCTCGGGATCGTCGATCGAGCCGTACACCCCGCCGAACTTGATCTGCTTCTTGCTCAGCGGGTTGTCCGGGTCGCCGGACTCGTAGTCGGCGGTGACGTCCTTGGGGTCGTGCACACCCCACTTCTCGGCGTCCTTGAGGTCGCTCGACGTCATGCTGTCCGACTGGCTCTTGGCCTTCTTGTACTCGCTCAGCACCGTCGGCGGAGTCGTCAGCTTGTGCGGACCGTCGTCCGCCACACCGCTGTCGCCGCCCTTGCCGCCGAGCACGAAGTACGCGCCCACCGCCACGGCGGCCACCACGGCCACCACGGCCACCGCGCCGATGATCAGCCCCGTCTTCTTCTTCCCCCCGCCCGACTGCGGCGCCTGCGGTGTGCCGTACTGGGGCTGCTGGCCGTAGGGGGCCTGCTGCTGGCCGTACGGGCCGGGCTGCTGCGGCGCGCCCTGCTGCGGGTAGCCGTAGCCGGGCTGCGGCGCCGGAGGGGCCTGCTGGGGATAGCCGTAGCCGGGCTGCGGAGCCTGCGGCTGCTGGCCGTAGGCGCCCGGCTGGCCGTACGGCCCAGGCTGCCCAGGCTGCCCCGGCTGGCCGTACGGGCCCGGCTGCTGGGGCGGCTGGCCGTACGGGCCCGGCTGGTTGTGGCTCATTGCTGGGTTCCCCTCCAGAAGCTTATGTGTTCACGACATCCTGGCCCAGGCCCGGAAAACCCCCGGCACCGGGGGCCGCACCGTTACAGAACAAACGCGTTTCGGGACGACCCCGTGACACCCCTAAACTGAGCCCCGTGACCGAGAACGCTCAGCAGCAGCCACCCGCGCCCGACTCCGAACTGCCGACCCAGTACGCGCCGGCCGATGTAGAGGGGCCGCTGTACGAGCGCTGGGTGGAGCGGGGTTACTTCGAGGCCGACGCGAAGAGCGAGAAGCCGCCGTACACCGTCGTCATCCCGCCGCCGAACGTCACGGGCAGCCTGCACCTCGGGCACGCCTTCGAGCACACCCTCATCGACGCCCTCACCCGCCGCAAGCGCATGCAGGGCCACGAGACGCTGTGGCAGCCGGGCATGGACCACGCCGGTATCGCCACGCAGAACGTCGTCGAGCGGGAGCTGGGCAAGGAGGGCAAGTCCCGCCACGACCTCGGCCGGGAGGCGTTCGTCGAGCGCGTCTGGCAGTGGAAGGCCGAGTCCGGTGGTCAGATCAGTGGTCAGATGCGCCGCCTCGGTGACGGCGTCGCCTGGTCCCGTGAGCGCTTCACCATGGACGAGGGCCTCTCCCAGGCCGTCCAGACGATCTTCAAGAAGCTGTACGACGACGAGCTGATCTACCGCGCCGAGCGCATCATCAACTGGTGCCCGCGCTGTCTGACGGCCATCTCGGACATCGAGGTGGAGTACCAGGACGACGACGGCGAGCTGGTCTCCATCACGTACGGCGAGGGTGACGAGACGCTCGTCGTCGCCACCACCCGCGCCGAGACGATGCTCGGCGACACCGCCGTCGCCGTCCACCCCGACGACGAGCGGTACCGGCACCTGGTCGGCAGGAGCATCAGGCTGCCGCTGACCGACCGCTCCATCCCGGTCGTCGCCGACGCGCACGTCGACCCCGAGTTCGGCACGGGCGCCGTCAAGGTCACCCCGGCCCACGACCCGAACGACTTCGAGATCGGTCAGCGGCACGGCCTGCCCTCCGTCGCCGTGATGGACGAGCACGCCGTCATCACCGCTCACGGGCCCTTCCAGGGCCTGGACCGGCTGGAGGCCCGCTCGGCCATCGTCGCCGCCCTGCGCGCCGAGGGCCGGATCGTCGCCGAGAAGCGGCCGTACGTCCACTCCGTCGGCCACTGCTCCCGCTGCAAGACCACCATCGAACCGCGCCTGTCCATGCAGTGGTGGGTCAAGGTCGGTCCGCTCGCGAAGGCCGCCGGGGACGCCGTCCGCGACGGCAAGGTCAAGATCCATCCGCAGGAGATGGAGAAGCGGTACTTCGACTGGGTCGACAACCTCCACGACTGGTGCATCTCGCGCCAGCTCTGGTGGGGCCACCGGATCCCGGTCTGGTACGGCCCCGACGGCGAGATCGTCTGCGTCGGCCCCGACGACGAGCCGCCCACCGGCGAGGGCTGGCACCAGGACACCGACGTCCTCGACACCTGGTTCTCCTCCGGCCTGTGGCCGTTCTCCACCCTCGGCTGGCCCGGACAGACCGAGTCGCTCGCGAAGTTCTACCCGAACTCCGTCCTGGTCACCGGCTACGACATCCTCTTCTTCTGGGTCGCCCGGATGATGATGTTCGGCCTGTACGCGATGGACGGCACCCCGCCGTTCCACACCATCGCCCTGCACGGCATGGTCCGCGACCAGTTCGGCAAGAAGATGTCGAAGTCCTTCGGCAACGCGGTCAACCCGCTGGACTGGATGGACAAGTACGGCTCCGACGCCCTGCGCTTCACGCTGGCCCGCGGTGCCAATCCCGGCGTCGACGTCCCGATCGGCGAGGACTGGGTCCAGGGCTCCCGGAACTTCGCCAACAAGATCTGGAACGCCACCCGCTTCGCGCTGATGAACGGCGCGACGGTCCAGGGCCCGCTGCCGGAGCCCTCGGCGATGTCGGCGACGGATCGCTGGATCCTGTCCCGGCTGAACTCGGTGGTCGCCGAAGTCGACGCCCACTACGAGGACTTCCAGTTCGCGAAGCTCTCCGACGCCCTCTTCCACTTCGCCTGGGACGAGGTCTTCGACTGGTACGTCGAGCTGTCCAAGACGGTCTTCCAGGCGGGCGGCGAGCCGGCCGAGGTCAGCAAGCGCGTCCTGGGCGAGGTCCTGGACGTCACGCTCAGGCTGCTCCACCCGGTCGTCCCGTTCGTCACGGAGACCCTGTGGACCACCCTCACCGGCGGCGAGTCGGTCGTGATCGCCGAGTGGCCCACGGACTCGGGCTTCCGGGACCGGGCCGCCGAGCGGGAGATCGAGACCCTCCAGTCCGTCATCACCGAGGTCCGCCGCTTCCGCGCCGACCAGGGTCTCCAGCCCGGCCAGCGGGTCCCGGCCCGGCTGACGCTCGACGGTACGGACCTCGCTCCGCACGAGGCCGCCATCCGCCAGTTGCTCCGCCTCCAGCCGGAGGGCGACGCCTTCACGGCCACGGCGACCCTCCCGGTCGGCGGCGCCGAGGTCGCCCTCGACCTGTCCGGCACGATCGACGTCGCCGCGGAGCGCAAGCGCCTCGCGAAGGACCTCGCCGCCGCCGAGAAGGAGAAGGCCCAGGCCGACGCCAAGCTCGGCAACGAGGCGTTCCTCGCCAAGGCCCCGGAGAACGTGGTGGACAAGATCCGCACCCGCCTCGCCAAGGCGGAGGAGGACATCACCCGCATCCGGTCCCAGCTTGACAGGCTGCCGCAGGCGTAGGCACCCGTACGCCGTCGAAGGCTCCCGCAGCCGTGAGGTCGCGGGAGCCTTCGCGTGCCCCGGGCCGGGCGCTGCCCGCAGGCCGCGCGGCTGCCCTGAAGGGGCGGGGGGAACCGCGCGACCGGCCACGACGGACCCGCGGCCGGCTCACGAGACAAGCCACCTCATACCGGCGCCCCGAAGTTCCCGCCCGCTCCGTAGACTGACACCGTGAGCGACCACCCCGGCACCAGTGACACCCCCGACCCCCTCGACGCCTTCGAGGAGCTGATCGCGGAAGAGACCGACCGTGACCCCGACCTAGCGGTGATCGAGGCCGGCAGCCGTACCCTGCGGACCCAGGGCGGCTCCCCGCAGGCCGACGTACCCGGGCGCCCGGAGGACCCGGAGGTCGACAAGGCCCTGCGCGAGGTCGAGACGGAGCTGGCCACCCGCTGGGGCGAGACCAAGCTGGAGCCCTCGGTCGCCAGGATCGCCGCGCTGATGGACGTGCTGGGCGATCCGCAGCGGGCGTACCCCTCGATCCACATCACGGGCACCAACGGCAAGACCTCCACCGCCCGCATGATCGAGGCCCTGCTCGGCGCCTTCGAGCTGCGCACCGGCCGCTACACCAGCCCCCACGTGCAGTCGGTCACCGAGCGGATCAGCCTGGACGGCGCCCCGGTCTCCGCCGAGCGGTTCGTCGAGACGTACCAGGACATCAAGCCGTACGTGGAGATGGTCGACTCCGCGCAGGAGTACCGGCTGTCCTTCTTCGAGGTCCTGACCGGCATGGCGTACGCCGCCTTCGCCGACGCGCCCGTCGACGTCGCCGTGGTCGAGGTCGGCATGGGCGGCTCCTGGGACGCGACGAACGTGATCGACGGCGACGTCGCCGTCATCACCCCGATCGACCTGGACCACACCGACCGCCTCGGCGGGACGACCGCGGAGATCGCCGTCGAGAAGAGCGGCATCGTCAAGCAGGGCGCGACCGTCATCCTGGCCCAGCAGCCGGTGGACGCGGCGCAGGTGCTGCTGAAGAAGGCCGTCGAGGTGGACGCCACGGTCGCCCGTGAGGGGCTGGAGTTCGGGATCGTCGCCCGCCAGGTCGCCGTCGGCGGGCAGATGGTCACGCTGCGCGGCCTCGGCGGCGAGTACCCCGAGGTGTACCTCCCGCTGCACGGTGCCCACCAGGCGCACAACGCGTCCGTCGCGCTCGCCGCCGTCGAGGCGTTCTTCGGCGTCGGTGCGCAGCGCGCCGAACCGCTGGACATCGACACGGTGCGCAAGGCGTTCGCGGCGGTGTCCTCGCCGGGCCGTCTGGAGGTCGTACGGCGCTCCCCGACGGTCGTGCTGGACGCCGCGCACAACCCGGCGGGCGCCGAGGCCGCCGCGGAGGCGGTGCGCGAGGCGTTCGACTTCAGCCGGCTGATCGGGGTCGTCGGCGCGAGCGGCGACAAGAACGTGCGGGGGCTGCTGGAGGCCTTCGAGCCGATCTTCGCCGAGGTCGTCGTCACGCAGAACTCCAGCCACCGGGCCATGGACGCGGACGAGCTGGCCGCGATCGCCGTCGAGGTGTTCGGCGACGAGCGGGTCCAGGTCGAGCCGCGGCTGCCGGACGCCCTGGAGGCCGCGATCACGCTGGCCGAGGAGGAGGGCGAGTTCTCGGGCGGTGGCGTGCTGGTCACCGGTTCCGTCATCACGGTCGGCGAGGCCCGGCTGCTGCTGGGAAAGGGCTGAGGATCCCGTGCGTACGCTCTGTGCATCGACGCTGATCGGCGAGTTCTTCATCATCGGCTTCGCCGGGCTCGTCGCCATGAAGGACCCGGACCTGTCCATGACGACGGTGTGGCTGGTCAGCGGTATCGCCATGCTGCTGTGCGTGCTGCTGTGCGGCATGGTCACCCGGCCCGGCGGGGTGGCCCTCGGCTGGGCCCTCCAGCTCGCCCTGATCGCGTCCGGGGTCTTCGTCCCGACCATGTATTTCATGGGTGCGGTCTTCGCGGCCCTGTGGTGGGCATCGGTGCACTTCGGGAGAAAGGTGGACGAGGCGAAGGCCCGTTTCGCGGCGGGGGCCGAGTCCGCCTCCTCCCGGGCTGACGCTGCGTGACAGGGGCTCCGACACGCCCTGTAGCCTCGTCCCACCGCACCCGTCCGTCGCGTAAGGAGCCCTTCGTGAGCCAGCGCACCCTTGTCCTCCTCAAGCCCGACGCCGTCCGTCGAGGCCTGACCGGCGAGATCCTCAGCCGTATCGAGCGCAAGGCCGGCTGGCAGATCACCGCGCTGGAGCTGCGCACCCTGGACCAGGACACGCTGGAGCAGCACTACGGTGAGCACAAGGGCAAGCCGTTCTACGAGCCGCTGGTGGAGTTCATGTCCTCCGGCCCGGTCGTCGCGCTGATCGTCGAGGGCGAGCGGGTCATCGAGGGGGTGCGGCAACTGGCCGGCCCGACCGACCCGATCGCCGCCGCGCCCGGTTCGATCCGCGGTGACTTCGGCGTGATCGTCCGCGAGAACCTGATCCACGCCTCCGACTCCGAGGAGTCGGCCGAGCGCGAGGTGAAGATCTTCTTCCCGGGCCGCGCCTGACACCCGCGGCCGGTACCGGCGATCGAGGGAACGAGCGTCCCCGAACGCCCGTCTCCACAAGCGGGGCGGCACGCCATCCGGTGACAATGGCGGAGACCCTCGCGCAGTGTGCGTGCAGGCGCGTTTACGATGGAAGCCTTCACGTCACAGCACCCGCCTCGCCGTCCTGACATGCCCTCAAAAGCTCGGGAAGGCCAGATGAATCCGGATGGGGAACTCAATGTCGTTCATCGGCCGTGACATGGCTGTCGACCTCGGGACCGCCAACACGCTGGTGTACGTCAGGGGTCGCGGGATCGTCCTGAACGAGCCGTCCGTCGTGGCGATCAACACCAACACGGGTGGGATCCTCGCGGTCGGTGCCGAAGCGAAGAAGATGATCGGCCGGACGCCGGGCAACATCGTGGCCGTCCGCCCGCTGAAGGACGGCGTCATCGCCGACTTCGAGATCACCGAGCGGATGCTCCGCTACTTCATCCTGAAGATCCACAAGCGGCGGTACCTGGCCCGGCCGCGGGTCGTCGTCTGCGTGCCCTCGGGCATCACGGGCGTCGAGCGCCGCGCGGTCATCGAGGCGTCGTCCCAGGCCGGTGCCCGCCAGGTGCACATCATCGAGGAGCCGATGGCCGCGGCCATCGGCTCGGGTCTGCCGGTCCACGAGGCCACCGGCAACATGGTGGTGGACATCGGCGGCGGCACCACGGAGGTCGCCGTCATCTCGCTCGGCGGTATCGTCACCGCCCAGTCGATCCGTGTCGCCGGCGACGAGCTCGACAACGCGATCATCCAGTACATCAAGAAGGAGTACAGCCTCCTGCTGGGTGAGCGGACCGCGGAACAGATCAAGATCACGATCGGTTCGGCGTACGAGCTGGAAGCCGACGAGCACACCGAGGTCCGCGGCCGGGACCTGGTGTCCGGACTGCCGAAGACCGTCGTCATCTCGGCCGCCGAGGTCCGCAAGGCGATCGAGGAGCCGGTCAACGCGATCGTCGACGCGGTCAAGACGACCCTCGACAAGTGCCCGCCGGAGCTGTCCGGCGACATCATGGACCGGGGAATCGTCCTGACCGGCGGCGGCGCGCTGCTGCGCGGAATCGACGAGCGGCTGCGCCGCGAGACCGGCATGCCGATCCACATCGCCGAGGACCCGCTGGACAGCGTGGCGCTCGGCTCCGGCAAGTGCGTCGAGGAGTTCGAGGCGCTCCAGCAGGTCCTGGACGCCCAGCCGCGCAGATGACGCGACTGTTCCGGTCCGCCGTACGAGACGTTCTCCTCTCGTGCGGCGGATCGTTGACATAGAGGCATAAGCTCCCACGAATGGGTCTCCCGGGCCGACGCCGCGCCACGCGCGTTCTCCAGGGGCCCCGCATTCCTACTTGAGGAAGGGCACGGCCGCCGCACGTGAGGGACACGAAAGAGAGCCGGCTGCTCCTGGTCCTGCTGGTCGCCATCGCGTTCGCGCTGATCACGGTGGACATCCGTGGGGGCCGGAACTCCCCGGTCGACGGTGCCCGGCAGGCCGCCGCCACGGTGTTCGGCCCGGTCGAGAACGGGATGTCCTCCGCGGTCGACCCGGTCGGCAACGCCGTCTCCGCGATCCGGGACTCCGGCAGCCGACACGACCGGCTCGCCGCGCTGGAGAAGGAGAACGCGGCCCTCAAGGCGAAGCTCGGCAGCGACGACCGCAACCGCAGCCGCCTCCGGCAGCTCGACAGCCTGCTGAAGACCGCCGGCGAGGGGCAGTACGGCGTCAAGGGCGCCCAGGTCATCGCCATAGGGTCGGCCCAGGGCTTCTCCTGGACCATCACCATCGACGCCGGCGCCGACGACGGCATCAAACGGGACATGACCGTCCTCAACGGCGACGGCCTGGTCGGCCGGGTCACCACCGTCGGGCCCAGCACCTCCACCGTGCTGCTCGCCAACGACCCCGACTTCACCGTCGGCACCCGCATGGAGGGCGACGACGAACTCGGCTTCACCTCCGGGCAGGGCGACCGCCCGCTGCGCGTGGAACTGCTCAACGGCAAGGCGGAGGTGAAGAAGGGCGACCGGCTCGTCACCTTCGGCTCGCAGGCCGACAAGCCGTTCGTGCCGGGCGTCCCGGTCGGCGTCGTCTCCCGCGTCGACCCCTCCGGCGGCGGCCTCACCCGCACCCTCTACGTCACCCCGTACGTGAGCTTCACCAAGCTCGACGTCGTGGGCGTGGTCGTGTCGGCCCCGCGGAAGGACCCCCGCGACACCGTGCTCCCGGCCAAGCCCCGGCCACACCCGACGCCGACGGTGACCGTCACGGTCAACCCCTCCGCCGGCGCTCCCGTCACCGACCAGCAGCAGTAGGAGCTGTATCCCATGCGTGTCAACCGCATCCTGCTCTCCAGCGCACTGGTCGTCGTGGCCCTGGTCATCCAGGTGAGCGTCCTGGCCCGGCTGCACCTGCCGGGCGCCGTCCCCGACCTGCTGCTGCTCACCGTCCTCGGCCTGGCGATGGTGTACGGCCATGTCGGCGGCGCCCTCGTCGGGTTCGGCGCCGGCCTGCTCGCCGACCTGGCGCCGCCCGCCGACCACGCGGCGGGCCGCTACGCGCTCGTGCTCTGCGTCACCGGCTACGTCGCCGGGCTCATCAGGCCGGAGAACGGCCGGCTGAAGTCGGCGACCGGCCCGATGGCCGTCGTGGTCGCCGCCGCCGTCGGCTCCACCCTGCTGTACGCCGGGGTGGGCGCCCTGGTCGGCGACACCGCCGCCCGCCATGTCGGCCTGCCCGGACTGCTGTTCTCGGCCGCCCTGTACGACCTGCTGCTCGCCCCGTTCGTGGTCCCCGGGGTGATGTGGCTGGCCCGCCGCGCCGACAACGACCCGCTCACCGAGACCGGCCCCGCGGCGACGGCCGGTGACATCTCCTCAGGCTGGCTGTCCTCGGGCACCGGCCTGCGCGTCGGCGGCCGGCGCGGCGGAGTCGGCGCGCTGAAGGCCAAGGCCCGCACGCGGTCCGCCCGGGTCGGCCGCATCAAGGGGGTCAAGCGGCTGTGAACCATGCGAAGTTCACCCGAACGGGTCAGCCCGCGCGGAACGCGGGCGCACCGGCCGGCCGTTCATCATGCGTACACCCGCGGCCCGTTCGCACACCCGCGCCGCTCGCGCACACGCCTCGCGCCCTGGCGCCCCGCGCCCACACCCGCGCACCCGGAGAGGGGGAGACACCGCAGTGACCAACATCCCCGAGACCGGCCGGACCCCACGGGTCCAGATCCGGCTCGTCGTGATCCAGATCCTCGTCCTCTCCCTCCTCGGCACGCTCGGCGGCCGGCTGTGGTACCTCCAGATCCGGGAGGGCGCGGAGTACCAGAAGGAGGCGTCCGGCAACCATGTCCAGCAGGTCGTCGACCCCGCCGTGCGCGGCGACATCCTGGACGCCCGGGGCGTGCCCCTCGCCGACAACGAGACCCGCCTGGTCGTCTCCGCCTCCCGCACCGACCTGCTGAAGCAGAAGGACAACGGCAGGGCCGTCCTCACCAAGCTGGCCGATGTCCTCGGCATCGAGCCCGAGGAGGTCATGCGGAAGGTCCGGCTGTGCGACGCCAAGACGCCCCAGCCCTGCTGGAACGGCTCGCCCTACCAGCCGATCCCCATCACGGACGAGGCCACCGCCAAGCAGGCCCTCCAGATCCGTGAGCGCTCCGAGGACTTCCCCGGCATCACCGCCGAACCCGAGGCCGTCCGCCGCTACCCGGCGCCCGGCAAGTCCAACAGCGCGCAGGTCCTCGGCTACCTCTCGCCCGTCACCGACTCCGAGATCCAGCAGGCCCAGCACACCGATTCGCCCTACCTGCGCTCCGACATGGTCGGCCGCTCCGGTCTGGAGCGCAAGTACGACAAGGTGCTGCGCGGCAAGGCCGGCGTCACCCGCTACGAGGTCGACAACCTCGGCCGGGTCATCGGCAAGGCCAAGTCGGACGCGGCCGAGTCCGGTTCGAACCTGGTCACCAGCATCGACTCCCGGGTCCAGCGGGTCGCCGAGTACGAACTCGACAAGGCGATGAAGGTCGCCCGCCAGCAGTACGACAAGATCACCGGCGAGAACTACAAGGCCGACTCCGGTGCCGTCGTGGTGATGGAGGCCAGGACCGGCCGGATCGTCGCGATGGCCTCCGCGCCGACGTACGACCCGAACGTCTGGGTCGGCGGCATCTCCGGGAAGGACTACAAGGCCCTCACCGGCAAGGACTCCGACTACCCCCTGCTGAACAGGGCCATACAGGGCCAGGCCGCACCCGGTTCGACCTTCAAGGTGGTCTCCACGGCCGCCGCGGTCGAGGCCGGTTACGCGTTCGACGGCCGCTATCCCTGCACCAGTTCCTACTCGGTGGGCGGCCAGGTCTTCAAGAACTTCGAGGGCGAGAACTTCGGGCCGATCTCCCTCGGCCGCGCCCTGGAGGTCTCCTGCGACACCGTCTTCTACGGCCTCGCCGACCGGGAGTGGAAGCGCGACGGCGGCATCAACCCCGCGAAGGGCCGCCCGAAGGACTACTTCTTCAAGGCCGCCCACCAGTTCGGCCTCGGCGCCGAGACCGGCGTCGACCTGCCCAACGAGGTCACCGGCCGGGTCCCGGACCGCCAGTGGAAGCTGAACTACTGGAAGGCCAACAAGGACGCCTGGTGCAGGTCCGGCAAGAAGGACGGCTCCTACGTCGAGAAGATCGCCTACGAGAACTGCCTCGAAGGCAACAAGATGCGCGAGGGCGACGAGATCAACTACTCCATCGGCCAGGGCGACACCCTCGTCACGCCGATCCAGGAGGCCGTGATCTACGGCGCCGTCGCCAACGGCGGCACCATGTACCAGCCGACCATCGGCAAGGCGGTCATCAGCGCCGACGGGAAGTCCGTCCAGGAGATCAAGCCGAAGAAGCGCGGCAGGCTGCCGGTAAGCCAGGCCACCCTCAAGGGCATGAACGACGCCTTCGCCGGCGTCATCACCCGCGGTACGGCCGCCTGGAAGTTCGGCGGCTGGCCGCAGGACAAGATCCCGCTGCACGGCAAGACCGGCACGGCCGAGGTCTACGGCAAGCAGACCACGTCCTGGCTGGCCACCTACTCCGGGGACTACACGGTGATCATGACGATCGCCCAGGCCGGTACGGGTTCCGGGGCCTCCGGTGAAGCCGTCCGCAACATCTACAGCGCGCTCTACGGCGTCCAGGCCGACGGCACCGTCGACAAGAAGCGGGCGATGCTGTCCGAGCCGCAGAAGGGCCTGCCCAAGGTCCGCCCGGACGGCACCATCGCCGCCCCCAAGGTCACCGGCGACCCGGCGAAGGACGCCGAGGCCGCCCAGAAGAACAACCCCAGCAACGGCGACGACGAGCAGCCCGCGGGCACCACGGCCCCGCCCACCACGGGCAACCGCGACACCCGCAGGAGCCGTAGACGGTCCCGCGGGACCGGAAGCCGGAGGATGCCCTCATGACCGGCACGAACAGCTTCTCCGTCTCCGGGTACGGCCCCGAGCGGGCCGGCTGGACCAGGATCTTCGCGCGCGACTCGCTGGCCCGCCGGCTGGACTGGCCCATCCTGCTCGCGGCCACCGCGCTGTCCCTGATGGGCTCGCTGCTGGTGTACTCGGCGACCCGCAACCGCACCGAACTGAACCAGGGCGACCCGTACTTCTTCCTGGTCCGGCACCTGATGAACCTGGGCATCGGGATCGCCCTGATGATCGCCACGGTCTGGCTCGGCCACCGGGCCCTGCGCAACGCCGTGCCGATCCTCTACGGCCTGTCGGTGCTCCTCGCCCTGGTCGTCCTCACCCCGCTCGGCGCCACCATCAACGGCCAGCGCAACTGGCTCGTCATCGGCGGCTTCTCGCTCCAGCCCGCCGAGTTCCTCAAGGTGACGATCATCCTCGGGATGGCCATGATGCTGGCCGCCCGGGTCGACGCCGGCGACAAGCCGTACCCGGACCACCGGACCGTCTTCCAGTCCCTCTGCCTGGCCGCCGTACCGATCCTCATCCTGCTGCTCATGCCGGACCTCGGTTCGGTGCTGGCCATGGTCGCGATCATCCTCGGCATCCTGCTCGCCTCCGGAGCCTCCAACCGCTGGGTCTTCGGCCTGCTCACCGCCGGGGTGATCGGCTGCATCGCGATCTGGAAGCTGCACATCCTGGACGAGTACCAGATCAACCGCTTCGCGGCCTTCGCCAACCCCGACCTGGACCCGGCGGGCGTCGGCTACAACACCAACCAGGCCCGCATCGCCATCGGCTCCGGCGGCCTCACCGGCGCCGGGCTCTTCCACGGCTCCCAGACCACCGGCCAGTTCGTGCCCGAGCAGCAGACGGACTTCGTCTTCACGGTCGCGGGGGAGGAGCTGGGCTTCCTCGGCGCGGGCCTGATCATCTTCCTGCTCGGAGTCGTCCTGTGGCGCGCCTGCCGGATAGCACGTGACTCCCCGGAGCTGTACGGGACGATCGTCGCCGCCGGGATCGTCGCCTGGTTCGCCTTCCAGGCCTTCGAGAACATCGGCATGACCCTCGGCATCATGCCGGTCACCGGTCTGCCGCTGCCGTTCGTGTCGTACGGCGGCTCGTCGATGTTCGCGGTGTGGGTGGCGCTGGGACTGTTGCAGTCGATCAAGGTGCAGCGGCCGATGTCCGCGTAGAGCCGCGGCGGCCCCTGCCCCGCCGGAGCCCCGGGTACTAGATTCGGGGCATGGCGGACGCGAAACGCGAGATCGAGCGCAAGTACGAATCCGACGACAGCGGGCTCCCCGACCTGACCGGAGTCGCCGGGGTGGCGGCCGTCCTCGACCAGGGCCTGGCCGAACTGGACGCCACCTACTACGACACCGCCGACGAACGCCTGGCCGCGGCCTCGCTCACCCTGCGCCGCCGAACCGGCGGCTCGGACGCCGGCTGGCACCTGAAGTTCCCGGTCGCCCCCGGAGTCCGCGACGAGATCCGGGCCCCGCTCTCCGACACCGTCCCCGAGGAGATCGCCGCCCTCGTCCGCTCCCGCGTCCGGGACCGCGAGCTGATCCCCCTCGTCCGGCTGCGCTCCGCCCGCGACGTGCGCCACCTGGTCGACGCCGACGGCACCCTGCTGGCCGAGGCGAGCGTCGACGTCGTGACCGCCGAGCGGCTCGCCGGCGGGAGCGGCAGCACCCGGTGGACCGAGATAGAGGTGGAACTCGCCGACGGCGGCGACCCCGCCTTCCTCGACCGGGTGGACGAACGCCTGCGCAAGGCGGGCGTACGCCCCTCCGGCTCGCCGTCGAAACTGGCCCACGCCCTGGAGCGCACCGCCGGTGACCGCCCGGAGAAGGACAGCGCGCCCGCGCCGCCCCGGACGGCCGGCGACCACGTCCTCGCCTACCTCCACGCCCAGCGGGACGCACTTGTCGGGCTCGACCCCGCCGTGCGCCGCGACCTCCCCGACGCGGTGCACCAGATGCGCGTCGCCACCCGGCGCGCCCGCAGCGCCCTGCGCTCCTTCCGCGGCGTCCTGGACCGCGAGGTCACCGGCCCCGTAGGCGCCGAACTGAAGTGGCTCGCGGGCGAGCTGGGCGCCGGCCGCGACCAGGAGGTGCTGGCCGACCGGCTGACGACCGCCCTCGACGCCCTGCCGCCCGGCCTGGTCACCGGCCCCGTCGCCGAACGGCTCGCCACCCGGACGGACCCCCGCCGCACCGGCACCCACGCCCACCTGACCGGCATCCTGGACTCCCGCCGCCACCTCGCCCTGCTGGACGGCCTGGACGCCCTCCTCGCCGACCCGCCGCTGCTCAGGGCGGCCGGGAAGAAGCCGGGGAAGCCACTCGCCAAGGCCGTACGCAAGGACGAGAAGAAGCTGAAGCGGGCCATGCGGCACGCGCTGCGCCTGCCGCCCGGCGAGGAACGCGACCTCGCCCTGCACGAGGCCCGCAAGAAGGCCAAACGCACCCGCTACGCGGCCGAGGCGGCCACCGCGGCCCTCGGCGCGTCCGCCCGCACCCTGACCAAGGACATGAAGTCCCTCACCACCCTCCTCGGCGGCCACCAGGACAGCCTCATGGCCCGCCGTGCCCTGCGCGAGCTGGCCGCGGTGGCCCACACGGCGGGAGAGAGCGCGTTCACGTACGGGGTGCTGTACGGCAGGGAGGAGGCACGGGCTGCCGCCGCGGAGGCGGAGCTGCCCGCGCGGTGGCGCGGGACCGGGGCCGGGGCGCCCGGCTGAGCGTTCGGGGGGAGCCGCCGGGCGGGTTACGCTGAAGGGTCCCCCCTGTCAGCTCATGAAGGTTCGCGAGATGCCTGTCGAGTCGGTTTTCCCGCAGCTCGAAGCTCTGCTCCCGCACGTGCAGAAGCCGATCCAGTACGTCGGCGGCGAGCTCAACTCCACGGTCAAGCCGTGGGACGAGTGCGATGTCCGCTGGGCGCTCATGTACCCCGACGCGTACGAGGTCGGTCTGCCCAACCAGGGCGTCATGATCCTCTACGAGGTCCTCAACGAGCAGAAGGGCGTCCTCGCCGAGCGCACCTACAGCGTGTGGCCGGACCTGGAGGCGCTGATGCGCGAGCACCGCGTCCCGCAGTTCACGGTGGACAGCCATCGCCCGGTCAAGGCCTTCGACGTGTTCGGCATCAGCTTCTCCACGGAGCTGGGTTACACGAACATGCTCTCCGCCCTCGACCTGGCCGGGATCCCGCTGGAGTCCAGGGACCGTACGGTCGACGACCCGATCGTCCTGGCCGGCGGCCACGCGGCCTTCAACCCGGAGCCGATCGCCGACTTCATCGACGCGGCCGTGATCGGCGACGGCGAGCAGGCCGTGCTCGACATGACCCGGATCGTCCGCGAGTGGAAGGCGGAGGGCCGCCCCGGCGGACGCGAGGAGGTCCTGTTCCGCCTGGCGAGGACGGGCTGTGTACATCCCGGCGTTCTACGACGTCGAGTACCTGCCCGACGGCCGTATCGCCCGTGTCGTACCGAACCGGAGCGGTGTCCCCTGGCGCGTGTCCAAGCACACCGTCATGGACCTGGACGAGTGGCCCTACCCCAAGCAGCCCCTGGTGCCGCTGGCCGAGACGGTCCACGAGCGGAGGATGTCCGTGGAGATCTTCCGCGGCTGTACCCGCGGCTGCCGCTTCTGCCAGGCCGGCATGATCACCCGCCCGGTCCGGGAACGCTCCATCACGGGCATCGGCGAGATGGTCGACAAGGGCCTGAAGGCCACCGGCTTCGAGGAGGTGGGCCTGCTCTCCCTGTCCTCCGCCGACCACTCGGAGATCGGGGACATCGCCAAGGGCCTGGCGGACCGCTACACCGACGACAAGATCGGCCTCTCCCTGCCCTCCACCCGCGTCGACGCCTTCAACGTCGACCTGGCCAACGAGCTGACCCGCAACGGCCGCCGCTCGGGCCTGACCTTCGCCCCCGAGGGCGGCTCCGAGCGCATGCGCAAGGTCATCAACAAGATGGTCTCGGAAGAGGACCTGATCAGGACCGTCGCCACCGCCTACGGCAACGGCTGGCGCCAGGTGAAGTTGTACTTCATGTGCGGCCTGCCGACGGAGACGGACGAGGACGTCCTCCAGATCGCCGACATGGCGATGCACGTCATCCAGAAGGGCCGCGAGGTCTCGGGCGCCAACGACATCCGCTGCACGGTGTCGATCGGCGGTTTCGTGCCGAAGCCGCACACGCCGTTCCAGTGGGCGCCCCAGTTGTCGGCGGAGGAGACGGACGCGCGCCTGGAGAAGCTCCGCAACAAGATCCGCGGCGACAAGAAGTACGGCCGTTCGATCGGCTTCCGCTACCACGACGGCAAGCCCGGCATCGTCGAGGGCCTGCTCTCCCGCGGCGACCGCAGGACCGGCGCGGTCATCCGCGCGGTCTACGACGACGGCGGCCGTTTCGACGGCTGGCGCGAGCACTTCTCCTACGACCGCTGGATGGCCTGCGCGGGCAAGGCGCTGGCCCCCTTCGGCGTCGACGTCGACTGGTACACCACCCGCGAGCGCACCTACGAGGAGGTCCTGCCCTGGGACCACCTGGACTCCGGTCTCGACAAGGACTGGCTCTGGGAGGACTGGCAGGACGCCCTCGACGAGACCGAGGTCGAGGACTGCCGCTGGACCCCGTGTTTCGACTGCGGCGTGTGCCCGCAGATGGACACGTCCATCCAGATCGGCCCCACCGGCAAGAAGCTCCTGCCGCTGACGGTCAAGAACGCGGGCCCGACACCGGCTCCCAGCGGGCACGCGCACTGAGGTGAGTGCGGTGCCCGGCGTCGATGCCGTGCATGCCGAGGGGCCGCCGGCGCCGGGTCGCGGCCAGGGCCGGTCCTGGCCGCGCCCCTCGGCCGCCCCCGCGCCAGCCGAGAGGGCATGGCGGCTCCCTGACAGGTCGTACCGGCGCCCGTCCGCACCCCGTGGTCTCACGCCAGGGCGGCCGTGCCCGGGCCGCACGACGGGCGGCATGCGGTCCGGTGACGGCACGATGGGGGAGAGGGGGCGGCCGCGTACCCGACGGGAGGCACTCCCATGGCGCAGCAGACGGCGGCGAAGGCCCCGCCGACGAAGCCCGTGAGCACCGGCGGCGTCTTCTTCTCGTTCGCCCCGTGGATCATCTTCGGCGTGGTCGCCAGCCCCTCCACCTGGGAGTACGCGGCCCTCGCCGCGCTGATCGCCGCGATCGTCCTGTCGGGACGGGACATACTGAACGGCAGGCTCCGCCCCCTCGACATCACCGGCATCGTGTTCTTCGCCGTGCTCTCGGTGCTGGCACTCGCCCTGGGCCGCGGGCAGCTCGTCTGGCTGGAGACATACGCCCAGGTCATCTCCAACGGACTGGTGGCCGTCGTGGCGCTCGGCTCGCTGTTCGCCGACCCGTTCACCGCGCAGTACGCCCGTGAGTCGTCTCCCCGGGCCGTGTGGGGCTCGCCCGTCTTCAAGCACATCAACAGGGTGCTGACGGCGGTGTGGGGCGCGGCCTTCGCCCTGATGGCGGTCTCGACCTGGCTGGCCGTCCGGTATCCCGCCCAGGACGACTGGTTCAACTGGGTCGTCCCCATCGCCCTGCTGGTCGCGGCCGTGAAGTTCACCGAGCACTATCCCGAGGCGTACAAAGCGCGGGTGCTGTAGCCGCATCCGAACGGGCGGCCCCGGCGTCTACCCGGGTATGGAACTCCGCAAGCCGCCCCCCGAACCGCCGCAGCCCCAAGGATGCCTCGTCGTCGCCGTCCGCCTGCCGGTGCGGATCGTCGTCCTCGTCCTGGTCGTACCGGTGCGCATGGTGTGGGACGTCCTCGTGGCCACCGGGCGGCTGCTGCGTGACACCGTGCTGAGGCCGCTCGGACGGGCCCTGCTGTGGCTGGGCAGGGCGGTGTTCGTGTGGCCGTTCGTGGGCCTGTGGCGCTATGTCCTGGTGCCCGCCGGCCGGGCGCTGGCCTGGCTCGCGGCGGTCCTCGTCGGCCTGCCGGCGGTGTTTCTGTACCGCTGGGTCCTCACCCCCGTGGGGCATGCCCTCGCCCGGCTCGCGCGCGGGGCCGGCGCCGCGCTGGTGTGGGTGTACGCGCGCGTGCTCACCCCGGCCGGGCATGCGCTGGCCCGGCTGCTGACGGGCGTCGGCGCGGTGCTCGCCGTCCTCGGGACCGGGACGTACACGGCCGTCGCCTGGCTGGTGCGCCACCTGGTGGTCCTGCCCGCCCGGTGGCTGTACACCTGGGTGCTCGCGCCCGCCGGCCGGGCCGTCGCCTGGTGCGTACGGGGTCTGGGGTGGCTGCTGGGACTGCTCGCCACCGGTGCCGGCCTGGCCCTCTACTGGACCGGCCGTGTCCTGTTCGTCCTGCCCGTCCTGGCGCTGTGGCGCTGGGTGCTCGCGCCCGTCGGCCGGTTCCTCGCGGTCGTCGCCCGCGAGGTGGGGGACGCCCTCGGGCACGCCTGGCGGATCGCCGGGCGGATCTCCCGCGTCGTCGGACGGGCGCTCGGGACCCTCTTGCGGTGGACCTTCGTGGAGCCGGCGCGCTGGGTGTACCGCAGCGTCCTCACCCCGGTCGGACACGTCGTCCGTGACGCCGTCCTGCGGCCCGTCGCCGAGGGCGTGCGCGCCGTGGGCCGGGCCGGCCGGGATGCCCTGGCCACGGCCCGCGCCACCGTGCGGCAGGCCCGCGCCGGGGCCCGCCGGATGCTGTTCGGCGGACCACGCCCGGCGGTCCCGGCCGACCGGCGGGAACCCTCGGGCGCCGTGGCACGTAGTCTTGGTGACAGTACGACCGCTCTCACGAAGGACTAGGACACTGGGCAAGCGACAGCCCGAAGGCCCGCCGCCCGCACCCGCGGTGCAGCGCATCCGACTGCGCTACACCAAGCGCGGCCGCCTGAGGTTCACCAGCCACCGAGACTTCCAGCGCGCCTTCGAGCGTGCGCTGCGCCGCGCCGAGGTGCCCATGGCGTACTCGGCGGGGTTCACGCCCCATCCGAAGGTGTCGTACGCCAATGCCGCACCCACCGGCACGGGCAGTGAGGCGGAATATCTGGAGATCGCGCTCACCCGGGCGTGCGACCCGGAGACCCTGCGCGTCCTCCTCGACGAGTCGCTGCCCGCCGGGCTCGACGTGATCGACGCGGTGGAGGCGCGGACCTCGGGTCTCGCCGACCGGCTGACGGCCTCCGTCTGGGAGCTGCGGCTGGACGGGGTCGACCCGGCCGACGCCGAGCGCGCGGTCGCGGCCTTCGCCGGGGCCGGCACCGTCGAGGTGCAGCGCATGACCAAGAACGGCGTCCGTACCTTCGACGCCCGCCCCGCCGTGGTGAGCCTCGACACGCACGGATCGCCGGCTGATAGGCCGACAGACCACCCCTGTGCGATACTGCGGCTGGTTGTTCGGCACGTGACGCCTGCCGTACGACCCGACGACGTCCTGTCCGGTCTCCGCGCCGTGGCCGACCTGGCGCCGCCGGTCCCCGCAGCGGTGACCAGGCTGGCGCAGGGGCTGCTCGATGAAGAGACCGGCACGGTGACCGACCCGCTCGCGCCCGACCGCGAGGCAGCCCAGGCCCTTACGGCCGCACCGGCTGCCGCCGCGACGGCGCCGACGCCGGAAGGTTCCGCGTAGGGACGGACGTCGTAGCGCCGCCCTCGTACTCGGGAGCCACCTGGGTCGGGCAGCGCACCGACCAGAAGACTTTCGCCAGGCCGTACCGACAAGGCGTACGGAACCGGCGAGACAGGACACAGAGTGCTCCCGTGTGGCGCCCGCGCCCCGGACGGCGGCCACCGCGTATCGCGCGGGCCGCGGACGTCAACGGCGGACGGTCCCTAGAGACCGCCGGCGTTCCAGGCGCGGCGCCCGGGAGCCCGACGGGAGAAACGCCCGCATGCTCGAGCCGACCGAACCCACTGAGGGTTCCGAACTCAACACCCCCAGCGACACCCTGCCGCCGCGCAGGCGTCGCCGTGCCGCGTCCCGCCCGGCGGGCCCGCCCGCCGGACCCGCGGAGACGACCGCCGAGGTCACCGTGCCGGCCGTATCGGCCGCGGAAGCGGACGAGGTGGCCGCGGTGACCGGGACCCCCGAGGACACCGGACAGCCGCACGGGGACGCCGCCGCGCAGGCGCCTGCCGCCGAGGAGGCCGCGCCGGCGCGTCCGCGCCGCCGGGCCACCCGCCGCGCGTCCGCGCCCGTGGGCGCCCCGGCGCCCGCCGAGGCCGCGGAGACCGTCGTACCGGCCGCGTCCGCGGGCGCCGAGCCGGCGGACTCCGCCGTCGCCGAGGCCGGCGCTGTCGTCGTCGGCGAGGAAGCCGCTCCGCGCCGTACCCGCCGCCGGGCCACCCGCAGCGTGTCGACGCCGACCGACGGTGCCACCGGTGCGTCGGAGACCTCCGAGACCGCCAGGACTGTCGAGCCCGCACAGTCCGCCGAGCCCGCTGTCGTGGAGGAGCCCGCCGTGACGGAGCAGCCCGCCGAGGAAGCCGCTCCGCGCCGCACCCGGCGCCGGGCCACCCGCAGCGTGCCGACGGCCGCCGACGGTGCGACCGGCGCCACGGAGACCACCAGGACCGCCGAGGCCGCCGAGCCCGCTGTCGTGGAGGAGCCCGCCGTGACGGAGCAGCCCGCCGAGGAAGCCGCGCCCGCCGGGCGTCCGCGCCGTCGCGCGACCCGCCGTGCGTCGGCGCCCACCGGCGCACCCGTGTCCGCCGAGGCCGCGCCCGCCGAGACCGTGATCCCGGCCGCCGACGCCGGGACGGCCCAGGAGCCCGCCGCCGAGGCCCCTGCCGAGGCCGAGGCTCCCGCCGCGCGTCCGCGTCGCCGGGCCACCCGCCGGGCGTCCGCGCCCGCCGGTGCCCCCCAGGGTGCCGAGGAGAACACGGCCGTCGCCGAGGCCGCTCCGGCCGTGCAGGAGGCGCCCGAGACGCCCCGGCAGCCGGCTGCCGAGGAGGGCGTCCAGGACGCCGCCGAGGAGACCGCTTCGCGTCGTACGCGCCGCCGGGCCACCCGCCGGGTGTCCGCGCCGGCCGGTACGCCCATGAGCGAGGAGGCCGCCGAGGCCGAGCAGGCGGAGGAGCCCGCGGTGCCCTCCGAGACCCAGCCGGTCCCCGCGACCGCGCAGACCGCCGAGCCCGCCCGTGCGTCGCAGGCCCCCGCGCCGGCCGCCGCCGAGAGCGTGCCCCAGCGCCGGGCCCGCCGCCGGGGTGAGCGCGCCGAGTCCGGGTTCGCCGAGCCCGCGCGGCCGGCCTCGGCCGGGTCCGCCGAGGACGCCGACCCGCGCCGGCCCGCCCGCCCCGCCGTCGCCGTCTTCCAGGCGCCGGTGTTCACCGAGCCCAGGTTCCAGACCCCGCAGCGTGCCGCCGCCGAGGCCGCCGCCGAGGCCGTGGGTGAGGAGGAGACCGAGGAGTACGCGGACGAGCGCGCCGAGACCGGTTCGCGCCGCCGTCGTCGCCGCCGCGGTGCCGCCGCCGAGGAGACCCGGCCGGTGCGGGCCGTGACCGAGGACACCGAGGACGAGGAAGCTGAGGAGGCCGAGGACGCCGACGAGGCTCCGGAGGCCGCCGAGGACCTCGCCGACGCCGACGTCGACGCCGAGGAGGGCGACGACACCGAGGGTGCCGACGGCTTCGAGGAGTCCGGTTCGCGCCGCCGTCGCCGTCGTGGCGGACGCCGCCGCCGGCGCGGTGACGCGGCCGACGGTGAGGGCGCCGAGGCCGAGGACGACGAGCCGGCCGCCGCGCAGGACGCCGAGGACACCGCCGAGCAGGAGGAAGAGGACGCCGACGACGTCCGGGGCGACGACTCCGCCGGTTCCAGCTCCAGCCGCCGCCGTCGCCGCCGTCGCCGCCGGGCCGGTGACACGGCCGCCGAGCCCGAGCCGTCCGTCGACGACCCGGAGCGCACGGTCGTCAAGGTCCGCGAGCCGCGCAAGCTCAGCGAGCCGTCCGACGAGGTGCAGTCCATCAAGGGCTCGACCCGTCTGGAGGCCAAGAAGCAGCGCCGCCGGGAAGGCCGCGAGCAGGGCCGCCGCCGGGTGCCGATCATCACCGAGGCCGAGTTCCTGGCCCGCCGCGAGGCCGTCGAGCGGGTGATGGTCGTCCGCCAGCACGGCGAGCGCACCCAGATCGGCGTGCTCGAGGACGGTGTGCTCGTCGAGCACTACGTCAACAAGGAGCAGTCGACCTCGTACGTCGGCAACGTCTACCTGGGCAAGGTCCAGAACGTGCTGCCGTCGATGGAGGCCGCCTTCATCGACGTCGGCAAGGGCCGCAACGCGGTGCTGTACGCCGGTGAGGTCAACTTCGGCGCGCTGGGCATGGCCAACGGGCCGCGTCGCATCGAGTCCGCCCTGAAGTCCGGGCAGCCCGTGCTCGTGCAGGTCACCAAGGACCCGATCGGTCACAAGGGCGCGCGCCTGACCAGCCAGGTCTCCCTGCCCGGCCGCTACCTCGTGTACGTGCCCGAGGGCTCGATGACCGGCATCAGCCGCAAGCTGCCCGACACCGAGCGGGCCCGGCTGAAGACCATCCTCAAGAAGATCGTCCCCGAGGACGCGGGCGTCATCGTGCGCACCGCCGCCGAGGGCGCGAGCGAGGAGGAGCTGCGCCGCGACGTCGAGCGGCTCCAGGGGCAGTGGGAGGACATCCAGAAGAAGGCCAAGAACGGCGGCGGCTCGAGTGCGCCCACGCTGCTCTACGGCGAGCCCGACATGACCGTCCGGGTCGTCCGCGACATCTTCAACGAGGACTTCTCCAAGGTCATCGTCAGCGGTGACGAGGCCTGGCAGACGATCCACGGGTACGTCGCGCACGTCGCCCCGGACCTGGCCGGGCGGCTGTCGAGGTGGACGTCCGAGACCGACGTCTTCGCCACGTACCGGATCGACGAGCAGCTCGCCAAGGCGCTGGACCGCAAGGTCTGGCTGCCCAGCGGCGGTTCGCTGGTGATCGACCGGACCGAGGCGATGGTCGTCATCGACGTCAACACCGGCAAGTTCACCGGCCAGGGCGGCAACCTGGAGGAGACGGTCACCAGGAACAACCTGGAGGCGGCCGAGGAGATCGTGCGTCAGCTACGGCTGCGCGACCTCGGCGGCATCATCGTGATCGACTTCATCGACATGGTCCTGGAGTCGAACCGGGACCTGGTGCTGCGCCGCCTGCTGGAGTGCCTGGGCCGGGACCGGACGAAGCACCAGGTGGCCGAGGTCACCTCGCTGGGCCTGGTGCAGATGACCCGTAAGCGGGTCGGCCAGGGCCTGCTGGAGTCCTTCTCCGAGACCTGCGTCCACTGCAACGGCCGCGGTGTCGTCGTCCACCTCGACCAGGCCACCGCGAACGGTGGCGGCGGCAAGCGCAAGAAGCGCGGCCGGGGCGGCGACGCCCAGGAGCACGTGCACGAGACCGCCGCCGTGGCCGTGGAGACCGGCGAGGCCGTCGAGCCCGAGGTGGAGACGGCCGTGGAGGTGGCCGCCGAGGCCGCCGAGCCGGTCGCGCTGCCCGGGCCGGACTTCGCACCGGACGAGGAGCTGTACAGCAGCGTCGCCGAGGCGGAGGCGGCGGCCACCCGTGGCCGTTCGCGTCGCCGGACGAGCCGCCGGGCGTCGGCTCCGGCGGGCGCGCCGAAGCCGGAGCGGGCCGAGCGGACGTCCAGGTCCGAGCGGGCCGAGCGGGCAGCGCGGGCGGAGGAGGCCGAGGCCGGGTTCGCCGTCGAGGCCGAGCCCGCCGGGGTTCCGACCGCGCAGCACGTCACCGCCGAGGAGGCGGCGGCGCGTCCGGTGCCGTCCGAGCCGGCCGCCGAGGCGCTGGCCGAGCCCGTGGCCGCCGAGGACCAGGTGGTCCCGGCGCCGCAGGCCGAGGCCCCGGCCGCCGAGGAGGCCGCACCCAAGGGCCGTACGCGCCGTCGGGCGACCCGGAAGGTGTCGGCCCCGGCCGGTTCCCCCGCGGGTGCCGAGGCGGCCGTCGTGACGGTGCCGGAGGCCGCGCCCGCGGCCGAGGTGCCGGCCGCGGAGCCCGTCGCCGGGGTCCCGGCCGCCGAGGAGGCGCCCGCGCCCGCCGAGGCCGCCGCACCGGCCCGTCCGCGCCGCCGTGCGGTGCGCAAGGCCACCGCGCCGACCGCGTCCGAGGAGGCGGCCGTCGTGGTCGTCCCGTCGGCCCCGGCGGAGCCCGCGGTGGAGCAGGCCCCGGTGGAGCAGGTCCCGGTGGCCGAGGAGACGGCGGAGGAGGTCGCGCCGGCCAAGAAGACCGCCCGTAAGGCGGCCAAGAAGGCCCCGGCGAAGAAGGCCACCGCCGCCAAGAAGACCGCGGCCAAGAAGACGGCCGCCAAGAAGACGACGGCCAAGAAGGCGACGAAGACCGCCAAGACGGCCGCCGCGAAGTCGACGGCGAAGAAGACCAGCACGGTCCCCACCGCCGGCGACGAGGGCTGACACCCACGGGTGTGCGGCCGGTCCGAGTGACCGGCCGCACACCGGCGGGGCCCGGTTTGACCCCCTCGGCCGTGGCCCCGTAACCTGGAGCGTCGGCGTGTCCACTGACACGCCACATCCCCGTAAACCTCTTCCTCCCGGACGCAATGCGGGCCGGGAGAGGTCGTTCGTGCTGTTTTCGGGCGGCTGGCCTGCGGGGGTGCCGTTTCTTCGAGCGAAAGTGAGATCCGCGTGTACGCCATCGTGCGCAGCGGTGGTCGCCAGCACAAGGTTGCTGTCGGCGACATCGTTGAGGTTGACAAGATTTCCACTGCCAAGGTTGGCGACACGGTCGAGCTCTCGACCCTGCTCGTTGTCGACGGCGACTCCGTGACCAGCGACCCGTGGGTGCTGGCCGGTATCAAGGTCCAGGCCGAGGTCGTGGACCACCACAAGGGCCAGAAGATCGACATTCTGCGCTACAAGAACAAGACCGGCTACCGCCGTCGGCAGGGCCACCGCCAGCAGTACACGGCGATCAAGGTCACGTCGATCCCCGCGGCTGCGAAGTAAGGGACTGAGGAGAAATGGCACACAAGAAGGGCGCATCGTCCACCCGGAACGGTCGCGACTCCAATGCCCAGCGGCTCGGCGTGAAGCGCTTCGGCGGTCAGGTCGTCAACGCGGGTGAGATCCTGGTCCGCCAGCGCGGCACCCACTTCCACCCCGGCGCCGGCGTCGGCCGCGGTGGCGACGACACCCTGTTCGCCCTCCAGGCCGGTGCGGTGGAGTTCGGCTCCCACCGTGGCCGCAAGGTCGTGAACATCGTTCCGGTCGCCTGAATCGTCTGATTCACGGCATCGACCGAACAACTCGCGAGGCGGACCTCACTTCCCGGTCGGGAAGGCGGGTCCGCCTTTCGCGTGTTACCTAGAAGACAGATCCGCACGTTTCTGGAGGCACTGAACCATGACCACCTTCGTGGACCGCGTCGAACTGCATGTCGCCGCGGGTAGCGGGGGCCACGGCTGTGCCTCCGTCCACCGTGAGAAGTTCAAGCCGCTCGGCGGCCCCGACGGAGGCAACGGCGGCCGGGGCGGCGACGTCATCCTGACCGTCGACCAGTCGGTCACGACGCTGCTCGACTACCACCACTCCCCGCACCGCAAGGCCACCAGCGGCAAGCCCGGCGAGGGCGGCAACCGTTCCGGCAAGGACGGCCAGGACCTGGTCCTGCCGGTCCCGGACGGCACGGTCGTGCTGGACAAGGCGGGCAACGTGCTCGCCGACCTGGTCGGCCACGGCACCTCGTACGTCGCCGCGCAGGGCGGCCGGGGCGGCCTCGGCAACGCGGCGCTGGCCTCGGCCCGCCGCAAGGCGCCCGGCTTCGCGCTGCTCGGCGAGCCCGGTGACCTGAGCGACATCGTCCTGGAGCTGAAGACCGTCGCCGACGTGGCCCTCGTCGGCTACCCGAGCGCCGGGAAGTCCTCGCTGATCTCCGTGCTGAGCGCGGCCAAGCCGAAGATCGCCGACTACCCGTTCACCACGCTGGTCCCCAACCTGGGCGTGGTCACCGCGGGTTCCACCGTCTACACCATCGCCGACGTGCCCGGTCTCATCCCCGGCGCCAGCCAGGGCCGCGGTCTGGGCCTGGAGTTCCTGCGGCATGTGGAGCGGTGCAGCGTGCTGGTGCACGTGCTGGACACCGCCACCCTGGAGTCCGAGCGCGACCCGGTCTCCGACCTCGACACCATCGAGGAGGAGCTGCGGCAGTACGGCGGTCTCGACAACCGGCCGCGCATCGTCGTCCTGAACAAGATCGACGTGCCCGACGGCAAGGACCTCGCCGAGATGGTCCGCCCCGACCTGGAGTCCCGCGGCTACCGCGTCTTCGAGGTGTCGGCCGTCGCCCACATCGGCCTGCGCGAGCTGACCTTCGCGCTCGGTGAGCTGATCGCGACGGCGCGCGCCGCCAGGCCCAAGGAGGAGGCGACCCGGATCGTCATCCGGCCGAAGGCCGTGGACGACGCGGGCTTCACCGTCACCCGTGAGGAGGCCGGCGGCGAGCTGCTGTTCCGGGTGCGCGGCGAGAAGCCCGAACGCTGGGTGCGCCAGACCGACTTCAACAACGACGAGGCCGTCGGCTACCTCGCCGACCGGCTCAACCGCCTCGGTGTGGAAACGGAACTGATGAAGGCGGGCGCCCGTTCTGGCGACGGCGTCGCCATCGGCCCCGAGGACAACGCGGTCGTCTTCGACTGGGAGCCGACGGTCATGGCCGGCGCGGAGATGCTCGGCCGCCGTGGCGAGGACCACCGCTTCGACGGGCAGCGGCCCGCCGCGCAGCGCCGCCGCGACAAGGAGGCGGAGCGCGACGACGCGCTGCGGGAGTACGACGACTTCGACCCGTTCGAGTAGGGGGCACGCGCCGCCCGCCCGCCGGAGAACCGGGCGGGTGAACGGCGGGGAAAGCCGCGGCGGCGGTGAGGGCAACCCCGCGCCACCCTGGTGAGTCGAACAGTGCGACACGAAGAGGATCTTGGTCCTCCTCGTGTCGCACTTCTCTTTCTCCCCGATCCCCGGAGCAGACGTGCCCGACCAGCCCCGCCCCGCCCGCCGTCGCGCCCTGACGCTCGCCACCACTCTCGCCCTCGCGGCCGGCGCCCTCGCGCTTCCGGCCGTCGCCGTGCCCGCCCAGGCGGCCCCCGCACCGGCCGTGAGCGGCAAGCACCTGCACGACGACTTCAACGGCGACGGCTACGCCGACCTTGCCGTCACGGCCCCCTCGGCGACCGTGAGCGGCCAGCAGGGTGCCGGATACGTCGCCGTGGTCTACGGTTCGGCGAGCGGCCTGAAGACCTCCACCCGGCAGGTCCTCAGCCAGAACAGTGCCGGGGTGCCGGGCAGTGCGGAGGCCGGCGACCGGTTCGGCAGCGCCGTCGCCACCGCCGACCTCGACCGGGACGGCTATGCCGACCTGGTCGTCGGGGCGGGCGGCGAGGACACGTCGGCCGGCCCCGACGCCGGGTCGGTCGTGGTGCTCTGGGGCGGGGCGAAGGGCCTGTCCGGCGGGGTGACACTGGCCGGCGGGACGGAGTACGGCGCCCTCGGCGACCGGGGGCGCCTGACCGTCGGGGACGTGGACGGCAACGGCGCGCCGGACGTCGTCACCGTGGTGAACGCGCACGATCTGCGGGTCTTGAACGGGCCGTTCGGCCGCAACGGCGCCACCACGCACGCCAGCGAGCTGGTCACCGGCCCGTTCGACAGCCGGGTCCTCGACCTGGCCGCCGGCGACCTCGACGGCGACGGCATCACCGACATCGCCGCCGCGGAGAACGACGGCGACGAGTGGGACGCCCGCCACGTCGTGTACTGGACGGGCACGCACGACGGGCTCCTCCCGTACACCCTGGTGAGCGGCGCCGGTACCGGGCTCCAGGGCGGCGAGCACCTCGCCGTCGGCGACGTGAACCGGGACGGCTACGCCGACCTGGTCGTGGGCCGGGCCGTCGAGGGCGCCGACAGCGATGTGGACACCCCGCTCGCCAAGGGCGGCCGGATCGCCTGGATCCCGGGCACGGCGAAGGGACCCGACGGGACGAAGGCGGTGCTCGTCAACCTGGACACCGCCGGGGTGCCGGGCACCGCCGAGCGGGGATCCGGTTTCGGCACCGGCCTCTCGGTGGCGGACATCGACGGAGACCACTACGCCGACATCGCGGTCGGCGCGCCCGGTATCTCCCCTGGCGGACGGGTCATCACCCTGCCCGGCACCGCCAAGGGGCCGACGGGCAGTGGCGCGAAGATGTTCGGCCAGGACACCACGGGCGTGCCCGGCACCGGCGAGCCGGGTGACGCGTTCGGCTCGGCCGTGCGCCTGGTGGACGCGGACGGCGACGGCCGGGCCGAACTGGCCGTCGGCGCGCCGGGGGAGAACGCCAAGGCCGGGGCCGTGTGGGTGCTGCGCGGCACCACCAGGGGGATCACGCCGAGCGGCTCGTTCAGCTTCGCGAGCGGCACGCTCGGCACGGTGGCCGCGGGTGGAGCGCTGGGGGCCGGTCTCGGTTCCTGAAACGTAGGCGGCGGGGCGGATTCCGACCTACCGTCAGACCCGTTGTGGCGCGAGGGTTTTCCTGTGCCGCAACGGGTCTTCTGTTGTCTGCCCAGTTGTCATGCTCGCGGTGGGCTTCGTTCAGCAGTCGGGCCGTCCGGCCGTGGGAGCTTCCGCATGTCCGAACCGACCTGTCCACGAGGCCACTGTGGCAAAGGGAGTCAGCGCATGACCGCACCATCGCCCGACCGCCGCCGCTTTCTGACCGCCGGGGCCGCCGTCCTCGGCGCCGCCGCCTCCGCCCAGCTATGGCTGCCCGGCACGGCCCGCGCCGCCGGCACCCCGCTGCCCGACGGGGTGTTCACCCTCGGCGTCGGCTCCGGCGATCCGCTGCCCGACGGCATCGTGCTGTGGACCAGACTCGCGCCCGACCCCCTGGGCGGCGGTGGCATGCCCGACGCGGTCTTCCCCGTGGAGTGGGAGATCGCCGAGGACGAGCGGTTCCGCAGAACCGTCCGCCGGGACACCGCCCAGGCCCGTCCGGAACTCGGCCACAGCGTCCACGTGGACGTCCGCGGCCTGCGTCCGGACCGCCCGTACTGGTACCGCTTCCGGGCCGGCGGCCAGCTCTCGCCCACCGGCCGCACCCGTACCGCACCCCACCCGCACCGGCGGGGCGGCTCGCTGCGCGTCGCCCTCGCCTCCTGCCAGAACTGGCAGCACGGCTATTTCACGCCGTACGCCGACATGCTCGCCCAGGACCCCGACTTCGTGCTCTTCGTCGGCGACTACATCTACGAGTCGGCGCCGTCCGCCACGGCCGTCCGCCGGCACGAGGGCAAGGGCGAGCCGTACACGCTCACGCAGTACCGCAACCGGTACGCGCAGTACCGCACCGACCCCGACCTGGCCGCGATGCACGCCAGCGCGCCCTGGGTGGTCACCTTCGACGACCACGAGGTGGACAACGACTGGGCCGGCGAGATCCCCCAGGACCCGGACAAGCAGCCGCACGACGCGTTCGTGGCCCGGCTCACCGCGGCCTTCCAGGCGTACTACGAGCACATGCCGGTACGCGCCACGGCCGTACCGAACGGCCCGCACATCCAGATGTACCGCCGCCTGGAGTTCGGCCGGCTCGCCCGGCTCAACGTCCTGGACACCCGGCAGTTCCGCAGCGACCAGGCCACCACCCAGGAGGGCGCGCAGGCGCCGTCGCAGACCATGCTCGGCGCCGAGCAGAAGCAGTGGCTGCTCGACGGGCTGCAGGACTCCCCGGCCCGCTGGAACCTCATCGCCTCGCAGATCATGATGGCCGAGACCGATCTGCTGCCCGGCGACGGCAAACTCTGGTACTACGACGCCTGGGACGGCTACCAGGCCGAACGCAACGCCCTGCTGGAGGAGTTCGCCGGCATCCGCAACCCGGTCGTGCTCAGCGGCGACCGGCACCTGACGATGATCAGCGACCTCAGGACGGACTACGCCGACCCGGACTCCGACGTGGTCGGCGCCGAGTTCGTCGGCACCTCCATCTCCAGCAGCGGCGACCAGGACCAGGACGCCTTCCACCGGCAGTGGGACCCGCTGAAGGCGGACAACCCGCACTGGAAGCTCATCGACGCCCACCGCGGCTACCACCTGTTCGACATCCGCCGTGACGGCATCGACGCCCAGGTCCGGGTCGTCGACACGGTGCTGAAGCCGCAGGCGACGGCGAGCACCCTGGCCCGGCTCCGGGTGGAGTCGGACGAGCCCGGGGTCACGCTCGTGTGAGCCGGCACCGGACCGCCGGAGCCCGGGACGCATCCGTGT
Source organism: Streptomyces dangxiongensis (assembly GCF_003675325.1). Classification (NCBI taxonomy): domain Bacteria; kingdom Bacillati; phylum Actinomycetota; class Actinomycetes; order Kitasatosporales; family Streptomycetaceae; genus Streptomyces; species Streptomyces dangxiongensis. The sequence goes on from NZ_CP033073.1 coordinate 5,276,945, forward strand.
CCCGGGCTCCGGCGCGTCGCCGTACGGACCGTCCGGAGAAATCCTCGTGACCGAAATGCCACTGAATCCGCGGCGGGAATTCCGCGGCAATGGACTTCTCCGAAGAGCTTTATTGCCCGTCTTGTCCGGCTGGTGCCGTGCCGATTTCGCGGACCGTGTGCGGTTCCACGCACCGGGATGTGAAGATCCCCCGCCCGCCGGGCGGCCGGAACGGGGGAGCGGGCCGCCGCCGTGGGGCGTCGTGGAACGGCGCCGCGCGGCTACCCGCGCACCGGCGTCCGCGGCGGCACCGAGGGCCTTCCCCGGCTCCCCTGTGTACTTACTCACAGCAAATTCACCGGGGTTCACACCGCCCGCGGCCAATCACCGGGGGTGCAAGGTGAATGACAGGTGGCGCGCACATATGCATGGGAGGTCGCTCACCTTGCACTGCGGTTACCCGAAGTGGGACCATTTCACGGTTCCCTGTCGCCCCAAGGTAGGTCACCTGTGTCCCAGCACATAGCCAAGCCCCGTACCACCGCAGTGATCCTGGCCGGTGGCACCGGTCAGCGGGTGGGTCTGTCGATCCCCAAGCAGCTGCTGAAGATCGCCGGCAAGGCAGTCATCGAGCACACCCTGACCACCTTCGAGAACGCCGACTCGATCGACGACATCATCGTGCTGATGGCCCCGGGCTACGTGCCGGACGTCGAGAAGATCGTCGCCAAGGCGGGCTTCACCAAGGTGAAGAAGGTCATCGAGGGCGGTTCGACCCGGAACGAGACCACCGAGCGCGCGATCAGCGCCCTCGGCGAGGGCCTGGCCGAGGGCGAGGACCGCAACGTCCTCTTCCACGACGCCGTACGCCCCCTGCTCTCGCAGCGCGTCATCGACGACTGCGTGGCCGCGCTGGAGCGCTACCAGGCCGTGGACGTCGCCATCCCGTCCGCGGACACCATCATCGTGACGCGCACCCACGGCGAGGACGGCGAGTTCATCACCGAGATCCCGGACCGCTCCCGGCTGCGCCGCGGGCAGACCCCGCAGGCCTTCAAGCTGTCCACGATCCGCCGCGCCTACCAGGTCGCCGCCGGTGACCCCAACTTCCAGGCCACGGACGACTGTTCGGTGGTCCTCAGGTACCTGCCCGACGTGCCGATCCACGTCGTCGCGGGCGACGAGTACAACATGAAGGTCACTCAGCCGGTCGACGTCTTCATCGCCGACAAGCTGTTCCAGCTCGCCTCCACCGCCACGCCCGAGCAGAACGGCGAGGAGGCCTACCGCGAGCTGCTGACCGGCAAGACGGTCGTCATCTTCGGCGGCTCCTACGGCATCGGCAAGGACATCGCCGAACTCGCCGCGTCCTACGGCGCGCAGGTCTACGCCCTCGGCCGCTCCACCACCGGCACCCACGTGGAGAACCCGGAGGAGGTCGACGACGCGCTGTCCAAGGCCTATGCCGAGACCGGCCGGATCGACTACGTCGTCAACACCGCGGGCGTGCTGCGCATCGGCAAGCTCGCCGAGACCGACAACGCCACCATCGAGGAGGCGCTGAAGGTCAACTACCTGGCCCCGGTGCAGATCGCGCGCTCCTCCTACAAGTACCTGTCCGAGACCAAGGGCCAGTTGCTGCTCTACACCTCCAGCAGCTACACCCGCGGCCGCGCCGAGTACTCCCTCTACTCCTCCACCAAGGCCGCCATGGTGAACCTCACCCAGGCGCTGTCCGACGAGTGGGCCGGCGACGGCATCCGCGTCAACTGCGTCAACCCCGAGCGCACCGCCACCCCGATGCGCACGAAGGCCTTCGGCCAGGAGCCCTCGGGTTCGCTGCTGTCCTCCGAGGCCGTGGCCCGTACCTCCCTGGACGTGCTGCTGTCGGAGCTGACCGGTCACGTCATCGACGTCCGTCAGCAGGACCCGACCGCGGGTGCCGCCCGGGCTTCCGGCTTCGAGCAGGCGCTCGCCTCGGTGCTGGACCGTCAGGACGGCGTGTAATAATCGAGGGTAATTAAGCTTTTAGGAATTCAGGCCTCTGTGGGTGCCCGTTCACCGGGTATTCGCAGAGGCCTGTGTCCGTACCCGCGCAAATCACCGGCATCTCCCGGCATTCCAGAACAAAACCGGCACTCCCCCCTCCCAGAGCAGGTTCTCCGTGATATCCACCGCTATTCGCGTCGCCCGGGTGGGCAGCGCGGCCGAGCTGGCCGCGGCGGCCCTCGTGATGCTGGGCTTCCCGGCGCTCATGCTGGCCGCGCTCGTCCCGAGCGTTCCCGCCTTCGCGGCCCTGGCCGCCGTGACGTACCTGGCGGACCACTATCTGCACCGCAAGGGCAGCTACCTGATCAACCGCCTCAGCAAGGTCCGGGCGGGGCTGTCGATCCGCTTCCTGATCCGCCAGCTACTGCTGGTCCTGCTGCTGGCCCGGCTGTCCCTCTCCGACGACCTGATCTTCTACGGCGCGGTCGCCTGCTTCATCGCCTTCTACGGCCTCCAGGCCCCGCACGGCGCGCTGGTCACCCTCATCCGCAACCGCCGCCGGATGCCGGTCGCCACCCGCAACATCGACCTGAAGGCGCGCATCCGCATCCCGGACGCCCCGCCGCGCCGCCTGCTGCACCGCTCCGCGGAGAAGATGCTCCACCTCGACCTGTTCGCGGTCGCCGGCATCCTGGTCTCCGCCGAGGCGGGCTCCGCCGTCGCCGGTTTCACCGGCATCGGCCTCACCGCCGGCCTCGGCTGCCTGTACGTCCTCGTGCTCGTGCCGTTCGTGCGCGGCCGTATGACCCCGCCGAAGGCCGACGTCGTCCTCGCCGCCGTCGACGACTGGCTGGCCGCCTACCGGCCCGAGACCGTCCTGTACTTCTCCGGCTCCCGGGACTCCGCGTACCAGGTCAACATGTGGCTGGAGACGATGGAGCGGCTGGACACCCGGCCGCTGATCATCCTGCGCGAGCGCACCATCCTGAACAACCTCGCGCCCACCACGGTTCCCGTCATCTGCGTGCCCGGAGGGGTGCACCTGATGAACCTGGACCTGTCCACCGTGCGCGTCGCGCTCTACGCGGCCAACGTCGGCAAGAACATCCACCTGCTGCGCGTGCCCACCATGAAGCACGTCTTCATCGGCCACGGCGACAGCGACAAGCTGGCCAGCGTCAACCCGTACAGCAAGGTGTACGACGAGGTGTGGACCGCCGGCCGCGCCGGCCGCGACCGCTACGCCATCGCCGACGTCGGCGTCCGCGACGACGACATCGTCGAGGTCGGCCGTCCGCAGCTCGCGCCCATCCGGACCTGGCAGGGCGTGCCCGGGGACCGCATCCCGACCGTGCTGTACGCCCCCACCTGGGAGGGCTGGGACGGCAACCCCGGCAACACCTCGATCGTGCTCGCCGGTGAGAACATCGTGACCCGGCTGGTGACGGCCGACCCGCCGGTCCGCGTCCTGTACAAGCCGCACCCGTTCACCGGCACCGTCAGCAAGGACGCCAAGGCCGCCCACCAGCGCATCACCGCCCTGGTCGAGAAGTCCGCCGCCGAGCGCGCCGCCGACTCCCGGTTCACCGCCGACACCGCCGCCATGGCCGCGGCCAAGGCCGAACTGGCCCGCATCGAGGCCCGGCTCGCCGAGCTGGCCGCCGCCCGCGGCACCAAGGGCGACGAGGCCGTGGCCACCCGCGAGGGCATCGTGGACGTGCACCGGCACGAGGAGGTCGCCCGGCTGCGCGCCGAGTGGAACACCGCCTACTGGCGCTCCTTCCCGTCGTACGAGCACCGCGTCATCACGGGCGCCCAGCCGCGCCTGTACGACTGCTTCAACGTCTCCGACGCGATGGTCTCGGACATCTCCTCCGTGGTCTCCGACTTCATCGCCAGCGGCAAGCCCTACGCGGTCACCGACTCCGGCGAACTGGGCGCCGAGGAGTTCAGGCGGCAGAACACGGCCGTGCGCGCCGCGGTCATCCTGTCCAACAGCGCGGCCGAGCTGGGCGGCCTGCTGGACGCCGTGCGCGACCCGGCCGCCGACCCGCTCGCGGACGACCGCACGGAACTGAAGCAGTACCTGCTCGGCCCGGACGAGCCGAAGTCGATCGTCCAGTTCAACGCCGCGGTCGGCGACCTGGCCCTCAAGGCCGAGGCCCGCAACGCCGGCCAGGAGTCCCGTCTCGGCGCGGCCGACGCCGACCCCGCCGAGGCGGCCGAGCTGACCAACGCGGTGCCGGGCCAGCGCGCCGCGTCGGCCGGGGAGACGGACGGCGTGACCGCGGGCTGACTCTCCGCGCGCGATCACCGGGCCCCCGAGGACACAGTCCTCGGGGGCCCGCGTCTTGCCCGGTTCTTAACCGGGACCGAACGGCTCTTACCGCACCCGCGTACCGTCCTGCGAGGTGCGTCACTCATGACCGTGCGTGAGGCAACCGCTTGCCCGAAGTATCCGTCTAACACATTGCGATTGAGGCGATACGGGGGAAATCTTCTGTGACGAGGGGGAAGAGTGACTGTCGTGACGCAGCCTGATGTGAGTGTGATCATCGGGGCGTACGAAGCAATGCCGTACCTGGTCGAGTGCCTGGCCTCCGTCGAGGCGCAGACCATCGACCCGGGACGGATGGAGGTCATCGCGGTCGACGACGGCTCGACGGACGGCACGGGGGAGTGCCTGGAGGAGTTCGCGGCCCGCGTGCCCATACCGGTCACCGTCATCCGCCAGGAGAACTCCGGCGGCCCCAGCGGCCCCCGCAACGTCGGCCTCGCCAAGGCGACCGGACGCTACGTCTTCTTCCTCGACGCCGACGACCGGCTCGGCCCCGAGGCGCTGGAGCGCATGGTCGCCATGGCCGACAGGAACGGCACGGACGTCGTCCTCGGCCGCGTCGAGGGCGTCAACCGCACCGCCCCGAAGTCCATGTGGGGCCAGACGCTCGACCGGACCGACGTCTTCTCCTCCAACATCAAGTTCACGCTGAGCGCGCAGAAGCTGTTCCGCCGCGCCCTGCTGGACCGGCACGGCATGCGGTTCGACGAGTCGCTGTGGACCGGCGAGGACGCCGTGTTCACGCTGGAGGCCTACCTGCGGGCGGACGGCGTCTCCGTGCTCGCCGACTACACCTGCTACTACCTGGTCGGCCGCGACGACGGCAAGCACGTCACCAAGACCGGCGGTTACGCGCTGCGCTTCGACTCCGCGCGCGCCCTGATGAAGCTGATCGCCGACATGGTCCCGGCCGGTGACAGACGCGACCTCCTGATGGTCCGGCCGTTCCTCATCACGCTGCTGCCGCAGTTCGGCCCCAAGTTCCTGACCGACGCCGAAGAGGTGCGACGGCACAAGTTCGAGCTGGCCAAGCCGCTGATGGACGCCTACTGGACGCCCGGCGTGGCCCGCCGCCTGAAGGTCCACGAACGGCTGCGGCTGCACCTGGTCGCCATGCAGCGCGCCGATCTGCTGCTGGACGTCGTCAAGTTCGTCAAGGCCAAGAGGCAGGCCGCCGCCGTCCTGGAGAAGCGCGGCACCCGCCTCTACCTCGTCTATCCGCACTTCCGGTCCCCGAAGGCCGGCATCCCCGACGAGATGTACCTCGCCGACGCCCGCGAGGCACGCGCCTTCGAGGGCTACCGCGAGGCCGCCGCCAACTCCTTCCCGCGCCGCGCCCTGCGCAAGATCCGCCGGATGCTGCCGCGCAAGGGCTTCGGGACGGCCGCGGCCTGACGGGCCCGGGGCCGCCGGGGGGCCGCGCGCCGTCCGCACACCGGACCGTCGCCTGCGCGGCGGTCCCGTTCGCGTAGATTGCTGCCACGCGCGAGGAAGTGGAGACAGCACGTGGCAAGGGCAAGGCAGGCCGTGGGCGAGGCCCGCAGGATCGTCGTCAAGGTGGGCTCCTCGTCACTGACGACCGCCGCGGGCGGCCTGGACGCCGACCGCGTCGACGCACTCGTCGACGTCCTCGCCAAGCTGCGCGGCGGCGGGGAGAAGGAGATCGTCCTCGTCTCCTCCGGCGCCATCGCCGCCGGCCTCGCCCCGCTGGGCCTGCGCCGCCGCCCCAAGGACCTCGCCCGCCAGCAGGCCGCCGCCAGCGTCGGCCAGGGCCTGCTCGTCGCCCGCTACACCGCCTCCTTCGCCCGCTACGGCGTCCGCGTCGGCCAGGTCCTGCTCACCAGCGACGACATGAGCCGCCGCGCCCACCACCGCAACGCCTCCCGCACCCTCGACAAGCTGCTCGCGATGGGCGCCGTCCCGGTCGTCAACGAGAACGACACCGTCGCCACCGACGAGATCCGCTTCGGCGACAACGACCGCCTCGCCGCCCTCGTCGCCCACCTCGTCCGCGCCGACCTGCTGGTCCTGCTCTCCGACATCGACGGCGTCTACGACGGCGACCCCGGCAGGCCCGGCACCTCCCGCATAGCGCAGGTGAGGGGCCCGGAGGACCTCGCCGGTGTCGAGATCGGCAGCGCGGGCAGGGCCGGCGTCGGCACCGGCGGCATGGTCACCAAGGTCGAGGCCGCCCGGATCGCCGCCGCCGCCGGCATCCCGGTGGTGCTGACCAGCGCCGTCCACGCCGCCGAGGCCCTCGCCGGCGGCGACACCGGCACCTACTTCCACCCCACCGGCAAACGCTCCGCCGACCGCCTCCTCTGGCTCCAGCACGCCTCCACCCCGCAGGGCGCCCTCGTCCTGGACGACGGGGCGGTGGACGCGGTCGTACGGCGGCGCACGTCCCTGCTGCCCGCCGGAATCGCCGCCGTCGAGGGCGAGTTCAACGCCGGCGACCCCGTGGAACTGCGCGACGCGACGGGCCGCGCGGTGGCCCGGGGCCTCGTCAACTTCGACGCCAAGGAGATCCCCCGGCTGCTCGGGCGCTCCACCCGCGAGCTGGCGCGCGAGCTGGGCCCGGCCTACGAACGCGAGGTCGTGCACAGGGACGACCTGGTGCTCCTGCACGCCTGACGCTCGCAAGACCGCTCGCACGGTGAACCGCGGACCGACCCCGGTGGGGGACGTTCCGTAAAACCCCCACGCGGAGCCGAGAGGCCTGCTCAACTTTGTCCCGGGGACATGTTGAAGGGACACGTTCCGGCAAGGGGTCGCGCGGGCCGTGCGGAGACGCGCGGCATGCGAGGCATGCGTGAAGGAGGCCGTCGTGAGACGAGCGCGCCCTGGGACGGCGTCCCGCGGTGCTCTGACGAGCGTCGCGGCCGGGGACACCTATGAGGAGCCCGCAGAGCTGCCCCGGTTGTGGCACGTCACCCTCAGCGTCTCCGGCAGGAAGGTCCCCCTGCCCGAGCTGCGGCGGGCCCTGGAACAGCTCGCCCACGACCATCCCTTCCTGCTGACCAGCAGATACGCGACCGACCACGCGGAGATCCGGTACTGGGAGGAGGCCCGCGACCTGCACGACGCCGCCGCCGTGGCGCTGCGCCTGTGGGGCGAGCACCGCCAGAGCGCCGGACTGCCTCCCTGGGAGATCGTCGGCCTGGAGGTCATCGACCGCGAGACCTACCACCAGCGCATCGCCGAGGGCTACGGCCCCGCACCGGCGACCCCGGTCGGCGTGCACCCGTTCTGAGCCGCAGCACGGCCGAGCGGCGGACCGGGCGCGGGCACGAAGGCTTGAGGGCACCGCTCCCGGGCACAGCGCCTTGAGGGGTTCACCCCTTTTGCGGTGTCTCGCGCTGTGGGACGGCCGCTGAACGGCCGCGGCCCGCGCACTACCCTTCCCCCATGACCACGCTCTCGCCGTACGACTCGATGTCCCCGGTCACCCAGGCCGCCCACCGGGCCAAGGCCGCCGCCGCCGACCTCGCGCCGCTCCCGCGCGCCGTGAAGGACGACGCGCTGCTCGCCATCGCCGACGCCCTGGAGGTCCGGACCGCCGAGATCGTCGATGCCAACGCCGAGGACGTGGCCAAGGCCCGCGAGGCCGGCACCAGCGAGGCCATCGTCGACCGGCTCACCCTCACCCCCGAACGGATCCGTGCCATCGCCTCCGACGTCCGTGACGTCGCGAAGCTGCCCGACCCGGTCGGCGAGGTCGTCCGCGGCTCCACCCTCCCCAACGGCATCGACCTGCGCCAGGTCCGCGTCCCGCTCGGCGTCGTCGGCATCATCTACGAGGCCCGCCCGAACGTCACCGTCGACGCCGCCGCCCTCTGCCTGAAGTCCGGCAACGCCGTACTGCTGCGCGGTTCCGGCTCCGCCTACGCGTCCAACACCGCCCTCGTCCGGGTGATCCGCGACGCCGTCGGCGGCGCCGGGCTGCCCGCCGACGCCGTCCAGCTTGTGCCGGGGGAGAGCCGCGACTCCGTGCGCGAGCTGATGCGCGCCCGGGGCCTGGTCGACGTCCTCATCCCGCGCGGCGGCGCCTCCCTGATCCGGACCGTGGTCAACGAGTCCACCGTCCCCGTGATCGAGACCGGCACGGGCAACTGCCACGTCTACGTCGACGCCCAGGCCGACATCGGCACGGCCGTCGAGATCCTGGTCAACTCCAAGGCCCAGCGGGTCAGCGTCTGCAACGCCGCCGAGACCCTCCTCGTCCACCAGGACATCGCCGCCGAGTTCCTGCCGCGCGCCCTGGACGCGCTCGCCGAGGCCGGCGTCACCGTCCACGCCGACGAGCGGGTCATGGCACATGCCAAGGACTCCCGGGCCACCGTGGTCGAGGCGACCCCCGAGGACTGGGAGACCGAGTACCTGTCCCACGACATCGCCGCCGCCGTCGTCGACTCCCTCGACAAGGCCGTCGAGCACATCCGGCTGTGGACCTCCGGTCACACCGAGGCCATCGTCACCACGTCCCAGCAGGCCGCCCGCCGCTTCACCCAGTTGGTCGACTCCACCACCGTCGCCGTGAACGCCTCCACCCGCTTCACCGACGGCGGCCAGTTCGGCTTCGGTGCCGAGATCGGCATCTCCACCCAGAAGCTGCACGCCCGCGGCCCGATGGGCCTGCCGGAGCTGACCAGCACGAAGTACATCGTCACCGGTGACGGGCACCTGCGCCGCTGACCGCCGCCCGTGACGCCGTACGCCCGGGGCACCGCGGCGTGTTCCGAAAAGGCGTCCCGCCAGGCGGACGGAATTCCGTACCGTCTGCCCAGAACGACCCTCCAGGTCTACTCTGGATGTGTGCCGGAGGACGTGGGGGGCACGCCGTTCCCGGACGGCTGGGAGCCCGACGACGACCACGACCACGGAGTGTCGGACGAAGAGTTCGCCTCCGTGGTACTCGACGAGGCCTTCGTGCGGGCGGCCACGGTCCACGAGCCGTCCGCCGTCGAACGCCTCCTGGCCGCCGCCCGCGCCAGAGCCGAGGCCTCCGAGGCCGAGGCCCGTCGCGCGCACGCCCGGGGCGAACGCCTCAATGACGGCTACGACCCCGAGAGCACCGGATCCGGCCAAGATCCGGACGACGGCGAACTGGACGGCACCTACGTCCTGGGCGACCACCGCGGCCTCTACGGCCCCTTCGGCAAGCAGGTCCGCTGGCACCGCCCGGTGGCCTGGATCCTCGCCGTCGTGATGGGCATCGGCATGGTCGCCCTGACCTTCGCCGCCGTCTACCGGGGCGGCTCCCCGGGCACCCGGGACCGGGTGCCCGCCCCCGCCTCGACCGGCCGGGACCAGGGCAGCGCCGCCGCTCCGTCCGTTCCCGCCGGCGTCGTGCGGCCGACGGTCCCGGCCGCCCCGCACTCCCCCTGAACAGCACGCCCGCCCTGGTGAGAACCTGTCAGAAGTTGTCCCGTAGCAGGGCGTTTACCGGCGCCCCACGAGACCTACCCTGAAGGTATGGGCGGGCGTGGAGACCCCCCGGAGGGGACACCCGAGGGCGGTCCCTCCGGCGCCGAGGACGAATACCGATCCGTCGTGTTCGACGAGTCGTTCGTCCGGGCTGCCCGGCTCCAGGAGTCCTCCGCCGAGGAGAGGGTGACCGACCACGCGCCCGCCGTACGCCGCCGCCCGCCCCTGCACCGCGGGCTCACCCGGCAGGTCCTGGCCCTCGTCGTGCTGATCACCGTCGCCTTCGGCACCGCGGTCTACCTGGGCGTCCGCCACTCCGCCGGCTCCTCGCAGGTCCGGCGGCCCCCGGAACCCCTGCGGATGACGGTCGTCCCGCTCGCCCCGCAGGGCCGGGTGCCAGGCGGCGCCGACCCCGAGAGGATGTACGCGCGCAGCCCCGCCGCCCACTTCGACACCGGCGCCGAGGGCATACCGCTGCCCGCATCCCGGGCCACGGCCCACTTCTCCGACAGCCAGGTGGTGGCCGCGCTCACCACCGCCAAGGACTACCTCGTCCGCTCCTCCCTCTACCCCGAGGTGCTGACCGGCCGCGAGGTGAGCCCCGCCCGGTCCCTGCTCGACGCCGACCAGCTCGACCAGTTCGACCGTAGCTTCGACAGGCCCACGGCGGACGGCCGGCACGCGCCCACCGGCTGGGTGGTCCGTCTCGACCCGGCCCGGGCCCGGCTGGCCGACGACCGGATACGCGTCCAGGGCAGCCTGGAGGCCGCCGAGACCGACCCGGCGACGCTGGAGGTCACCGCCGACCACACCTTCGTCTACGCCCTGCGACCCACCGGTTCCGCCGCCGACGCCCCCGTCTCCCTCTTCACGGTCCGCCGCGAGCTGACCTTCCGCTTCGACCGCACCGACCTGCGCACCCACCAGGTCCAGCTAACGGCGTCCTACCTCCAGGCGGGCCCCCTCGCCTGCGCGGAGGACGCCACGGCCTACCTCCGCCCCCTCCTCGCCGGCCGGACCGCCCGCTCCGGCGGTCCGGCGGGCACCGACCCCTACGGGACGGACCGCCCGGCGGTGCTGTGCGGAACGCTGTCCCCGGGCGCCCAGCCGACGGTGTGAGCCGCCCTACTCGTCCCGGTCCCCGTCCGCGGTGTCCCCCTTTGAGGGCGGCGGGCTGCGGAAGCCGTCGAAGCCCCGCCGGACCCTCCCGCCCAGGTCGCCCGCGCCGCCCGCGAGGTCCGTGACCAGCTTCATCAGCGGATCCTTGGAGTCCTTCACGTCACCGGCGTAGCTGGCCGCCGACTCACGGAAGGAAGCGCCGACGGAGGTGTCGCCGTCCTCGTCGCGCCGCGGGTAGCGGCCGTCCATGATCCGCTGGTGGTCCCGGGACTCGGCCCACTTCTTCAGCTCGGCGGCCCGCACGGTGGTGAACGGGTGCGAACGGGGCAGCACGTTGAGGATCTTCAGCACGGAGTCCCGCAGATCGCCGCCCGAGTCGTACTCCTCGGCCTGTTCCAGGAACGCGTCCACGTTCATCTCGTGCAGATGGTTGCCGCCCGCGATCTTCATCAGACCCCGCATCGACGCCCGCACGTCCTGGCCCACCAGCAGGCCGGCCCGGTCCGCGGACAGTTCCGACTTCCGGAACCACTCCCGCAGCGCCGTGACGATCGCCATGATCGCCACGTTGCCCAGCGGGATCCAGGCGACCTTCAGCGCGAGGGACGTCAGGAACAGCAGGATCGTGCGGTACACCGAGTGCCCGGACAGCGCGTGTCCCACCTCGTGCCCGACGACCGCCCGCATCTCCTCCTCGTCGAGCAGCTCCACCAGCCCCGTGGAGACCACGATGACCGGCTCGTCCAGGCCGATGCACATCGCGCTCGGCTGCGGGTCCTGCGTGACGTACATCGGCGGGACCTTCTCCAGGTCCAGGATGTAACAGGCGTCCCGCAGCATGTCGTGCAGGTGCGCGAACTGCCGCTCGGAGACGCGCACCGAGTCGGACAGGAACAGCAGCCGCAGGCTCCGCTCCGGCAGCAGTCCGCTGAGCGCCTTGAACACGGCGTCGAACCCGGTCAGCTTGCGCAGCGCCACCAGGGCCGAACGGTCCGCCGGATGCTCGTACGCACGCGAGGAGATCCCCGGGAAGCGCCTGCGCTGCCTGCTGGGCACGCGCTCGGTCCCCGTGTGCTGGTGGCCGTCGTCGGACATGTCTTCCCCCATGTGCGTGTGAGTGCCCACTGTGGTGCCCCCCGAGGCGGCCCCCAGCCTAGGCGGAGATACCGTGGACGGGCAGTACACCGAAGGAGTCCCGCCCATGGAGCACCACCCCGCAGCCGCCCGGCTGACCGAGGCCGCCGTCGTCGCCGTCCAGCAGCACGGGACGGGAAACCTGCTCCGCGTCGTCCTGGTGGTGATGGTCCTCGGCTGCGCGCTGACCGCCTGGTTCCTGCTGCGCGGCTACAAGCGCAAGGACGACTGACCACCGGCGAAAGTTCCCGCCGCCCCGCCCCGCCCCGCTCGGGCCGTCCCGGTGCCGTCCGTCGCGGGCGGGCCGCCGGTGCCCGGCCGTCCCAACGGCGGAGTCGGCGTGATCGGCGCGGGACCGCCCGCTTACGATGAGCCGACGTCTTTATTCCGCCCACACGCGATAGGTCCTGCCGAAGATGAGCTTCCACAGCGCCGCAGCCCAGTTGGTCACCCTCGCCGCCGAGGGCGAGGAGCACGGCGGAAACCACCCCAGCCTCAATCCGGCGCTCACCGGTGGCGGCGCCCTGGTCGTCCTGCTGCTCCTGCTGTGGATCACCACCCGCTTCAACCGCGACCGCTGAGCGGGGACCCGTCCCCGGCCGGACGCCGCAGGCCGGGCCGGTAGGGTCTGCACGCATGGGAGAGCAGGACATGCCTACCGGTCCGGCGCACGAGACGGCCGGCGACACGGTGAAACACCCCCAGCACGGACCGGGCAACGGCCCCTGCCACACGGGCAGGCGGCGCCTGGGCGTCATGGGCGGAACCTTCGACCCGATCCACCACGGGCACCTCGTGGCGGCCAGCGAGGTCGCCGCGCGGTTCCGGCTGGACGAGGTGGTGTTCGTCCCCACCGGCCAGCCGTGGCAGAAGTCCCACCGCGACGTCTCACCGGCCGAGGACCGCTACCTGATGACGGTCATCGCGACCGCCGAGAACCCCCAGTTCTCCGTCAGCCGCATCGACATCGACCGCGGCGGCCCCACCTACACCGTGGACACCCTGCGGGACCTGCGCGCCCTCAACCCCGAAACCGACCTCTTCTTCATCACCGGCGCCGACGCCCTCGCCCAGTTGCTGACCTGGCGCGACTCCGAGGAGCTGTTCTCCCTCGCGCACTTCATCGGCGTCACCCGCCCCGGCCACCAACTGAGCAACCCGGGCCTGCCCGAGGGCGGCGTCTCGCTCGTCGAGGTGCCGGCGCTCGCCATCTCCTCCACGGACTGCCGCGGGAGGGTCGCCAAGGGGGACCCCATCTGGTACATGGTGCCGGACGGAGTGGTGCGCTACATCGACAAGCGCGAGCTGTACCGCGGCGAGTGAGCCGAGAGGGGCACCGGTGAACGACCGATACGACGCGGGGGACGCAGCCTACGGCGCCGGCCCGTACGAACTCGTCGGCTACGACGAGTACGGCCGGCCCATGTACCGGCAGATCCCGGCACAGCAGGCCCCGCAGGCGGCCTACGACCCGTACGCCCAGCAGCAGGGCTACGGCCACGATCCCCACGCCACCGGCCAGCAGCCGCCGGCGCCCGCCGACGACGCCGGCCACCAGCCGTCCGCGTACGACTCCTACGACTCCTACGGCTCCTACGAGTCCTACGGCTCCCAGGCCCCCTACAACCCGCACGACCCCTACGACCCGTACGCCCCCGGCCCCCAGGCCGCCACGGGCTACGACCCCTACGGGCAGGCGGCGAGCAGCGGACAGCAGCCCCGGGCCGCCGAGCAGACCGCCTACATCCCGCAGCAGGCCGGTCCCGCCGAGGACACGCGGTCCGCGCGGGAGGACGAGCCGGCCCCCGGCGAACGGGACCCCGACGCCGACCGGTTCACCTTCCCCGAGGACCCGGACGGCGACCCCGAGGACGTCATCGACTGGCTGAAGTTCACGGAGAACCGCACCGAGCGCCGCGAGGAGGCCCGCCGCCGCGCCCGCGGCCGGATCATCGCCCTCCTCGTCGTCCTCGCCCTCGTCCTGACCGGCGGCGCCGGCTACCTCTGGTACGCCGGAGACCTGCCCGGCCTGTCCTCCTCCGGCGACAGGACCGGCAGCGGCACACCCGTCGCCGCCCAGAAACGCGACGTGATCGTCGTCCACCTGCACAACACCGGCAAGGGCGGCACCTCCACCGCGCTGCTGGTCGACAACACCACCACCAAGCAGGGCACCACCGTCCTGCTGCCCAACGCCCTCGCGGTGACCGGCGACGACGGCTCCACCACGACCCTCGCCAAGTCCGTCGACGGCGACGGCGCCTCCGGCACCCGCGACCAGCTCGACACCGTCCTCGGCACCAGCATCCAGGGGAGCTGGCGCCTGGACACCCCCTACCTCCAGAACCTCGTCGAACTCGTCGGCAACATCGAGATCGACACCGACACCGACGTGCCCGACCCGGACGCCGGCAAGAAGGGCACCGCCCCGCTCGTCCACCGGGGCCACCAGCAGACCCTCGGCGGCAAGGCGGCCGTGGCCTACGCCACCTACCGCGCGGCCGGCGAGTCCCAGAACGCCCAGTTGGAGCGGTTCGGCCAGGTCATGCAGGGCGTGCTGCGCAAGATGTCCTCCGACCCCTCCGCGGCCACCACCACGGTGCGGACCCTCGCCCAGATCCTGGACCCGCCGCTCACCGACAAGGACCTCGGCGCCTTCCTCGCCCGGCTGGCCGACCTCGCCAAGAGCGGCGCCTACCGGACCACCCTGCTGCCCGTGCGGACCGACGGCACCCTCAGCGCGCGGACCAGCGACAGCGTGGTGAAGGACATCCTCGGCGGCACCGCGAAGAGCCCCGGCGCGGGCTCCGCGGTCCGCGTCTCCGTGCAGAACGCCACCGGAGTGAAGGACGACACGGACAAGGCCCGCGTCGCGCTCCTGAACGGCGGCTTCACGTTCCTGGAGGGCGGCAGCGCCTCCGGTACCCAGGTCACCTCGAAGGTGGTCTACGCCGACGCCGCGCACCGGGCGGACGCCACCGAGGTCGCCAAGACCCTCGGGCTGCCCGCCGGCTCCGTGACCCGGGGCACCGTCTCCTCCGGCGCCGACGTCTCGGTGGTCCTCGGCGGCGACTACCGGCCCTCCGCCTCCTGACGGCGAGCCCCCGCCCGGCCCGCCCGGCCGGGGCACCCCGCGTGAGGCCGTCATCACGTGGGGTGCCCCGGGCGGTCCGTGAGACCCTTGAAGCCAGAAGTCCGCCGACCGAAAGCCGAGTAGTGACCGCCACCGACCGTTCTGTTCACCTCATCAACACCGCCGCCCAGGCGGCGGCCGACAAGCTCGCCCACGACGTCATCGCCTACGACGTCAGTGACGTGCTGTCGATCACGGACGCCTTCCTGCTGGCCTCCGCGCCGAACGACCGCCAGGTCAAGGCCATCGTCGACGAGATCGAGGAGCGCCTGTCCAAGGAGCTGGGCGCCAAGCCGGTCCGCCGCGAGGGCGACCGCGAGGCCCGCTGGGTGCTGCTCGACTACGTCGACATCGTCGTCCACGTCCAGCACAGCGAGGAGCGGGTCTTCTACGCCCTGGAGAGGCTGTGGAAGGACTGCCCCGAGCTGGAGCTGCCCGACGACGCCAGGGCCACCCGGGGCAAGGGCGAGGAGCACGCCCGCGAGCGGGCCGCCGAGGCCGACCAGGAACCGGGCGGGGACTGGTCGTGAGCGCCACCGGTGAGGTGACCGACCGCCCGAGCCGGGGCCGCCGCATCATCCTGTGGCGGCACGGCCAGACCTCCTGGAACGTGGAGCGCCGCTTCCAGGGCTCGACCGACGTGGAGCTGACCGAGACCGGCGTCGGCCAGGCCCGCCGCGCGGCCCGGCTGCTCGCCTCCCTGCGCCCCGACGCGATCATCTCCTCGGACCTGCGGCGGGCCGCGTACACGGCCGCCGAGCTGGCCGCCCTCACCGGCCTGGAGGTCACCCGCGAGGAGGGCCTGCGGGAGACCTACGCGGGCGTCTGGCAGGGGCTGACGCACCAGGAGATCATCGCCCGCCACGGCGAGGAGTACGCCGCCTGGAAGCGCGGCGAGGCGGTCCGCCGCGGTGGCGGTGAGCTGGAGACCGAGGTCGCCGACCGGGCCGCGCCCGTCGTACTGCGGCACGCCGAGAAGCTGCCCGAGGAGGGCACCCTCGTCGTCGTCAGCCACGGCGGCACCATCCGCACCACCATCGGCCGCCTCCTCGGCCTGGAGTCCCCGCACTGGGAGAGCCTCGGCGGCCTCTCCAACTGCTGCTGGTCCGTGCTGGGCGAGGGCGCCCGCGGCTGGCGCCTGCTGGAGCACAACGCGGGCACCCTCCCGGAGCCCGTCCTCGGCGACGACGACTGACCGTCCTGGGACCCCCGACCCCGGATTTCACTTTCCGGCTGGTCACAGGCTAAAGTTCTTCTTGTTCGCCCCGCCGAGCGGGAAGAACGCGAGGGGCTATAGCTCAGTTGGTAGAGCGCCTGCATGGCATGCAGGAGGTCAGGAGTTCAATTCTCCTTAGCTCCACAGATCGACACTCTGTTGAGATGTCAAAGATCGGTGATGAGGATCCCGTCCCTCCAGGGGGCGGGATCTTCTGCGTCCGGCCCGACGCTTTGAGTCTTTGGGGGGTCCGCTGTCGTATAGCTCCGCGGAGGCGTTCTCCGTGCGCGTTCGCACGCCGGCCGCGACGGCGGCGGTGGGAGCCGTGTCCGCACTGGTACTGAGGCGTCGCTGACCGTATTGGTCCGGCCGTGGCAGAATCAAACGGCCGGAAGGGGGCGCTGCCCGACGGGAGGGAGTAGCGATGCCTGCGAGCATCCTCGAGGAGGTGGGCCACCTCCTCGGTGCCGCGTTGATACGCGACACGACCACCCGGCTGAGCTGCCCTTCCTGCGGTTCCGCGCACGTGGCGCAGGTCCTCGGTGACAACGGCGGGATCTCTTACGTGTGTACGGCCTGCGGCCACAGCTGGAGCTGATCGATGGGGGCACACAGGCGGAAGTGCGACTGGTGCGGGAGCGGGACACCGATCGTCCGGGACATGGAGCCGATCAATCCCGACTACCAGTACTGGTGCGAGGAATGCGCGCGGGCGCTGATCATAAAAGGCGACCCGATCGAGACGTACCGGGAACTGGAGGGCGAGCCGATCTACGGCCGGCTCCTGGAGGAGCACTGCACGCTCAAGAGGTTCTACCAGTTCGTCACGGCGTGACGCGGACCGCACCGGACCCGGTCCTCGGCAACGGTGTCCGGGTCAGTGCGAGGAAGAGCGCACCGGCCGCTCCGTAGAGGGCCGAGAGCGCCAATTCGGCTCCTCCGAGGCGCAGTTCCGGGCGGCCGATGCCGTGGGGCACCCACCAGGGGGCGTACGAGCAGAAGACCAGCAGCGTGCCCAGGGCCGCCGCCCGGTGTCCGCGCGTCCACAGGAACAGCACCACGGGCACGCACCACACCCAGTGGTGGGTCCAGGACACCGGGCTGGCCAGCAGGGCGGTGACCGCGCAGCCGCACACCGCCCGGGCCCGCTGACCCCGCAACTCCGCCCGCGCGGCCAGCGTGAGGCCCACGACGGCCGTCAGGGCCGCGCAGACCGCCCAGAGCGCCCCCGGGTCGGGTGTGTGCAGGAAGCGGGCCAGAACGCCGCGCAGGGCCTGGTTGGCGGTGTCCTCGGCGTGGCCGGCCCGGCCGGCCCGGAGCACCGTGTCCGTCCAGAAGCGCCAGGAGTCGTACGGCAGGACGGCCGCCGCGAGCAGGGTCGCCCCGGCGAACGCGACGGCCGCCCCGCGCGCGTGCCGCAGCCACGGGCCCGCGTCGCCGCCCCGCAGGCGGGCCGTGACGCCCGTGGCGAGCAGGAACACGGGGAACAGCGCGGGCGTCAGCTTGACCGCCGCGGCCAGCCCCAGACCCAGCCCGCTCCAGCGGTCGTACCCGCCGGCGGGGCGGCGGGTCAGGTCCCAGAGCACCAGGACCGCCAGCAGCAGGTTGACCTGGCCGTAGCGCAGGGTCGTCCACACCGGCTCGCACCACACGGCCGGCGCCGCGACCCACCAGACGGTCTCCACGCGCGCGTGGCCGACCAGTTCCAGCGACAGCCGTACGAACGCCAGCAGCAGCGCGAGGTTGCCGGCCGTCGCCAGCGCGCGCAGGACGGCCGTGTCCAGCAGGGGCAGCGGCGTGAACAGCAGGGCCGCGAAGGGCGGGTAGGTGGCCGGCAGGTGCGCGGCCGTCGCCCGCAGCGCGTACAGGTCGCCGCCGGAGCGCACGGCGGCGCCCTCGGCACGGTAGACCATCAGGTCGATCATCGACACGCGCGCGGCCCGCTGCGCGGCCCATAACGCCGCGAACGACAGCAGGCACACCCCCGCGGCGACCGGTGTCCGGCGGCGGGCTGCGGAGAACGCGTTCACGGGCACGAAGGCGGACAATACCGCGCTGACCGGGGCAGAGCGGGAACCGATTTGGTACCGCACCCCAGGGACCGTGTAATGTTGGCGTCGCCGCCGGGGAAACCGGGCGGAACGCACCACACGCGGTTCCATCGCGTGGCGGGACGGGGCTATAGCTCAGTTGGTAGAGCGCCTGCATGGCATGCAGGAGGTCAGGAGTTCAATTCTCCTTAGCTCCACAGAAGTCGAAGGCGGATCATCCCACGGATGGTCCGTCTTCGGCGTGTTGCCCCCTGTGCCGCGCATCACGCCCGCAGGACGCGCGAACGGCGACGGCGGGCCACCCGGACCGGGCGGCCCGCCGTCGCCGTGTGCTCAGCGGCCCAGCGCGCGCCGGCCGCGCCCCTGGGAGAGAACCGGCAGGTTGCGTGCCGGCGCCTGCCCGCGGGTGTCCTCCTCGATGCGCAGCGCCAGCGCCGGGCAGCGGCGCACCGCGCGCAGCGCCTTCGCCTCCGCGTACCGGGGCACCTGCGCCTGGGCGACGGTCGGGAAGCCGTCGGCGCCCAGCTCGAACACCTCCGGCAGGATGTCCGCGCACAGCCCGTGGCCCCGGCACAGCGTCCAGTCGACGTAGATCTTCTGCCGGCTGCCGCCGGTCTCCTCGGGCTCCGCGCCGCCCGGGATGCCCGTGGGGCCCTTGCCTGCCTCGAAGAGCGGCAGCACGCCCGCCACGGGCCGTCCGCAGCCGTTCCCGAGGACATGGGCGGCCAGGTCGTCGGTGAACGCCTTGATGGTCGACTCCAGGAACATCGCCGAGCCGTCCGGGTGGGAACACGCCCCGCGCCGCTTGACGTTCTTCGCGACCTGCTTCAGCGCCTCCAGGGCGGCCGGTCCGCCGCCGTTGAGGATGTCCTCCAGCCCGCGCGCGGCGGCGGGCAGTCCCAGGTAGCAGGGGCCGCACTGGCCGGCGCTCTCCTCGGCCAGCCACTGCGCCACCCGCAGCGACTCGCCCAGCGGGCAGGTGTCCTGGCTGATCGGCAGAATCGCGCCCGCGCCCAGCGAACCGCCCACCGCGTCCAGCGAGTTGCGGGAGACGATCGCCTCGTCGACCGTCGCCGCGTCGATCCACTTGCCGTGGTATCCGCCGGTCAGCACGCCCTGCGGCACCGGCGGGGCGCCCGCGAGCTGGAGCACGTAGCGCAGCGGCACGCCGGTCGGGACCTCGATCACCATCGGGCGGGCCACGGCGCCGGACACGGTGAGCATCACGGTGCCCGGCTCGTCGTACAGGCCGGTGTTGCCGTACCGCTCCGGGCCGATGCGGGCGGCGATCGCAAGCTGCGCGAACGTCTCCGCGTTCGACAGCAGCGTGGGCGCTCCGCCGACCCCGCTCTGCGAGGCGCTGATCTTGCGGCCGGGCGGGACCGCCGGGCCGCCGTCGACCGAGCGGATCAGCGAGGCGGCGGCGCCGGTGACCATGCGCACCGGATTGCGCTGCACCCACGCGCGCAGCACCGATCTACGGCTGTTGCTCAGACCCCGCTCGGCGAGCGCCGCCTCCATGGAGCGCTGCGTGGACTCCCGGGTGACCCCGATGACCAGGGTGCGCGCGCCGAGCGCCTCCGCGCACAGCAGCGCGCCGTCCAGGATGAGGTGCGGGGCGCGGTTGATGAGCACCGTGTCCTTGCGGCAGGCGGGCTCGTCCTCGCTGCCGTTGACCACGACGACCGGCCGCACCCCGCGCTTGATCGCCGCCTCGGCGACCGAGCGCAGCTTCTTGTGGAAGGGGAAGCCGGCGCCGCCGCGGCCCCGGAGGTTGATGCGTTCGGAGAGCTGGGCGAGCTGCTCGCCGCCCAGCGGGTCGAGCGGCCCGTGCACCTTCAGGTGCATGGGCAGATCGAGCCGCTCCACAAGGTCGAAGCCCGACGTGAGCTGGGGAAGCCCGACCACGCGGACCTCGGGGACGTCGGGCAGGGCCTCGTTCACTTAAAGCCTCCGGAAGGCGTGTTCCAAGGTTCGCCCGAGCCCGTCGTGTCGTAGGACGTGCCGGGCAGCGTTTCGGTGGCGGGACCGCTGTCGTACGTGTCACTCGGGTTGTACGTGCCGTAGAGGCCGTTTGTCTCACCGGTGTCGTACACGTCACCTCCGCCGTATCCGCCGGCGCCCGGATTGCCGTAGACCGGGATGGTGTATCCGGTGTCCTGGAGCGGGTCGTACGCGGACGGCGGGGCCTCGCCGACCGGCGGCGGGGACGGCACCGGCCAGCTACCCGAGGTGCTGGAGGGGCCGTCCACACGCGGGACGGCCTCCGTGGGCTGGAGGTCCAGCGGCAGGTCCATGCGGGCCGTCTGGCCGGGCACGAACGGGCTGCCCGGGAACGCCCCGCCCGGGATGCCCGGCGTCGACACCGCGCGGTAGGCCGCCGCGAAGCCCGCGGCGGGATCCGGCGCGGGGTCCGCGGGGGACTGGTACAACGGCGCGCCGGTGGCCGCCGGCCCGGCGGGCTTCGGCTGCCGCCGGCTGCCGTAACCGGGCAGCGATGGCTCGGACACCCGGGAGCGGCTCGCGTCCAGCTCGTCCAGCCCGGGGCGCTCGGAGCTGCCGAACAGCGCCACCAGCCGGTCGGCGACCTTGCGCTTGACCGGCCGCGGGGCCGCGCGCAGCGCGAGGGCGCCCATCACGCCGAGCAGGGACAGGCTGTAGAGGATCACGAAGACCGGCTTGGCGGCGCGACCCGCGTAGAGCCCGTGGACGAGCGCCGCGCACCAGGCCGGGTAGGCCAGCATGTGCATGGCGCGCCAGCGGGCGGCGACCGGGGCCGGGGCGGCGAAATTGCTGCGCAGGGCACCGGTGACGCCCACGAAGATCATCAGCAGGCCGGCCAGGGAGCCCAGTCCGATCAGGCCGCCGATCCCGGTGACGCCCAGCGAGAACGGGATGACCGCGGCGATCAACTGGGTGTGGTCCAGCACGATCTTCGTGGTGATGTGCAGCAACAGGAAGGCGATCGAGGCGACCGCGGTCGTACGGTGCACCGCCTGGCCGACGATCCGCTGCCGGGTGTTCAGGAAGATCCGGTCCTGGGCGAACAGGCCCCAGATCACCGAGCAGCTCAGCGAGACGAGGGACAGCACGCCCGCGCCGAAGTTCAGGAACTCGCGGAACTGGCTGCCTCCGACCAGCACGACCACGGGTATCAGCAGCAGGACGACAGCGGACGCCACCCCATAGGCCGAGCGGCCCGGCCTGGGGAGCGAGCTGGTACTACGACGAGGGTTCATGGGGGCAACTCCGAGCAGTTTCGGGAAAGCGGTCCCGCTGCCGCACTCTAGGTGGCGCCATACCGATCAGTACGGGGTTTGAGTCATCGCGTCGTCGTCGACGGACCAGGCGACTGGAACGGTGTCCTCGGGGGACGGTACGCCTGGTCATCGTTGACCTTCATTCAGTTCCGGCGGGGTGCGTGACATGTCCCTCAGGCATACGGAAGCGCGTCGCCGCTTGCTCAAGGGCTGCGGTACCCTAACGCCATGCGTGCCGTACGCCTTCTGCTTAGCGGGCCGCGCTGATCAGTACCGACCCGGCGGTCAGCCGTGAGGTCGGCATCGGCGCGGCGTCCCCTCCTGTGCGAGGGGCTTTTTCATTTCCGCGGGCAGAGACGATCGATGGAGCTTTGAGGATCATGAGCGAGACGAACCCCGCTGCCACCGCCGCCGTGCCGGCGGAGACGGCGCCGCACCGCTACACGGCCGTCATGGCGGCCGACATCGAGGCACGCTGGCAGGACTTCTGGGACGCCGACGGCACCTACGCGGCGCCCAACCCCACGGGCGACCTGGCGGGCGACCCCGAGCTGGTCGCCAGGCCCAAGAAGTTCATCATGGACATGTTCCCGTACCCCTCCGGCGCCGGCCTCCACGTCGGCCACCCGCTGGGCTACATCGCCACCGACGTCTACGCCCGGTTCCAGCGCATGACCGGTCACAACGTCCTGCACACCCTGGGCTTCGACGCCTTCGGCCTGCCCGCCGAGCAGTATGCCGTGCAGACCGGCACGCACCCGCGCGTGTCCACCGAGGCCAACATCGAGAACATGAAGGCCCAGCTTCGCCGGCTGGGTCTGGGCCACGACAAGCGCCGGTCGTTCGCCACGATCGACCCGCAGTACTACAAGTGGACCCAGTGGATCTTCCTGCAGATCTTCAACTCCTGGTACGACGAGGAGGCGGGGAAGGCCCGCCCGATCTCCGAGCTGATCGCCCGCTTCGAGTCCGGTGAGCGGCCGGTTCCGGGCACCACGCGCGCGTGGGGCGAGCTGACCGCCGCCGAGCGCGCCGAGATCCTGGGCGAGTACCGCCTGGCCTACGCCTCCGAGGCGCCCGTGAACTGGTGCCCCGGCCTGGGCACCGTACTGGCCAACGAGGAGGTCACCGCCGACGGCCGCTCCGAGCGCGGCAACTTCCCGGTCTTCAAGTCCAAGCTGCGCCAGTGGAACATGCGCATCACCGCCTACGCCGACCGGCTGCTGGAGGACCTGGAGGAGCTGGACTGGCCCGAGGCCATCAAGCTCCAGCAGCGCAACTGGATCGGCCGCAGCGAGGGCGCCCGCGTCGGCTTCCCGATCGACGGCGAGCGCATCACGGTCTTCACCACCCGCCCGGACACCCTGTTCGGCGCGACCTACATGGTGCTGGCCCCCGAGCACCCCCTGGTCGAGAAGTTCACCGCCGACACCTGGCCGGAGGGCACCCGCGAGGCGTGGACCGGCGGCCACGCGGCCCCCACCGAGGCCGTCGCCGCCTACCGCGCGCAGGCCGCCGCCAAGTCCGACGTCGAGCGGCAGGCCGAGGCCAAGGACAAGACCGGCGTCTTCATCGGCGCCTACGCCACCAACCCGGTCAACGGCGAGCAGGTCCCCGTCTTCATCGCCGACTACGTCCTGATGGGCTACGGCACCGGCGCGATCATGGCCGTCCCGGCACACGACAGCCGCGACTTCGAGTTCGCGCGCGCCTTCGAGCTGCCGATCCGCTGCGTGGTCGAGCCGACCGACGGCCGGGACACGGACACCTCCGCGTGGGAGAACGCCTTCGCCTCGTACGACGCGAAGATCGTCAACTCCGCCAACGGCGACGTGTCCCTGGACGGCCTGGGCGTCACCGAGGCCAAGGCCCGCATCACCGAGTGGCTGCGGGAGCGGGGCATCGGCGAGGGCACCGTCAACTTCCGGCTGCGCGACTGGCTGTTCAGCCGCCAGCGCTACTGGGGCGAGCCCTTCCCGATCGTCTACGACGAGGACGGCGTCGCCCACGCGCTGCCCGAGTCGATGCTGCCGCTGGAGCTGCCCGAGGTCGAGGACTACAGCCCGCGCACCTTCGACCCGGACGACGCCGACACCCGGCCCGAGACGCCTCTGTCGCGCAACGAGGACTGGGTCGACGTCACCCTGGACCTGGGCGACGGCCCCAGGAAGTACCGCCGCGAGACCAACACCATGCCCAACTGGGCCGGTTCCTGCTGGTACGAGTTCCGCTACCTGGACCCCCACAACGACCGGCAGTTGGTCGACCCCGAGGTCGAGCGGTACTGGATGGGCCCGCGCGAGGACCGGCCGCACGGCGGCGTCGACCTGTACGTCGGCGGCGCCGAGCACGCGGTGCTGCACCTGCTGTACGCGCGCTTCTGGTCCAAGGTCCTGTACGACCTGGGACACGTCTCCTCCGCCGAGCCGTTCCACAAGCTGTACAACCAGGGCATGATCCAGGCCTACGTCTACCGCGACAGCCGCGGCATCGCGGTGCCGGCCGCCGAGGTGGAGGAGCGCGACGGCGCCTACTACCACGAGGGCGAGCAGGTCAGCCGCCTGCTGGGCAAGATGGGCAAGTCCCTGAAGAACGCGGTGACCCCGGACGAGATCTGCGCGGAGTACGGCGCCGACACACTGCGCCTGTACGAGATGGCCATGGGCCCGCTGGACGTCTCCCGCCCGTGGGACACGCGCGCGGTGGTCGGCCAGTTCCGGCTGCTCCAGCGGCTGTGGCGCAACATCGTCGACGAGAACACCGGCGAGGTCACCGTCACCGACGCCGAGCCCGACGAGGAGACCCTGCGCGCCCTGCACAAGGCCGTCGACGGCGTCCGCCAGGACCTGGAGGGCCTGCGCTTCAACACCGCCATCGCCAAGGTCACCGAGCTGAACAACCACCTGACCAAGGCGGGCGGCCCGGTGCCGCGCTCGGTCGCCGAGCCGCTGGTGCTGATGGTCGCGCCGCTGGCCCCGCACATCGCCGAGGAGCTGTGGCGCAGGCTGGGCCGCACCGGGTCGGTCGTCCACCGGGACTTCCCGGTCGCCGACCCGCGGTACGTGGTGGACGACACCGTGACCTGCGTCGTGCAGATCAAGGGCAAGGTCAAGGCGCGTCTGGAGGTGCCGCCCGCCATCTCCGAGGAGGAGCTGGAGAAGGCGGCCCTGTCCGACGAGAGGGTCGTCGCGGCGCTGGGCGGCGCGGGCATCCGCAAGGTGATCGTGCGGGCACCGAAGCTGGTGAACATCGTCCCGGCGTGATCATCGGATGCCGGGTAGGACCGGTGTCGGGGTAGTCCCCTACGGGCAGGTTCGGGGTTCTCGCGGAACTCCGGGCCTGCCCGCAGCGTTTACCGTGGAGAGCGCGGCGGCCCGCCGTACCGACCCGAGGAGGAGCGTCATGGAAGTAGTGATCGCCGTGTTCGCCCTGCTCTTCCTGCTCTTCGTCGGCCTGGGCACGTACGCCACGGTCAAAGCGGTGGGCGCCGCCCGGCGCGGGGTCGACCGGACGATCGCACAGGCCCGCCGCACGGTGGAGGACCACACCCTGCGCGCCAAGTCCTTCGCCCAGATCGGTCCGGCCGGTGAGATCGCCCAGCTCCGGCTCGCGCTGCGCACCTCCATGCGTGCCACGCAGGACGCGCTGCACGCGGGCGTGGCCGAGGACGAGTCGCTGAAGGAGTCCCTCGGCCTCTTCCAGCGGCTCAGCGTGCACGGGTACGAGCTGGACGCCGACCTCAAGCGCCTGGAGTCCGAGCCGGACCGGGCCACACTCACCGAGCGCCTGCCCGGACTGCGGGAACGCACCGAGCGCATCACCCGATCCGCGGACTCCCTGCGCTGGGCCGTCCGCGACCGGGCCCGCCGCTTCGCGGACGACGACCTGGGCAGCCTCAGCGCCCAGATCGACATGGAAGCGGGCGCCCTGCGTCACTGGACGCGGACCGAGCCCGCCGAGGCACCTCCGCAGTGGCCCGAAGCGCCCGCCCCCACGCCCTCCGGGTCCCACGGCCCGGCCACGGAGCAGACCTGGCCCCGCACCTCGGGCGCCGGCCCCGCGGGAGAGCCGGCCCCCGAGGCGATCGCCCCGCCGGCCGGGCGCACATCCTTCCCCTGGCAGAAGAAGTCCCGCCCGGAGAAGACCACATGAGCGGACCGCTCCCCGCCCGCGCCGCCCGGGCCGGGCTGCCGCACGAGCGCCCCGGCAGGTAACCTCCAGCTCATGTCCCGCCATGTCGCGATCGTCACCGATTCAACGGCCTACCTGCCGCCCCGGGCGATGGAGCGTCACGGCATCACCGCGGTCCCGCTGACCGTGGTCCTCGGCGACCGCGCCCTGGAAGAGGGCACCGAGATCTCCACCCGCTCCCTCGCCCAGGCGCTCCAGAAACGGCGCTCCGTCACCACCTCCCGCCCCAGCCCCCAGGTGTTCGCGGAGACCTACCGCCGGGTCGCCGCGTCCGGCGCGGACGGGATCGTCTCCCTGCACCTGTCCGCCGAGCTGTCCGGCACCTACGACGCGGCCGTCCTCGCCGCACGCGAGGCGCCGGTGCCCGTGCGGGTGGTGGACACCGGCATGGTCGCCATGGCGCTCGGTTTCTGCGCGCTCACCGCGGCCGAGACCGCGGCGGCGGGCGGCACCGCGGACGAGGCCGTCACGGCCGCCGAGAAACGGGCCGCGGGCACCTCCGCCTTCTTCTACGTCGACACCCTCGACTATCTGCGCCGAGGCGGCCGCATGGGAGCAGCGCAGGCCCTCCTCGGTTCCGCGCTCGCCGTCAAGCCCCTGCTCCAGCTCGAGGGGGGCCGTATCGAGCTGCTGGAGAAGGTGCGTACGGCGTCCAGGGCGATCGCGCGCCTGGGGGAACTCGCCGCCGAGCGGGCGGCCGACGCCGAGGTCGACATCGCCGTTCACCACCTCGCCGCCCCGGACCGCGCCGCCGCGCTCGCCGACCGGCTGCGGGTACGTGTCCCCGGGCTGGCCGACCTGCACGTCAGCGAGGTCGGAGCGGTGATCGGCGCACACACCGGCCCCGGGCTGCTGGGCGCGGTCGTCTCACCCCGCTGAGACCGGGCCCGCCGCACCCCCTGCCCCGGTGCGTGGTGGGCGGCGCCGTTTCACCCCTCCGGCTGACGGAGTTGTCCACAATCGGGACGTCATCCACCGGAATCGACCAAGATCATCGCGGGATGGCGGATTGCCTCATCCTCGTCGCATGGCACTTCGATCACGTCCACGCACGGCGACGCCCACCAGCGGCCCCGGCCGCTCTCCGACCTCCGACGGCCGCGTCCGCCACCGCCGCCCCACCGGCCACGCCCACAGCGGCACTCGCCACCGCCCGCCCGCACCGGCGGAGGAACTGCGCCGCCGCGCGGAACTCCTCTTCGGTGAACGCGCCACATCGTGGCGGGAGTCGGGAAACGCACCGCCGGATCCGCCCGGGTCCGTGCGGACGGCAACGGCGACAGCGACGACAGCGACGACAGCGACGACAGCGACGACGACGGCGACAGCGACGAGGACGGCGACGGGACCGGCACCAGGCCTCGCCCGGGCGACGACCTGGTCCGCGAAGACACCGGGACGGGCCACGGCACCCGCCCCGGCCGAGGGGGCGGCTCCGGTGCGAGGCATCGCCCTGGAACCCCAACGGACCGCTGGGGGCGGCCCGTCGGAGGCGGAAGACCCGCAGGACCCGGAGGACCCGCAGCACCCGTGGGAGTCGGGCGAGTCGGAGGACTTGGGGGATGTCGGGGACTCGGTGGACGCGGTTCCGGGCCGGCGGGAGCGGGCCGGGCTGGCACTGCGGGAACGGATGCCGGTATGGCTCCAGGCGCGGTACGCGGTGGAGCGCCGGGGAGTCCTGGCGCTCACCGTGCTGCTCGTGGCCGCCGCCGTCTTCGCCGTGCAGCACTTCTGGGCGGCCCGCCCCCAGCCCGTGAGCGCGCCTCAGGTGGTGCGTGCGCACCCGTCGTCCGCCCAGAAGAACGCGGAGGCCACGGCCGGGGTGGGCGGCGGTCCGTCGGCGACATCGGGCGCGGAGATCGTCGTGGACGTCAGCGGCAAGGTCCGCGAGCCGGGGATCAGACGGCTGCCGGCCGGTGCCCGGGTGGCCGACGCGCTGCGGGCGGCGGGCGGCGTCCGGCCGGGTGTGAGCACGGAGGGACTCAATCGCGCCCGTTTCCTGGTCGACGGCGAACAGATCGTCGTCGGCATCTCGGGGGCCGTGGCCGGAGCCGGGGCCGCCGCCCCGCCCGGCCGGGCCACCGGAGTGCTCACAGGCCCGCTCCCCGGACCGGCGGGCGCGGGCCCCACGTCGCCGGTTCCCCTCAACACCGCCACCGCGGACCAGCTCGACGCCCTGCCCGGCGTCGGCCCGGTGCTGGCCCAGCACATCATCGACTACCGCACCCAGCACGGCGGTTTCCGCTCGGTGGACGAGCTGCGCCAGGTCAACGGCATCGGCGACCGCCGCTTCACCGATCTGCGCGACCTGGTACGGCCATGAACGGCACACCGGAGGAGGCGCGTGCGCGTGCCGTCCCCGAAGGGCCGGAAGGAGCCGAAGGAACCGGGGGATCCGGGGGGTCCGGGGGGTCCGAGAAGTCGGCGATCGCGGACATGGGCGGAACGGACCCCCTGGACCTGCGCCTGGTACCGCCCGCGCTCGCGGCCTGGGCCACAGCGGCCCTGACCCTGGACGCACCTCCGGCCTGGACCGTCGCGATCGTGGTCGTCTGCCTGGCCGGCGGAATCGCCCTGCTGTCGGTGCGGCGGCCGGCCCGGCCCGGACGGAACGGCCTGGCCGACCGCACGGCGGGGAACACCGGCCCGGCACGGACGGGGCGAACGGCGATGGCCGGACGGGCACTGCCGGGGCCAACGGTGACTTCGGTGCCGGTGCCGGTGCCGGTGCGGCTGCGGGCGCCGGTGGGGGTGCCGGGCGGGTGGGAACCGGCGCCGGGTGGGCGAGGGGTGGTTCTCCGGCGGGCTGTGCGTGAGGGGGACGGGCCGTGGGTGCGTGGCCGGTTCGGCTGGGCCCGTGCCGCCGTCGCCGCGGTGTTGCTCTGCGCCGCGGCGGCGGCCGTTTCCGCGGGGTTGCACGGGGCGGACGTCCGGCGTGGCCCGGTACCCGAGCTGGCCCGGCGGTCCGCGACCGTGACCGCCGAGATCGAGATCACCGGCGATCCCTGGCTGAGCGGGCCACGGGTGCGGGGCGACCACGCGGCGCCCGTGGCGGTGCTGGCCCGGGCGGAGGTGCGCGTCGTCGAGGACACCGACGGGAAGCGTGTGCGGACACGAACCCCCGTGCTGCTGATCGTCGACACGGACGTCCCGGCACCCGAGGGAAGCGCGGGGGACGACCACGTTCCCGCACCACCGGCCGCCGGACGCGAGGGAGCCGGAGACGAAGAGTCCGCCGGAGACGACAGGCCCGCCGGAGACGACAGGCCCGCCGGAGACGACAGGCCCGCCGGAGACGAGAAGTCCGCCGGACACGACAGGCCCACCGGCGGCGCGGGGCCCGTCGAAGGTGAAAGGCCCGCCGGGCGTGCGGCCTGGCTCGGGCTGACGCCGTCCACGCGGCTGCGGGTGAGCGGGCGGCTGGCGCCCGCGCTGACGGACGGCGACCGTACGGCGGCCGTGCTGCGGGTGCGCGGCCGGCCCGAGCCGCGCGTCGTAGCGGGGCCGAACGGGCCGCAACGACTGGCGGCGCGGCTCAGGGCCGGCCTGCGGAAGGCGACCGACGGCCTGCCCGCGGACGCGCGGGCACTGCTGCCAGGGCTGGTCGTCGGGGACACCTCACGGATCACGCCCGAGCTGGACGACGCCTTCGACAGGACGGACCTGGCGCACACGCTCGCCGTCTCCGGCAGCAACCTCACCATCCTGCTCGCGCTGCTCATCGGGCCGCCGGGCCTGGCCCGCCGGGCCGAGCGCCGTGGACTGGCCCCGCGGCTGGGTCTCTCACTGCGGGCGACGGCCCTGCTCGCGGGAGCGCTGACGCTGGTCTTCGTGATGGTGTGCCGGCCCGACCCCAGCGTTCTGCGGGCCGCCGCCTGCGGTGCGGTCGCCCTGCTCGCCCTGGCCACCGGGCGCCGCGGATCACTCGTACCGGCGCTGGCCACTGCCGTCCTGCTGCTGGTGCTCTACGACCCGTGGCTGGCGCGCAGTTACGGCTTCCTGCTGTCCGTCCTGGCCACCGGCGCCCTGCTGGTGCTGGCGCCCGGCTGGAGCGCGGCGCTGCGGCGGCGCCGGGTGCCGCCGCGGCTCGCCGAGGCCCTGGCGGCGGCAGCCGCCGCGCAGGCGGTGTGCGCGCCGGTCGTGGTGGTGCTGTCGGCGCGGGTGAGCCTGGTGGCGGTGCCGTGCAACCTGCTGGCCGAGGTGGCGGTGGCACCGGCCACGGTGCTGGGGTTCGCGGCGCTCGTGACGGCGCCGGTGGTGATGCCGGTGGCCAGGGGGCTGGCCTGGTGCGCGAGTTGGCCCGCCGGCTGGATCGCGGGGGTGGCCCGCACCGGGGCCGCGCAGCCCGGCGCGGGTGTGGACTGGCCGGGGAGCTGGCCCGGCGCGCTGCTGCTCGCCGTGGTCACCGTGGCGGTCGTCCTGGCCGGCCGGAGACTGGTGCGGCACCCGTGGTGGTGCGGGCTGCTCGGGCTGCTGCTCGTGTTGCTGGTGACGCGGCCGGCACCGCTGACCCGGGTGATCACGGGCTGGCCGCCGCCGGGCTGGCGGTTCGCGATGTGCGATGTCGGACAGGGAGACGCGACCGTGCTGGCGGCGGGCGACGGCGCGGGGGTGGTCGTGGACGCCGGACCCGATCCGGTGCTGGTCGACCGGTGCCTGACACAGCTCGGCATCACGCGGATCCCCCTCCTGGTGCTCACCCACTTCCACGCCGACCACGTCGCGGGACTGCCCGGCGTCCTGCGGGGCCGCTCGGTGGCCGCGATCGAGACCACCGGGTTCGCGGAACCGGCCGCACAGGCCGAGTTCGTCAGGAGCGAGGCAGCCGAACGGCACATCCCGGTCACGACGGCCGTCGCGGGAGAGGAGCGGCGCGCCGGGCCGCTCGCCTGGCGGGTCCTGTGGCCGCCGGAGAGCCCGCGGTCTCCCACCGGCGGGCGCGCGTCACCCGCCCGGCCGGACGCACTCCCGCAACCGGAGGGACCGAACGACGCCAGTGTGGCCCTGCTCGTACGTACCGGCGGGCTGCGGCTGCTGTTGCTCGGAGATCTGGAACCTCCCTCCCAGCAAGCGCTGTTGCGGTCCCCGGCGGCGGCCGGACTGGCCGGGGTGGACGTCCTGAAGGTGGCCCATCACGGCTCGGCCCACCAGGACCCGGAACTGATACGGCTCGCGGCACCCCGGGTGGCCCTCGTCTCCGCCGGCGCCGACAACCCGTACGGTCACCCGGCACCGACGACCGTGGCGGCGCTGCGGGCCGGCGGCGCGGTGGTGCTGAGCACGGACCGGGACGGCGCGCTCGCGGTGGGCGGCACCGGAGGGACGGACGGGGAGGTACGGGTGACGAGAGCGCGCTGAGAGGGGTTGGGCGGGGGTCTGACCTGGCGCTTCGGGGGGTGGCCCGGTGTCGGAGAATAGGGCCGTGAGCGATGTGAGACACGTGCTGGTGCTGCCCGACCGTGACGCCGCCGAGGAGGTGACTGAGGCGCTCAGGGAACGGTTCGGGACCGACGAGGAACCGCGGCTCGTCCGGGACGCCCTGGCCGGTGAGGACGACGCCGAGGACGCCCAGTGGCTGGTGCTCCTGCGCGACGAGAACGAGCGCCTCGACCCCGCCGAGCTGGACGCGTTCGCGGGGGAGTGGGACGGCTGGCGCGAGGAGCCGTGACCCTCACGGCGGTCCCCGTCCGCCCGGCGCCGTGCCGTACGGGGGCACAGCGGACGTGAGGGGTAGCTCCGGTGTCGACCGGGACGCGCCGCTGGCGCGGCCCTTGACTCTCGCCCCGAACCCAGGAGCCCTGTCGGGCGAACCGCCCGCCCGCCGGCCGAGCGCGCGCTGGAATGCTCAGCCTTGTGAGGCCTCGGCCACGTCGACCGCTTCGAAGCCTTCGCGACGCATCCGCTCAACTCCCCAGGCGCCGAGCGGCCCGAGCGCTTGATTGAGGGTGCGCCCGTGTTCAGTCAGGGAGTACTCCACCCGCGGCGGCACCTCGGCGTGAACCTCCCGGTGCACGAGACCGTCCGCCTCCATCTCACGCAGGTGCTGCGTCAGCATCTTCTCGCTCACTCCCGGCAGACCGCGACGCAGCTCAGCGAAGCGGCGTACGCGGCGGGCCTCGAGTTCCCAGAGGATCAGTCCCTTCCACTTGCCGCTCACCACGTCGAGCGCAGCGTCGATGCCACAGATGTAAGGCCCGCATCTCGGCGCCTTGGCCATCACTGACCCCCCTTACGAAAAGGTAAGTACCGCAGAAAATAGTGGGTACTTCCGACACTAGCGGCGCTCTCCGAGCATGGAGGCATGAACGAACAACAGAACCGCACCACCAGGCAGAACAGCGCTGTCACCGTGATCGGGCTCGGCCCTATGGGCCAGGCGATGACCCGCACCCTCCTCGGCGCCGGCCACCCGGTCACCGTCTGGAACCGCACCGCCAGTCGGGCCGACGGCGTCGTCACCGACGGCGCGACGCTCGCGGCGACACCCGGTGAGGCGGTCGAAGCGAGTGACCTCGTGGTCCTCAGCCTCACCGACTACCAGGCGATGTACGACGTCCTCGGCAGCGCCACCGGATCGCTCGCCGGCCGGACGCTGGTCAACCTGAGTTCCGACACCCCCGACCGCACACGCGAGGCGGCGAACTGGGCAGCCGGCCACGACGCCACCTTCCTCACCGGGGGTGTCATGGTTCCCGCGCCGATGGTCGGTACGCAGGCGGCCTATGTCTACTACAGCGGTTCCGACCAGGCGATGGCGAGCCACCTGGCGACGTTGGCACTGCTCGGCACGCCCAAGTACCTGGGCAAGGACCCGGGTCTCGCCCAGATGATGTACCAAGCCCAGCTCACGGTGTTCCTCACCACCCTGTCCGGACTGATGCACGCCACCGCGATGCTGGGCACCGCGGGGATGAAAGCCGAGGAAGCACTGCCGGAGTTGCTCTCCTCCGCCGAATCGATCGGCGACATCCTGAGGGCGGGTGAAGAGAACCCCGGTGCCGCACTCGATGCCGGAGAGCATCCCGGCGACCTCAGCACGGTGACCATGATGGGTGCGACGTCCGACCACATCGTCGAGACCAGCACCTCGCTCGGCCTCGACCTCGCGCTCCCACTGGCCGTGCAGGCCCACTATCGACGCGCGATCATGGACGGTCATGGCAGCGACAACTGGACCCGCATCATCGACAGCATCCGAGAGACGCGCTGATCAAACGCGGGACCGATGAGCTCACTCGCGACGGCGACGCCGCCCTGACCCGCCGCTCGCTCGCACCCTCGGCGGATTCCGGCCCGGCTCGGAGCGTGACCACGCCGATTCCACGACCCCACCCGGGCCGTGGTGACGGCGTCGCCCTCACCGGTGTGGACCACGTCGGGCTGACGAACTCATGGATGCGCCCTGAGGCCGGATCGGGGTCGGGTCGGGGGCCGGTCAGGGGCTTCGGGCCGGTTCGGTGTCGGTGGCACGTGGGATGCTTGAGGCGATGGCCAGGAAAACTGCGAATGACGCCCCTCTCGCCCCGGTGACCCTTGCCGTGGGCCAGGAGGATCTCCTGCTCGACCGTGCCGTGCGGGAGGTGGTGGCCGCCGCGAGGGCCGCCGACGCCGACACGGACGTACGTGACCTGACCCCGGACCAGCTACAGCCCGGCACCCTCGCCGAGCTGACCAGCCCGTCGCTCTTCGCCGAGCGCAAGGTCGTGGTCGTACGCGATGCGCAGGACCTGTCCGCCGACACGGTCAAGGACGTGAAGGCGTACCTCGGTTCGCCCGCCGAGGAGATCACCCTCGTGCTGCTGCACGCCGGCGGCGCCAAGGGCAAGGGGCTGCTGGACGCCGCGCGCAAGGCCGGTGCGCGGGAGGTGGCCTGCCCGAAGATGACCAAGCCGGCTGACCGACTGGCCTTCGTGCGGGGGGAGTTCCGCTCGACCGGGCGATCGGCCACCCCGGAGGCCTGCCAGGCGCTCTGCGACGCCATCGGGAGCGATCTGAGGGAGTTGGCCTCGGCCGTGTCGCAGTTGGTGGCCGACGTGGAGGGCACGATCGACGAGGCGGTCGTCGGGCGGTACTACACCGGGCGGGCCGAGGCATCCAGCTTCACGGTCGCCGACCGGGCCGTGGAGGGGCGCACGGCGGAGGCGCTGGAGGCGCTCAGGTGGTCGCTGGCGACGGGGGTCGCCCCCGTGCTGATCACCAGTGCGCTGGCGCAGGGCGTACGGGCGATCGGGAAGCTGTCATCCGCGCGCGGGGGACGGCCGGCCGAGCTGGCGCGCGAGCTGGGGATGCCGCCGTGGAAGATCGACCGGGTCCGGCAGCAGATGCGGGGATGGACGCCCGACGGTGTCGCCCTGGCGATGCGCGCGGTCGCCGAGGCCGACGCGGGTGTGAAGGGCGGCGGCGACGACCCGGAGTACGCCCTGGAGAAGGCGGTCGTGACGATCGCCCGGGCGGCGCGGTCCAGGGGCCGGGGCTGAGAGGACGCGGACCGTGCCGGCCGGAGACCCGGGCCGGCGACCGGCGGTCAGGCCGGTGACCACGGACCCGGTCGCCATGGACCCGGCGGTGGGAGAGGCGGCGGATCCGGTCACTCCGGGACCGGACGCCAGGCCGGATGAGCCGGCCCGCCGGGGAGCACGGCCCAGCCCCCGGGGAGGGGAGCACAGCCCCGCCCGGTGAGCACAGCCCCGCCCCCGGTGAACACAGCCTCCGCTGCCCGCTGCCCGCTGCCCGCTGCCCGCTGCCCGGCGGAAACCCGGCTGGTCGGCGCACCCGGCTGACCGCCGGACCCCGCGGTGACGAGCCCCATAGGGCTCCAGGGCCCCGCACATGCCGAAGGCCCCGGTGGCCGCCCTGGGGAAGGGTGGCCACCGGGGCCTTGGGATCAAGCTTGTGAGCCCGTACCCGCGTGGCGAACGCAGGCCGCGTACAGGCTCGGGATGCCGGACGGGAGCGGAGAGAGAGGGCCCGCTCTGGGTCCTTCCGGCGGTCAGATCAGAGAGGAGGTTCAGCCCTTGAGGGACGTGACCTTGGAAGCGAGCGCCGACTTCTTGTTGGCAGCCTGGTTCTTGTGGATGACGCCCTTCGAGACGGCCTTGTCGAGCGCACGCGCAGCCGCGCGCTGGAGCTCGGTGGCCTTCTCGACGTCACCCGCGGCAGCGGCCTCGCGAGCCTTGCGGACCGCGGTCTTCAGGGAGGACTTGACGGCCTTGTTGCGCAGCCGGGCCTTCTCGTTGGTCTTGATCCGCTTGATCTGGGACTTGATGTTCGCCACGAAGGAGCCTTTTCAGGTTCAGGAGCGGGGCCGCACGGGTCCCGCTCCGGTGATCCAAACTTGTCTGTCGTGCCTCGCGCCGAGAGGGCATGAGGCACAGCCATCTACAGTACCAGTGGCCCTCCGGGCGGCCCAAAACGGCTCCCGGTCCCTCCCCGTGGGACCATGGAGACTACGTATCGATCCGACCCGAGGCATAAGGCGCCTCAAGAGACAGGACCCTGCGTGCCCGCGACCCCTAACCATGTGCCCGAGCCGAGCCGTACCGACCCGGCTCAGATCCGCAACTTCTGCATCATCGCGCACATCGACCACGGCAAGTCCACGCTCGCCGACCGGATGCTCCAGCTCACCGGTGTGGTCGAGCAGCGGCAGATGCGTGCTCAGTACCTCGACCGGATGGACATCGAGCGCGAGCGCGGCATCACGATCAAGTCCCAGGCGGTGCGTCTGCCCTGGGCCCCGACCGAGGGCCCCGACCAGGGCACGACGCACATCCTCAACATGATCGACACCCCGGGGCACGTCGACTTCACCTACGAGGTCTCGCGGTCGCTGGCCGCCTGCGAGGGGACCGTCCTCCTTGTCGACGCCGCCCAGGGCATCGAGGCGCAGACCCTCGCCAACCTCTACCTGGCGATGGAGAACGACCTCACGATCATCCCGGTGCTGAACAAGATCGACCTGCCGGCCGCGCAGCCGGAGAAGTTCGCCGAGGAGCTGGCGAACCTGGTCGGCTGTGACCCGGACGACGTGCTGAAGGTCTCCGCGAAGACCGGTATCGGCGTGGACGCGCTGCTGAACAAGGTCGTCAAGGAGATCCCGGCGCCGGTCGGGGTGGCCGACGCGCCCGCCCGCGCGATGATCTTCGACTCGGTCTACGACTCCTACCGCGGTGTCGTGACGTACGTCCGTGTCATCGACGGCCAGCTCAACCGGCGCGAGCGCATCAGGATGATGTCGACGGGCGCCACCCACGAGCTGCTGGAGATCGGCACCAACTCGCCCGAGATGCTGCCGGCGGACGGCCTCGGCGTCGGCGAGGTGGGCTATCTGATCACCGGTGTGAAGGACGTCCGCCAGTCCAAGGTCGGTGACACCGTCACCAGCCAGCACAAGGGCGCCACCGAGGCGCTCGGCGGCTACAAGGACCCGAAGCCGATGGTCTTCTCGGGTCTGTATCCGCTCGACGGCTCGGACTACCCGGAGCTGCGCGAGGCGCTGGACAAGCTGCAGCTCAACGACGCGGCCCTGGTCTACGAGCCGGAGACCTCCGCCGCCCTCGGCTTCGGCTTCCGCGTCGGCTTCCTCGGCCTGCTCCACCTCGACGTGATCCGGGAGCGGTTGGAGCGCGAGTTCGGCCTCGACCTGATCGCCACCGCCCCGAACGTGGTCTACCGCGTGATCCTGGAGGACGGCAGCGAGATCACGGTCACCAACCCCAGCGAGTTCCCCGAGGGGAAGATCGAGCAGGTCTTCGAGCCGGTCGTGCGGGCCACGGTCCTCGCGCCCACGGAGTTCATCGGCGCGATCATGGAGCTGTGCCAGACCCGGCGCGGCACTCTGCTCGGCATGGACTACCTCTCCGAGGACCGCGTCGAGATCCGCTACACCCTCCCGCTCGCCGAGATCGTCTTCGACTTCTTCGACCAGCTCAAGTCCAAGACGCGCGGTTACGCCTCGCTGGACTACGAGCCCACGGGTGAGCAGAGCAGCTCGCTGGTCAAGGTCGACATCCTGCTGCACGGCGACAAGGTGGACGCCTTCTCGGCGATCACCCACAAGGACCAGGCGTACGCGTACGGCGTGCGGCTCGTCGCCAAGCTCAAGGAGCTGATCCCGCGGCAGAACTTCGAGGTGCCGGTGCAGGCCGCCATCGGCTCCCGGGTGATCGCCCGTGAGACCATCCGCGCCATCCGCAAGGACGTCCTCGCCAAGTGCTACGGCGGTGACATCTCCCGGAAGCGGAAGCTGCTGGAGAAGCAGAAGGAAGGCAAGAAGCGGATGAAGATGGTGGGTTCCGTGGAGGTTCCTCAGGAAGCCTTCATCGCCGTCCTGTCCAGCGATGACAGCGCGGGGCCGGCCAAGGGCAAGAAGTAACCAGAGGTAACAGCGGGTTACGTCCGCAAACCGGGCACTCGGGGGCTCGCCGTGCGAAAGCGCGGCGGGCCCCCGCGCGTGCGGAGCGTCACGATGAGGGGAAAGTGACAGGCCGATGCCCCTTACGCAGCGGCCGGTCGCGCCTTACTCTGATCCCTGCTCGATAGTTACTCGCGAGTTAAACAAGCAACCCGAACCCCCACCGTGAGTTAATCCAGCCGCACCCAGTTCGCCGCACCGTCGCGGGCCCCCGGAGGATGTCGTGAGCGACACACAGACCCTGATCGAGACCCGTCCGCCGTCCGTGGCGGCCCTCTTCCTGGAGCGCGTCGCGGCCACACCGGACGCCGAGGCCTACCGGTACCCCGTACCGCCGGCCTCCGGCCAGGGCCCCGACGACTGGAAGTCGCTGAGCTGGGCCCAGGCGGCCGACCGGGTGCACGCGATCGCGGCCGGTCTCATCGACCTGGGCATCCAGCCCGAGCAGCGGGTGGCGCTCGCCTCCTCCACCCGCGTCGAGTGGATCCTCGCCGACCTGGGCATCATGTGTGCCGGCGGCGCCACCACCACCGTCTACCCGCAGACCAACGCCGACGAGTCCGCGTTCATCCTGTCGGACTCCGAGAGCCGGGTGCTGATCGCCGAGGACGCGGCCCAGCTCGCCAAGGCCGTGGAGAAGCGCGCCGAGCTGCCCGCCCTGACCAAGGTCGTGGTCGTCGACCCGGCCGGTGTCGAGACGAACGACTGGGTGACCACCCTCGCCGAGCTGGAGGAGCGCGGCAACGCCTACCTGGAGAGGCACCCGCAGCTCATCAAGGAGCGGGTCGGCGCGATCACCAGGGACCAGCTCGCCACCCTCATCTACACCTCCGGCACCACCGGCCGGCCCAAGGGCGTGCGCCTGCCGCACGACAACTGGGCGTACATGGCGCGGGCGATCGCGGCGACCGGCCTGGTCACCGTCGACGACGTGCAGTACCTGTGGCTGCCGCTCGCGCACGTCTTCGGCAAGGTGCTCACCTCCGGGCAGATCGAGGTCGGGCACGTCACCGCCGTCGACGGCCGCGTCGACAAGATCATCGAGAACCTTCCGGTGGTGCGGCCGACGTACATGGCGGCCGTGCCGCGCATCTTCGAGAAGGTGTACAACGGCGTCGCGGCCAAGGCCCGCGAGGGCGGCGCGGCGAAGTACAAGATCTTCCAGTGGGCGGCCCAGGTCGCCCGCGAGTACGCCAAGGCCAGCCAGGACAACTTCCGGCGCACCGGCACCGCCTCCGTGCCCTTCGGCCTCGCCACCCGGCACAAGGTCGCCGACACCCTCGTCTACGGCAAGCTCCGCGAGGCCTTCGGCGGCCGGCTGCGCGCCTGTGTCTCCGGCGCCTCCGCGCTCTCCCCGGAGATCGGTTTCTTCTTCGCCGGCGCCGGCATCCACATCCTGGAGGGCTACGGCCTCACGGAGACCTCCGCCGCGTCCTTCGTCAACCCCGGCGAGGCCTACCGCACCGGCACGGTCGGCAAGCCGCTGCCCGGCACCGAGGTGCGCATCGCCGACGACGGCGAGATCCTGCTGCGCGGCCCCGGCATCATGGAGGGCTACCACCAGCAGCCCGGGAAGACCGCCGAGGTGCTGGAGTCCGACGGCTGGTTCCACACCGGCGACATCGGTGAACTCTCGCCCGACGGCTATCTGCGCATCACCGACCGCAAGAAGGACCTCATCAAGACCTCCGGCGGCAAGTACGTCGCGCCGGCCGAGGTCGAGGGCCAGTTCAAGGCGGTGTGCCCGTACGTCTCCAACATCCTCGTGCACGGCGCCGACCGGAACTACTGCACCGCCCTGATCACCCTGGACGAACTCGCGATCCAGGACTGGGCGAAGGACAACGGCCTGGAGGGCAGGCCGTACGCGGAGATCGTCGCCGCGCCGCAGACGGTGGAGATGGTCGACGGCTACGTCCGGCAGCTCAACAGCGGGCTCCAGCGCTGGCAGACCATCAAGAAGTTCCGGCTGCTGCCCCGCGACCTCGACGTGGAGCACGGCGAGATCACGCCGAGCCTGAAGCTGAAGCGGCCGGTGGTGGAGCGGGAGTACCGGCACCTCATCGACGAGATGTACGCGGGGACGCGGGAGCAGTAGGGGACGGCGGAGCGGACCCGCGGCCCGGCCCACGCCCGGTGGCGGCGGCCTGCCCGACGCCACCCCGGCACCCCGGGCTGCGGCAGGCCACCCTCGTACGCCCGGACGCAACGCCCGGCCCGCCCCGCCCGCTCCAGCCGGAGTGGCCGTCGGGGTGCGGGACAATGGGGGACATGCCTTCCGCACTTCCCGACGGCGAGCCCGTCCCCGCCGACGGTGCGCTGCCCGCGCACGCGCTCGCCGGGGCCGGCGAGCGCCCGCTCGGTTTCTACCTCCACGTGCCGTACTGCGCGACCCGCTGCGGCTACTGCGACTTCAACACCTACACCGCGACCGAGCTGCGCGGCACCGGCG
This sequence comes from Streptomyces dangxiongensis, assembly GCF_003675325.1. Lineage (NCBI taxonomy): Bacteria > Bacillati > Actinomycetota > Actinomycetes > Kitasatosporales > Streptomycetaceae > Streptomyces > Streptomyces dangxiongensis. The sequence goes on from NZ_CP033073.1 coordinate 5,316,647, forward strand.
GGGTCCTCGCCTCCCGGGACAACTACGCCGAGACGCTGACCGACGAGATCCGGCTGGCCCGCAAGGTGCTGGGCGACGATCCGCGCGAGGTCCGCACGGTCTTCGTCGGCGGCGGTACGCCGACCCTGCTCGCCGCCGGCGACCTGGTACGGATGCTGACCGCGGTCCGCGACGAGTTCGGTCTCGCGCCGGACGCGGAGGTCACGACGGAGGCGAACCCGGAATCGGTCGGCCCGGAGTACCTCGCCGCCCTCCGGGAGGGCGGGTTCAACCGGATCTCCTTCGGCATGCAGAGCGCCAGGCAGCACGTACTGAGGGTCCTCGACCGCACCCACACCCCCGGCCGGCCCGAGGCGTGCGTGGCGGAGGCCAGGGCGGCGGGCTTCGAGCACGTCAACCTGGACCTGATCTACGGCACCCCGGGGGAGTCGGACGACGACTGGCGGGCCTCCCTGGAGGCGGCCCTGGGCGCGGGCCCCGATCATGTCAGCGCGTACGCGCTCATCGTCGAGGAGGGCACCCGGCTCGCCGGCCGGGTCCGCCGGGGCGAGATCCCGATGACGGACGACGACGTCCACGCCGACCGCTATCTGATCGCCGAGGAGATGCTGGGCGCGGCCGGCTTCGACTGGTACGAGGTCTCCAACTGGGCCACCTCCCCGGCGGCCCGCTGCCTGCACAACGAGCTGTACTGGCGGGGCGCCGACTGGTGGGGCGCCGGACCGGGCGCGCACAGCCACGTGGGCGGCGTGCGCTGGTGGAACGTGAAGCACCCGGGCGCGTACGCGGCGGCGCTGGCCTCGGGGCGGTCGCCGGGCGCGGGCCGGGAGCTGCTGTCCGACGAGGACCGCCGGGTCGAGCGCGTCCTGCTGGAGCTGCGGCTGCGCGAGGGCGTACCGCTGGATCTGCTCCGGGCCCAGGGGCTCGCGGCGGCGCGCCGGGCCCTGGCCGACGGACTGCTGCGGGAGGGGCCGTACGAGGAGGGGCGCGCCGCGCTGACCCTGCGCGGTCGGCTGCTGGCGGACGCGGTGGTGCGGGACCTGGTCGACTGACCCCCACGGCGGGCGCGGCCGGCACGGACCCTGGTGGACCGGCCTCGCACGGGCGCGGTCACGAGGTCGATCAGCTCCTCGAACGGCCCTCACGCGGGCGCGGTCACGAAGTCGATCAGCTCCTCGACCCGTCCCAGCAGCTCAGGCTCCAGGTCCTTGTACGACCGCACCCGCGCCAGGATCCCCTGCCAGACCGCGCCCGTGTTCTCCGGCCAGCCCAGTGCCCGGCACACCCCCGTCTTCCAGTCCTGGCCGTGCGGCACCGTCGGCCAGGCCGGGATGCCCACGGCGGACGGCTTCACCGCCTCCCAGACGTCGATGTACGGGTGTCCGACGACGAGCGCGTGCTCGCTGGTCACCGACTGTGCGATGCGCCACTCCTTGGTGCCGGGCACCAGGTGGTCCACGAGCACGCCCAGCCGGGCGTCCGGGCCCGGCGCGAACTCGGCGACGATCGCCGGCAGGTCGTCCACGCCCCCCAGGTACTCCACCACCACGCCCTCGACGCGCAGGTCGTCGCCCCACACCTTCTCGACCAGTTCGGCGTCGTGCCGGCCCTCGACGTAGATGCGGCCGGCGCGGGCCACGCGCGCGCGTGCGTCCGGGACGGCGACCGAGCCGGACGCCGTGCGGGTGGGGCGTACCGGCCCCGACGGCGGCCGTACGAGGGTCACCGCGCGGCCCTCCAGCAGGAAGCCGTTCGGCTGGAGCGGGAAGACCCGGTGCTTGCCGGAACGGTCCTCCAGGGTCACCGTGCCGGCCTCGCAGCGGATCACCGCCCCGCAGAACCCGCTGCCGGGCTCCTCGACCACCAGGCCCGGCTCGGCCGGCACCTCCGGCACGGGCTTCGGCTTCTTCCACGGCGGGGTCAGGTCGACGGAGTACTGGCGCATTCGGATGACGATAGGAGAAGCCGTACGGCGACGCCCACGACACGCCGGGAACCGGTCGGCGGAGCGGCTCAGCTCACGCCGAAACGGGCGGCCAGGGCGTCCCGTTGACGCCGTACGAAGGCGGCGTCCACCACCGCTCCGTGCCCCGGCACGTACAGCGCGTCCTCGCCGCCGAGCGCCAGCAGCCGGTCCAGCGCGGCCGGCCAGTGCGACGGCACCGCGTCCGGCCCCGCCTGCGGCTCCCCGGACTCCTCCACCAGGTCGCCGCAGAACACCACCTTCGGTGCGCCGGGGACGAGCACGGCGAGGTCGTACGCGGTGTGGCCGGGGCCCACGGCGGCCAGCAGCACCTGCCGGCCGCCGCCCAGGTCGAGGGTCCGCTCGCCGGACACCGGATGGCCGGGCGCGACCAGGGCGTCCACCGCCTCGTCGGCGTCGGCGGCCGGCAGGCCGTTGCCGAGCGCGTCCAGGCGCAGCTCCTCGCGCCGGTGGGCCAGGACCGCGTCCACGCCCACGGCCGCGTACATCTCGGCGCCGGCGAACGCTGACGCCCCGAGGACATGGTCGAAATGGGGATGGGTGAGCGCGAGATGGGTCACACGGCCGCCGGACAGCGCCTCGGCCCGGGACCGCAGCCGCGCCCCCTCCGCCAGGCTCGACCCCGCGTCCACCACCAGCGCCGTCCCCGCGCCCAGTACCAGGCCCGAGGTGCAGTCCCAGCCGGGCAGCCGGCACCGCCCCACCCCGGCGGCCAACCGTTCCCAGCCCAGGTCTTCCCAAGTCACCGTCATAGCGGCGACGCTAGCGCTACGGGTCGGTACGGCGGGCCCGGCCTTGCCCGGTGCATGCCCGGCGGCCGTACACTGGGCCGGGGAAGGCTGGCACTCGCACGGGCGGAGTGCCAGGCGGCCGGCTCGAACGGACGAACGGACGAGGGACGACGTGCTGGAGGTGCGCGCGGATGCTGAGTGAACGCAGGCTTCAGGTGCTGCGCGCCATCGTCCAGGACTACGTCGGCACCGAGGAGCCGGTGGGCTCCAAGGCGCTCACCGAGCGGCACAGCCTCGGCGTATCCCCGGCGACCGTCCGCAACGACATGGCGGCCCTGGAGGACGAGGGGTACATCGCCCAGCCGCACACCAGCGCGGGGCGCATCCCCACCGACAAGGGCTACCGGCTGTTCGTGGACAAGCTCGCCGGCGTCAAGCCGATGACCGGGCCCGAGCGGCGGGCCATCCAGAACTTCCTGGGGGGCGCCGTCGACCTCGACGACGTCGTGGCGCGCACGGTCCGGCTGCTGGCGCAACTGACCCGCCAGGTCGCCGTCGTGCAGTACCCCTCGCTGACCCGGTCCACGGTCCGGCACGTGGAGCTGCTCTCGCTGGCTCCCGCGCGGGTGATGCTGGTGCTGATCACGGACACCGGCCGGGTCGAGCAGCGGATGGTCGACTGCCCGGCGCCGTTCGGCGAGGCGTCGCTGGCGGATCTGCGGGCGCGGCTGAACAGCCGGGTCGCGGGCCGCCGCTTCGCGGACGTGCCGAAACTGGTCGAGGACCTGCCGGAGGCCTTCGAGCACGAGGACCGAGGTACGGTCTCCACAGTGCTCTCCACTCTTCTGGAGACACTCGTCGAGGAGAACGAGGAGCGGCTGATGATCGGCGGTACCGCCAATCTCACCCGCTTCGGGCACGACTTCCCCCTCACGATCCGGCCCGTCCTGGAGGCCCTGGAGGAGCAGGTCGTGCTCCTCAAGCTCCTGGGCGAGGCGAAGGACCCCGGCGTGACCGTGCGCATCGGCCACGAGAACGCCCATGAAGGACTCAACTCCACCTCCGTCGTGTCGGTGGGCTACGGTTCGGGCGGCGAGGCAGTCGCCAAGCTCGGCGTGGTCGGACCGACCCGCATGGACTACCCGGGAACGATGGGAGCGGTACGCGCAGTGGCACGGTACGTCGGACAGATCCTGGCGGAGTCGTAAGTGGCCACGGACTACTACGCCGTTCTCGGCGTGCGCCGCGACGCGTCGCAGGATGAGATCAAGAAGGCGTTCCGCAGGCTCGCTCGCGAGCTGCATCCGGACGTCAACCCCGATCCGAAGACCCAGGAGCGGTTCAAGGAGATCAACGCCGCCTACGAGGTGTTGTCGGACCCGCAGAAGAAGCAGGTCTACGACCTCGGCGGCGATCCGCTCTCCCAGTCGGGCGGGGCCGGTGCGGGCGGTTTCGGCGCCGGCGGCTTCGGCAACTTCTCCGACATCATGGACGCGTTCTTCGGTACGGCGTCGCAGCGCGGGCCGCGCTCGCGCACACGGCGCGGCCAGGATGCGATGATCCGCATCGAGATCGAGCTGGACGAGGCGGCCTTCGGGACGACCAAGGACATCCAGGTCGACACCGCCGTCGTCTGCAACACCTGCAACGGCGAGGGCGCGGCCCCGGGCACGTCGGCGCAGACGTGTGACATGTGCCGCGGCCGTGGCGAGGTGTCGCAGGTCACCCGGTCCTTCCTGGGCCAGGTCATGACCTCCCGGCCCTGCCCCCAGTGCCAGGGCTTCGGCACGGTGGTGCCGACCCCCTGCCCGGAGTGCGCCGGCGACGGCCGTGTCCGCTCGCGCCGCACGCTCACCGTGAAGATCCCGGCCGGCGTCGACAACGGCACGCGGATCCAGCTCGCCGGTGAGGGCGAGGTCGGCCCCGGCGGCGGTCCGGCCGGTGACCTGTACGTCGAGATCCACGAGCTGCCGCACGCGATGTTCCAGCGGCGCGGTGACGACCTGCACTGCACGGTCACTGTCCCGATGACGGCGGCGGCCCTCGGCACGAAGGTGCCGCTGGAGACCCTGGACGGCATGGAGGAGGTCGACATCCGGCCCGGCACCCAGTCCGGCCAGTCGATCCCGCTGCACGACCGGGGCGTGACCCACCTGCGCGGCGGCGGCCGGGGTGACCTGATCGTCCACGTCGAGGTCATGACCCCGACCAAGCTCGACCCCGAGCAGGAACGCCTCCTGCGTGAACTGGCCAAGCTGCGCGGCGAGGAACGCCCCCAGGGCCAGTTCCAGCCGGGGCAGCAGGGTCTGTTCTCCCGGCTGAAGGACGCCTTCAACGGCCGCTGAGGCGGTCGAGGGACGCGTGCGACGGCCGCCGAGGCGGCTGACGGACGCTTCGGCCGGCCGCCGAGCCGGGCGGCCGGGGGCGGTCGCAGCCGGTCGGGGAGTCGCCGGGGAGTGGCCGGGGATTTGCGGGGGTCGGCCCCCGCAAATCCCCTTGTGCCACCGGCCTGTGCGACGGAAACCCGGATTCGGTCCCGTACGGGGGACGTGACACCATGCGGTCATGTCCTCCGCACTGACCGATCTCTTCCCCCACCCGATCGTGCAGGCCCCCATGGCGGGCGGCGTCTCCGTGCCCCAGCTCGTCGCCGCCGTCTGCGAGGCCGGCGGGCTCGGGTTCCTCGCCGCCGGGTACAAGACCGCCGACGGCATGTACCAGGAGATCAAGCGGCTGCGGGGACTGACGGCCCGCCCCTTCGGCGTGAACGTGTTCATGCCGCAGCCGGAGCACCCCGGCGCGGCCACCGGCATCAGCGCGCCGGCCGGCGCCGCGCCCTCGTCCGGCGCCGTCGAGGTGTACGCCCACCAGTTGGCCGGTGAGGCCGCCTGGTACGAGACCGAGCTGGGGGACCCGGACAGCGGCCGGGACGACGGCTACGAGGCCAAGCTCGCCGTGCTGCTCGACAACCCGGTGCCGGTGGTCTCCTTCCACTTCGGCGTGCCGAGCCGCGAGGTGCTCGACCGGTTCCGCCGGGCGGGCACGTTCACCCTGGTCACCGCGACCACCGCGGAGGAGGCCCGCGCGGTCGAACGGGCCGGCGCGGATGCGGTGATCGCCCAGGGCGTGGAGGCCGGCGGTCACCAGGGCACCCACCGGGACCTCCCGGAGAACGACGGCTCCGGCATCGGACTGCTGTCGCTGGTCACGCAGATCCGCGAGACGGTCCGCGTCCCGGTCGTGGCGGCCGGCGGCATCATGCGCGGCGGCCAGATCGCCGCAGTCCTCGCGGCCGGTGCGAGCGCGGCCCAGTTGGGCACCGCGTTCCTCGCCACCCCCGAGTCCGGCGCGCACGCCCTGCACAAGCAGGCGCTGACCAACCCCCTGTTCGCCCGCACCGAGCTGACCCGCGCCTTCTCCGGCCGCCCGGCCCGCGGCCTGGTCAACCGCTTCCTGCGCGAGCACGGCCCGTACGCGCCCGCCGCCTACCCGGACGTCCACCACATGACGGCACCCCTGCGCAAGGCCGCCGCGAAGGCCGGGGACGCGCAGGGCATGGCGCTGTGGGCGGGCCAGGGACACCGGCTGGTCCGGGCGCTGCCGGCCGGTGAGCTGGTGGAGGTGCTGGCGGCCGAACTCGCCGAGGCCAGGGGAGCGTTGTCGGACCTGCCGCGGACCGGAGGTGAGGCGCGATGACCGCCCCCGTCTTCGTCGTGGAGCAACTCGAACGGATCGGGCCGGAGTTCGTGCTCGACGGCCCCGAGGGACGGCACGCCGTGTCCGTGAAGCGGCTGCGGCCGGGCGAGGACGTGGTCCTCACCGACGGGCGCGGGCGCTGGGCGGAGGGCGTCGTCAAGGCCGCCGAGGGCAAGGACCGCCTGGTGGTCACGGACCTGGAGTCGGTGCACGAGGAGCCCCCGGCCGCCCCGCGGATCACCGTCGTCCAGGCCCTGCCCAAGGGCGACCGCGGAGAACTGGCCGTGGAGACGATGACCGAGGTCGGTGTCGACGCCGTCGTGCCCTGGCAGGCGTCCCGTTGCATCACCCAGTGGAAGGGCGACCGCGGTCTGAAGGCCCTCGGCAAGTGGCGGGCCACCGCCCGGGAGGCCGGCAAGCAGTCCCGCCGGGTCCGCTTCCCCGAGGTCGGGGACACGGCGACGACGAGACAGGTGGCCGAGCTGCTCGCCCGCGCCGACCTCGCCGCCGTCCTGCACGAGAGCGGCGACGAGCGCCTCGCCACCGCCGCGCTCCCCGCCCACGGCGAGATCGTGCTGGTCGTCGGCCCCGAGGGCGGTGTCTCCCCCGAGGAGCTGGCCCTGTTCGCCGAGGCGGGCGCGAGGCCGTACGTCCTCGGTCCCACCGTGCTGCGTACGTCCACCGCCGGCACCGCCGCCGCGGCCCTCCTGCTGGGCCGCACCGGCCGCTGGTCCTGACCGCCCGGGAGACGCCGTGGAACTCGCCCACATCCGGCTCCTCGTCACCGACTTCGCCGCCTGCTACCGCTTCTACGCCGACGTGCTCGGCCTCACCCCGCAGTCCGGCGCGGAGCGGGGCCCGTACGAGAAGTTCACCCCGCACGCCGGCTCCGCCGGCATCGCGCTCCAGGACCGCGCCATGATGGCCGGGGTCCTGGCCGAGCTGGGCGGGACCGCGACCGGCCACCGCTCCCTGGTCGTGCTGCGGGTGGACGATCTCGACGCCTGCTGCGCGCGGATCACCGCCCGCGGCGCGACGCTGCTGCACGGCCCGGCCCCCCTGACCGACCGCATGCGGGTGGCCTACCTGAAGGACCCGGAGGGCAACCTCGTCGAACTCCAGGAGTGGCTGCTGCTGCGCGGCTGACCGCGACGGCCGGGACGGCGCGCCCGCCGTGTGCGGGTGCCGGACGGGGACGGTCCCCCGGACGGGTGAGTGGCCGTATGCGGTCTACCGCGCCGCCCGGGCCGGTGGCACGCTGCCCTGTATGGCGGCATGGGGACGGATGCGGAACGGCTCGCGGGCGATGGCCGTGGCGGGGCTCGTCGTGCTGGCCACGGGTGCCGCGGTGGCGTGCCGGCCGGGCGGGCTCGGCTCCATGACCGTCGCGTACACCACCGACCGGACCGCCACCGCCGCGCTGGAACGGCGGCACGTCGACGTCGCCTGGCTCACCTGCACCGGCAGTGACGGTGGCGGACGCACGCACGGCACCTCATCCGGGCCGGGCGAGATCACCGTCGTCTCCGTCGACTGCCAGGGCCGCACGGGCGACGGGCGGAAGATCGCCGTCACCGGACAGGTGACCAAGGTTGTCGACGGCGCCTGCGTGCGCGGGGACCTGACGGCGAAGGCCGGCGGCAGACAGGTCTTCCACGTCGACGGGCTCGGCGACTGCGCGGCCCGGCCCGGACCGACGTACCGCCCGCCCACGGTGGGACGGCCGCAGCCCGCCGTGACCGTCACCGTCACCCGGACCCTGTGGTGCCGGACCGAGGCCGCCTGCGGGTCCGTGCGGGGCAAGTGATCGGAACCGGCAGCGGGGCGCACCGGGCGCTGCGTAGAGTGACGGCGTGACTCAGGGTGCCTCCACGGGAACCACGGCGACCGCCGCCTATCTCCGATTCCCCCATCCGCACGGCGACTTGGTGACCTTCGTCGCCGAGGACGACGTCTGGCTCGCGCCGCTCGACGGCGGCCGGGCCTGGCGGGTCAGCGCCGACAACCGGCCGGTGTCGCTGCCCCGGATATCCCCGGACGGCAGACACCTCGCCTGGACGTCCACCCGGGACGGCGCCCCCGAGGTGCATGTCGCCCCGGTCGACGGCGGCCCCGCCGAGCGGCTGACGTACTGGGGCGCCCACCGTACCGAGGTGCGCGGCTGGACGGCGGACGGGCGGGTGCTCGTGCTCGGCGCGCACGGCCGGCACAGCTCCCGGCACACCTGGGCGCACGCCGTCCCGCTCGACGGCGGACCCGCCGAGACCCTGCCGTACGGGCCGGTCGGCGACGTGGCGCCGGGGCCGGCGACCGTGCTGCTGTCCGCGCCGATGGGCCGCGAGGCCGCCTACTGGAAGCGCTACCGGGGCGGTACGGCGGGAAAGCTGTGGATCGACCACGACGGCGACGGCCGGTTCGTGCGACTGCACGCGGACATCGCCGGGAACATCGAGTGCCCGGTGTGGGCCGGCGACCGGATCGCCTTCCTCTCCGACCACGAGGGCACCGGAGCCGTCTACTCCTCCCTCGCCGACGGCTCCGACCTGCGCCGGCACACCCCCCTCGGGGGTTTCTACGCCCGGCACGCGGCCGGTGACGGCGAGCGGGTCGTCTACAGCTCGGCCGGTGAACTCTGGCTTCTGGACGACCTGGAGGGCGCCGAGCCGCGCCGCCTGGACGTAACGCTGGGCGGGCCCCGGACGGACCTGCGGCCACGCCAGGTCAACGCCGCCCGCTGGTTCGGCGAGGCGTCCCCCGACCACACCGCGCGCGGCAGCGCCGTGTGCGTGCGCGGCGGCATCCACTGGGTCACCCACCGCTCCGGACCCGCCCGCGCCCTCGCCGCCACCCCCGGCGTGCGCGCCCGGATGCCGCGCGCCTTCCGCGCCGCGGGCGAGGAGTGGGCGGTGTGGGTGACGGACGCCGAGGGCGACGACGCCCTGGAGTTCGCCCCCGCGACCGGCACCGTGCCCGGCGCCCCGCCCCGCCGGCTCGCCGCCGGGCAGCTCGGCCGGGTCATGGAGCTGGCCGTGGCGCCCGACGGCAGCCGGGCCGCCGTCGCCGCGCACGACGGCCGGCTGCTGCTCGTCGAACGCGAGACCGGCGAGGTCCGCGAGGTCGACCGCAGCGACGACGGCGAGGTCTCCGGCCTCACCTTCTCCCCCGACTCCGCCTGGCTCGCCTGGGCCCACCCCGGCCCCCGCCCGCTGTCCCAGCTACGCCTCGCCCACACCACCGACCTGTCGGTCACCGAGGCGACCCCGCTGCGCTTCCAGGACTACGCGCCCGCCTTCACCCTCGACGGCCGGCACCTCGCGTTCCTCTCCAACCGCGCCTTCGACCCGGTCTACGACGAACACGTCTTCGACCTCGCGTTCGTGGTCGGCGCCCGCCCGCACCTGATCACACTGGCCGCCACGACACCCTCGCCGTTCGGCCCGCAGCGTCACGGCCGTTCCTTCGAGACGCCGGACAAGGACGAGACCCCCGACAGCGAGGGCACCCCCGCCACCCGCATCGACCTCGAGGGGCTCGCCGACCGGATCGTGCCCTTCCCGGTCGAGGCCGGCCGCTACTCCACGCTGCGCGCCGCCAAGGACGGCGTCCTCTGGCTGCGCCACCCCGTGCAGGGCGTCCTCGGTGCCGCCCGCGCCCATCCCGAGGACCCCGACCCGCACACCGAGCTGGAGCGCTACGACCTGGCCCAGCGCCGCCTGGAGCATCTCGCCCCCGACGCCGACCACTTCGAGGTCAGCGGCGACGGCCGGCGCGTGCTGCTGTGGAGCGACGGCCGCCTGCGGGTCGTCCCCGGCGACCGCCGTACCGGCGCCGACGACGACGGCGACACCAGCGTCACCGTCGATCTCGCCCGCGTCCGGCAGACCGTCGACCCGGCCGCCGAGTGGCGGCAGATGTACGACGAGACCGGCCGCCTCATGCGCGACCACTTCTGGCGCCCCGACCTCGGCGGCGTCGACTGGGACGGCGTCCTCGACCGCTACCGCCCGCTGCTCGGCCGCCTCGCCTCCCACAGCGACCTCGTCGACCTGCTGTGGGAGGTGCAGGGCGAACTCGGCACCTCGCACGCCTACGTCGTCCCGGGCGGTGGTTCCGGCGGCGGTGCCCGGCACGGTCTGCTCGGTGCCGACATCTCCCGCCACGAGGACGGCACCTGGCGCATCGACCGCATCCTGCCCGCGGAGACCTCCGACCCGGACGCCCGCTCCCCGCTCGCCGCACCCGGGGTCGCCGTCCGCCCCGGGGACGCGATCATCGCCGTGGCCGGGCACCCCGTCGACCCGGTGCGGGGCCCCGGCCCCCTCCTGGCGGGCACGGCCGGCCACCCCGTCGAGCTGACCGTCTCCCCGGCCGCCGGCGGCGAACCCCGCCACCCGGTCGTCGTCCCCGTCGCCGACGAGGAACCCCTGCGCTACCACGCCTGGGTCGCCGACCGCCGCGCCCACGTCCACGCCGTCTCCGGCGGCCGGCTCGGCTACCTCCACGTGCCCGACATGCAGGCACCCGGCTGGGCGCAGATCCACCGCGACCTGCGGGTCGAGGTCACCCGCGAGGGCCTCGTGGTCGACGTCCGCGAGAACCGCGGCGGCCACACCTCCCAGCTCGTCGTGGAGAAACTGGCCCGCCGGGTCATCGGCTGGGACCTCGCGCGCGGGATGCGGCCCACCAGCTACCCCCTGGACGCGCCCCGCGGCCCGGTCGTCGCCGTCGCCAACGAGTTCTCCGGCTCCGACGGCGACATCGTCAACGCGGCCGTCAAGGCGCTCGGCATCGGCCCGGTCGTCGGCACCCGCACCTGGGGCGGTGTCATCGGTATCGACAGCCGCTACCACCTGGTCGACGGCACCCTGGTCACCCAGCCGAAGTACGCGATGTGGCTGGAGGGTTCCGGCTGGGACGTGGAGAACCACGGCGTGGACCCCGACGTGGAGGTCGTCCAGCGGCCGCAGGACTGGGTGGAGGGCAGGGACGCCCAACTGGACGCGGCCGTCGGACTCGCGCTGGCGGCACTGGAGTCGGTACCGGCGAAGACCCCGCCGGACCTGCCGGCCTGAGGGGCGCGAGCGACCGCGCCGACCGGCCACGGACCACCCGTCACCGAACCACTACGATGCCCACGGTATCGATCACAGGAGGCACACGCATGGCCGGCGAACCGCAGGACGACTGCCTGTTCTGCAAGATCGTGGCGGGCGGGATCCCGGCGACGATCGTCCGTGAGACCGAGACGACCCTGGCGTTCAGGGACATAAACCCCCAGGCACCCACCCACGTCCTGGTGATCCCCAAAGCCCACTACGAGAACGCCGCCGCCCTTGCCGCCGGCGCCCCGCAGATCGCGGCCGACGTCCTCGCCGAGACCCGGGCCGTGGCCGAGGGGGAGGGGCTGGAAAGCTACCGCACCGTCTTCAACACCGGTGCGGGCGCCGGCCAGACCGTGTGGCACGCCCACGCCCACGTCCTCGGCGGCCGTGGCCTCGAGTGGCCCCCCGGATAGGCGTCGTGTCCGTCCGTGAACTGGTGGTCCTCGGCACCGCCAGCCAGGTCCCCACCCGGCACCGCAACCACAACGGCTACCTGCTGCGGTGGGACGGCGAGGGCATCCTGTTCGATCCCGGCGAGGGTACCCAGCGGCAGATGCTGCGCGCCGGGGTCGCCGCCCACGACCTGAACCGGATCTGCGTCACGCACTTCCACGGCGACCACTCCCTGGGCCTGGCGGGTGTCATCCAGCGGATCAACCTCGACCGGGTGCCGCACGAGATCACCGCCCACTACCCGCGCTCCGGCCAGGTGTTCTTCGACCGCCTGCGGCACGCGACCGCCTACCGGGAGACGGTCGCCCTCACCGAGGTCCCGGTCGCCGCCGACGGCGTCCTCGCCGTGACCCCGTCGTACACCGTGGAGGCCCGCCGGCTCTCCCACCCCGTCGAGTCCTACGGCTACCGGCTCGTCGAACCCGACGGGCGCCGCATGCTGCCCGACCGGCTCGCCGCGCTCGGGGTCGCGGGTCCCGACGTCGGCGTGCTCCAGCGCGCGGGCCGGGTCGGGGACGTGTCGCTGGAGGACGTCAGCGAGGTGCGGCGCGGGCAGCGGTTCGCGTTCGTCATGGACACACGTCTCTGCGACGGCGTCCACGCGCTCGCTGAGGGCTGCGACCTGCTCGTCATCGAGTCCACGTTCCTCGACGAGGACGAGCCGCTGGCCGTCGAGCACGGGCATCTGACCGCCGGTCAGGCCGCCCGGGTGGCGCGCGACGCCGGCGTACGGCACCTGGTTCTGACCCATTTCAGCCAGCGCTACACCGACCCGGAGGAGTTCGAGCGGCAGGCGCGGGCGGCGGGCTTCGAGGGCGAGCTGACCGTGGCCCACGACCTGCTCCGCGTACCGGTTCCGAAAAGGCGGTAAAGCACCCGTACGATGCTTTGATGCCCCTCCCGAAAGCAGAACTGCACCTCCACATCGAAGGCACCCTGGAGCCCGAGCTGGCGTTCGCGCTGGCCGCGCGCAACGGCGTCGAGCTGCCGTACGCCGACACGGAAGCGCTCCGTGAGGCCTACCGCTTCGAGGACCTCCAGTCCTTCCTCAACCTGTACTACGAGCTGATGGCCGTCCTGCGCACCGAGCAGGACTTCGCCGATCTGGCGGACGCCTACCTCGCCCGTGCCGCCGCGCAGGGCGTGCGGCACGCCGAGATCTTCTTCGACCCGCAGGCCCACCTGGCCCGGGGGGTGGCCATGGGCACGGTCGTGGAGGGGCTGTGGCGGGCGCTCGGCCGCAGCGAGGAGCGGCACGGCGTCTCCACCCGGCTGATCATGTGCTTCCTGCGGGACGAGTCCGCCGAGTCGGCCCTGGCGACGCTGGAGGCCGCGCGGCCGTACCTGGACCGGATCACCGGGGTCGGCCTGGACTCCGCCGAGGTCGGGCACCCGCCGGTGAAGTTCCGCGAGGTGTACGACGCCGCCGCCGCGCTCGGGCTGCGCCGTGTCGCGCACGCCGGCGAGGAGGGGCCGCCCGAGTACGTCACCGAGGCCCTGGACGTGCTCGGTGTGGAGCGCGTCGACCACGGCCTGCGCTGCATGGAGGACCCGGCGCTGGTCGAGCGGCTGGTCCGGGACCGCGTCCCGCTCACCCTGTGCCCGCTGTCCAACGTGCGGCTGCGCGCCGTGGACACCCTGGCGGACCATCCGCTGCCGGCCATGCTCGACGCCGGCCTGCTGTGCACGGTCAACTCCGACGACCCCGCGTACTTCGGCGGGTACGCCGACGACAACTTCGCGGCGGTGGGCACGGTCCTGGGCCTGTCCCGGGACCGGCTGCGCGAGCTGGCCCGCAACTCCTTCCTCGCCTCCTTCCTGGAGGACGACGAGGACCGCAGGGCCCGCTACCTCGCCGAGGTCGACGCCTACGAGTTCGGCGACACCGTGGCGTAGGCCCCCCGCTCCCGGCGGGGACCTCTCCGCCGGGGGTGATCCGGGTCACGTCGCCGTCCGGGGATGGCGGACAGAAGGGCGACCGTCTAGCCTCTGTTCTTATATGTGACCTCTATTCATAAGAGGAGATGGTCCAGTGGGCGGTGACCCGGCTCCGCAGGACGTGGCGCGGCGGCTGCGGGAGGGGATGGCGCGCGGCGTGCTGTCCTTCCCGCTCACCGCCTTCCACGACGACGGCACCCTCGATCCCGACGGCTTCCGCGCCCATGCCGCCGACCAGCTCGCCGCCGGGCCCGGCGCCCTCTTCCCGGCCTGCGGCACCGGCGAGTTCTTCTCCCTGGACGAGGGCGAGTACCGCACGGTCGTCACCGTCGCCGTCGAGGAGGCGGCCCGCGGCGAGGGCCCCCGGGCAGGTGGCAGGGTGCCCGTCGTCGCCGGCACCGGATACGGCTGGGCGCAGGCCGCCCGGTTCGCGCGGATCGCCGAGGAGGCCGGCGCCGACGCCCTGCTCGTGCTGCCGCACTACCTGGTCGCCGCCCCGCAGGACGGCCTCGCCGCCCGGCTGGAGCGGCTCGCCGCCCGTACCCGGCTGCCCCTGATCGCCTACCAGCGCGGCCAGGTCGCCTACGGCGTCGACGCCTTGCGGCGCATCGCGCGCGTCCCGAACGTCATCGGCCTCAAGGACGGGCACAGCGACCTCGACCGCCTCCAGCGCCTCACCCTCGCCGTCCCCGACGGCTTCCTCTTCTTCAACGGCGCCGCCACCGCCGAGATCCAGGCCCGCGCCTACGCGGCCGTCGGTGTCCCCGCCTACTCCTCCGCCGTCCACGCCTTCGCCCCGAGATCGCCGGCGCCTTCCGCACCGCGCTGCGCGAGGAGGACCACGGCACCGTCGACGCGCTGCTGCGCGCCTTCTACGTCCCCTTCGTCGAACTCCGCGACCGCGCACCCGGATACGCCGTGTCCCTGGTGAAGGCGGCGGCCCGGCTGCGCGGACGGCGCGTCGGTCCCGTACGCGCCCCGCTCACCGACCCCGCGCCCGCCGATCTCGCCGCCCTGAAGGCCCTCCTCGCCACCGGACTCGACCTCGTGGGAGCCTCCCTGTGACCCGTGACCTGACCATCACCGAGGTGCGGCTGACGCCGATCCTGGTCGCCGACCCGCCGCTGCTCAACACCCAGGGGGTGCACCAGCCGTACACCCCCCGGCTGATCGTGGAGGTCGTGACCGCCGACGGGATCACCGGGCTCGGCGAGACCTACGGCGACACCAAGTACCTCGAACTGGCACGGCCGCTGGCCGGGCGGCTCACCGGACGCTCGGTCATGGATGTGAACGGCCTGTTCGGGATCGACCTCGCCGTGGACGCCTCCCGGGTCGAGGGCCAGGCGGACGCCGGCGGGCTTCGCGGCGTGCAGAGCGCCGACAAGCTGCGGCTGTCCGTGCTCTCCGCCTTCGAGGTCGCCTGCCTCGACGCCCAGGGCAGGGCGCTCGGCCTGCCCGTGCACGCGCTGCTCGGCGGCAGGGTCCGGGACGCCGTCGAGTACAGCGCCTACCTCTTCTACAAGTGGGCCGCCCACCCGGCGGGCGTCCCCGCCGAACCCGACGAGTGGGGCCCCGCCCTGGACCCGGCCGGGGTGGTGGCACAGGCGCGCCGGCTGCGGGAGCTGCACGGCTTCGGCTCCTTCAAGCTCAAGGGCGGCGTCCTCCCGCCCGAGGAGGAGACCGCCGCCGTACGCGCCCTCGCCGAGGCCTTCCCCGGGCGTCCGCTGCGCCTGGACCCCAACGGCGCCTGGTCGGTGGCGACCTCGCTGAAGGTGGCGGCGGAACTCGGGGACGTCCTGGAGTACCTGGAGGACCCGACGCTGGGCACCCCCGGGATGGCCGCCGTGGCCGCGGGCACGGACGTCCCCCTCGCGACCAACATGTGCGTGACGACCTTCGGCGAGATCAGGGAGGCGTTCGAGCGGCACGCCGTGCAGGTCGTCCTCTCCGACCACCACTACTGGGGCGGGCTGCGCAACACCCAGCACCTCGCCGCGATCTGCGCCGCCTTCGGGGTCGGGGTGTCCATGCACTCCAACACGCATCTGGGCATCAGCCTCGCCGCGATGACCCAGGTGGCGTCCACGGTCCCCGGCCTGCACCACGCGTGCGACTCCCACTACCCCTGGCAGTCCGAGGACGTCCTCACCGAGCGGCTCGTCCTCGAGGGCGGCCGGATCGCGGTGGGCGACGCCCCCGGCCTCGGCGTGGAGCTGGACCGCGACGAGCTGGCCCGGCTGCACCGGCGCTGGGCCGCGGACGACGGCGGGTACCGGGACCGCGACGACGCGGCGGCGATGCGGGTGGCCGAGCCGCACTGGCGGCCCCCGGTGATGCCCCGCTGGTGACCAGGGGCGTGCGGCGTCCCGGAGGGTGGCCTGGTGCACACTGGCCAGAACCGCACCACCGTCAGGGAGCGCACCGTGACCCCGTTGCACACGGCCACCGGAGAGGAACCGGAACACCTCACGCAGGCAGCGCGCGGCCAGGACCAGGTCGATCCGCTCGCCGCGCTGCGCGCCCCGGGGGACCCGCCCTGGGACGTGTACCTCACCGGCACGGTCTTCCTCGACATCGTCTTCACCGGCCTGGACTCGGCGCCCGTGCGCGGCACCGAGTCCTGGGCCCGGGGCATGGGGTCCAGCCCCGGCGGGGTCGCCAACATGGCCGCCGCCCTGGCCCGGCTCGGCCTGCGCACCTCCCTCGCCGCGGCCTTCGGTGACGACCACTACGGCGACTACTGCTGGGACGTGCTCGCCCGGGGCGAGGGCATCGACCTCTCGGCCTCGCGGACCGTGCCCGGCTGGCACTCCCCGGTGACCGTCTCCATGGCGTACGAGGGGGAGCGGACCATGGTCTCCCACGGGCACGAGCCGCCGCCCGAGGAGCCGGCGCCCCACTGCCCGCCCCCCGCGCGCGCGGCCGTCGCCTCCCTCACGCCCTCCGCGCGGGCCCCGTGGATCGCGCAGGCCGCGCGGAAGGGCACCCGGATCTTCGCCGACGTCGGCTGGGACGAGACGGGCGCGTGGGACCTGGCCGGGCTGGCCGACCTGGAGCACTGCGAGGCGTTCCTGCCCAACGCGGAGGAGGCCATGCGGTACACGGGGGCGGACTGTCCGCGGGCCGCCGCGCGCGCCCTGACCGAGCGGGTGCCGGTGGCCGTGGTGACGCTGGGGGCGCAGGGGGCGTACGCGGTGGACCGGCGTACGGGCGAGACGGCGGAGGTGCCGGCCATCGCGGTGGAGGCGCTCGATCCGACGGGGGCCGGGGACGTGTTCGTCGCCGGGTTCGTGACGGGGTCGCTGGCGGGCTGGCCGCTGGCCGACCGGCTGGCCTTCGCGGGGCTCACCGCGGCGCTGTCGGTGCAGGAGTTCGGGGGGTCGCTGTCGGCGCCGGGCTGGTCGGAGATCGGGGCGTGGTGGCGCCGGGTGCAGTCCCTGCCGGGACAGGAGCCGAAGGCGCTGCGGCGGTACGCGTTCCTCGACGGGCTGGTGCCGTGGGAGCTGGACCGGCCGTGGCCGCTGCGCCGGGCGGTGCCGACCATCGGGTTCCGGCGCTCCGGCTGACCCGCCGCGGGTCCGCGGCCCCGGTGCGGGTGCGCAGTTGTGGGAAAAGACCTTCGGTGTTGTCAGTCCCGCGTCGTACGCTTGGTAGCGCGAGGCCGCCCACAGCAGCGCGGCCGTGACGAGGAGGAAGCGCAGGCCTTCAGCGCCGGCCCATGACAGAGACACCCACAGCTCACACCCCCGCGCAGGAGCAGGCGAGAGCCCGGTTCACCGTCCCCGCACAGCACCCCATGGTGACCGTGCTGGGCTCCGGCGACGCCCTCCTGCGGGTGATCGAGAGGGCCTTCCCGGCGGCCGACATCCACGTCCGGGGCAATGAGATCAGCGCGGCGGGCGACCCGGTCGACGTGGCCCTGATCGCGCGCGTGTTCGACGAGATGATGCTGGTGCTCCGCACCGGGCAGCCGATGACGGAGGACGCAGTGGAACGCTCGATCGCCATGCTCAAGGCGAGCGAGAACGGGACGAGCGACGGGCCGGAGACCCCGGCAGAGGTGCTCACGCAGAACATCCTGTCCTCGCGCGGTCGCACGATCCGCCCCAAGACCCTCAACCAGAAGCGCTACGTCGACGCCATCGACAAGCACACGATCGTCTTCGGCATCGGCCCCGCCGGCACCGGCAAGACCTACCTGGCCATGGCCAAGGCCGTCCAGGCCCTCCAGTCCAAGCAGGTCAACCGGATCATCCTGACCCGGCCCGCGGTCGAGGCGGGGGAGCGGCTCGGGTTCCTGCCGGGCACGCTCTACGAGAAGATCGACCCCTATCTGCGCCCGCTGTACGACGCGCTGCACGACATGCTCGACCCGGACTCCATCCCGCGGCTCATGGCCGCCGGGACGATCGAGGTCGCGCCGCTCGCGTACATGCGTGGACGCACGCTCAACGACGCCTTCATCATCCTGGACGAGGCCCAGAACACGAGCCCCGAACAGATGAAGATGTTCCTCACCCGCCTCGGTTTCGAGTCGAAGATCGTGATCACGGGTGACGTGACGCAGGTCGACCTGCCCAACGGGCAGAAGTCGGGTCTGCGGCAGGTGCAGGAGATCCTCGAAGGGGTCGACGACGTCCATTTCTCCCGGCTGTCGTCCCAGGACGTCGTCCGGCACAAGCTGGTGGGCCGTATCGTCGACGCGTACGAGGAGTACGACAGCAAGCACGGCACGGAGAACGGCACGCACAAGGGCGGCCGTGGCAGGACCGGCGCCAAGGCTCCCCAGGGGAAGTAGACCAGCACGACCATGTCGATCGACGTCAACAACGAGTCCGGTACCGAGGTCGACGAGCAGGCGATCCTCGACGTCGCCCGCTACGCGCTCGCGCGGATGCGCATCCACCCGCTCTCCGAACTCTCGGTGATCGTCGTGGACGCCGACGCCATGGAGCAGCTCCACATCCAGTGGATGGACCTGCCGGGTCCGACCGATGTCATGTCCTTCCCGATGGACGAGCTGCGCCCGCCGTCCAAGGACGACGAGGAGCCGCCGCAGGGGCTGCTCGGCGACATCGTGCTGTGCCCGGAGGTCGCCGCCCGGCAGGGCGCGGAAGCGCCGACGCAGCACACCATGGACGAGGAGCTGCACCTGCTCACCGTCCACGGTGTGCTGCACCTGCTCGGCTACGACCACGAGGAGCCCGACGAGAAGGCCGAGATGTTCGGGCTCCAGGCCGCCATCGTGGACGGGTGGCGGGCCGAGCACGGCCTGACCGGCCCCTCCCCGGCGCCGACCGTCTCGTAGCCGCCCATGTCCGTGCAGATCGTGGTCGGCGCGATCGCGCTGGTCGTCGTCGCCTGGCTCGCCGCCTGCGCCGAGGCGGGCCTGGCGCGGGTCTCCAGCTTCCGCGCCGAGGAGGCCGTCAAGTCCGGCCGCCGGGGCAGCGCCAAGCTCGCCCAGCTCGCCGCCGACCCCACCCGCTACCTCAACCTTGCCCTGCTGGTCCGTGTCGCCTGCGAGATGGCGGCGGCGGCCCTGGTGACCTACGCCTGCCTCAAGGAGTTCACGGCCACCTGGCAGGCGCTGCTCGTCGCCATCGGCGTGATGGTGCTCGTGTCGTACGTCGCCGTCGGCGTCTCCCCGCGCACCATCGGCCGGCAGCATCCGCTGAACACGGCGACCGCGGCGGCCTACGTGCTGCTGCCGCTCGCCCGCGTGATGGGCCCGATCCCCTCGCTGCTGATCCTCATCGGCAACGCGCTGACCCCCGGCCGGGGCTTCCGGCGCGGCCCCTTCGCCTCCGAGGCGGAGCTGCGCGCGCTGGTCGACCTCGCCGAGAAGGAGTCGCTGATCGAGGACGAGGAGCGCCGCATGGTGCACTCGGTCTTCGAGCTGGGCGACACCCTGGTCCGCGAGGTGATGGTGCCGCGCACCGACCTCGTGGTGATCGAGCGGTACAAGACCATCCGGCAGGCCCTCACCCTCGCCCTGCGCTCCGGGTTCTCCCGGATCCCGGTCACCGGGGAGAGCGAGGACGACATCGTCGGGATCGTGTATCTGAAGGACCTGGTCCGCAAGACGCACATCAGCCGGGACGCGGAGGGCGACCTGGTGTCCACGGCCATGCGTCCGGCCGTCTTCGTGCCCGACACCAAGAACGCCGGCGACCTGCTGCGCGAGATGCAGAAGGAACGCAACCACGTCGCCGTCGTCATCGACGAGTACGGCGGCACCGCCGGGATCGTCACCATCGAGGACATCCTGGAGGAGATCGTCGGCGAGATCACCGACGAGTACGACCGGGAACTCCCGCCGGTCGAGGACCTCGGCGACGACCGCTTCCGGGTCACCGCCCGTCTGGACATCACCGACCTCGGCGAGCTGTACGGCCTGGACGAGTACGACGACGAGGACGTGGAGACCGTCGGCGGGCTGCTCGCCAAGGCGCTCGGCCGGGTGCCCATCGCCGGCGCGTCCGCCGAGGTCGACCTGCCCGACGGGCGCCGGCTCCAGCTTACGGCGGAGGCCGCGGCCGGACGCCGGAACAAGATCGTCACGGTCCTGGTGGAGCCGCTCCCCGTGGCCGTCGCCGGGGAGGGCCGGACCGGATGACCCCCCAGGAGCTGCGCGCCTTCTGCCTGTCCTTCGGCGCGGCCGTGGAGGACTTCCCGTTCAGCCCGGAGATCTCGGTCTTCAAGGTGCTGGGCAAGATGTTCGCCCTGACGAACCTGGACGCGCGGCCCCTGACGGTCAACCTCAAGTGCGACCCCGAGGACGCGATCCGGCTGCGCGGCGAGCACGAGGGGCTGATCGTGCCGGGCTGGCACATGAACAAACGCCACTGGAACACCGTGACGGCCGACGCGGCACTCCCCGACCGCCTCGTGAAAGAGCTGGTCGAGGACTCGTACGACCTGGTCGTCGCCGGCCTGCCGAGGTCGGAGCGGCTGCGCCTGGACCGGCCGTGACATCCGGTGCCGGGACGCGGTGACCCTGTGCCGGAGGGGGTGACCGTCCCCCTGGCCGACGGCGCGCGCGGCCGTGCGGTGGGCACGGCCGCGCGGAGCGACATCGTTCAGTTGCCGGACCGGTCGCGGCGCAGGCCCAGGCCGACCAGGACGGCGGCGGCCAGGACGACCGCCGCGTCGAGGGCGAGGACCGTGTGGACGCCCGCCAGCAGGTCGCCCGAGGTGGTGGCCAGGACGCCCAGCACCGGGATGCCGACCGTGATGCCGACCTGCTGGGTGGAGGTCACCAGGCCGGTGGCCAGGCCCTGTTCCTCGTCCGCGACACCGGAGGTGACGGTCAGGCCGTACGAGACGATCGCGCCCAGGTGGCACATGCTCGCCAGGGACAAGGCGGCCGTGGCGAGCCACACCGACCAGGTGTGGGCGTTCAGCAGCAGCAGGGCCGCGATCAGCGCGCCCTGACCCGCCAGCGAGCCGACCAGCGTGCGGCGGGCGCCGAAGCGGCCGATCACCTTGGCGGCGAGGCTGCCGGCGACGGCCGACAGCACGCCCTGGACGCCGAAGACGAGGCCGGTCTCGAAGGCCGACAGGCGCAGGACCTCCTGGAGGTACAGGGTCAGGACGAAGACGACCGTCGACATCATCGAGAAGGTGACCAGACCGCCCACGTTGCCCCAGGCCACCGTGCGCCGGCGCAGCATGGGCAGGGAGACCAGGGGGGCCGCCGAGCGGGACTCCACGACCGTGAACGCGGTCAGCAGCAGCAGGCCGGCGGCGAGTGCCGTGATGACGTCCGCGCGGCCGAAGCCGTGGTCGGCGGCCGTGGACAGGGCGTAGATCAGCGACAGCAGACCGGTGGTGACGGTGACCGCGCCGGGCACGTCCAGGCGCGGGCGGTCCGGGGTGCGCGACTCCGGCAGCAGGCTCGGGGCCAGCGGCAGCACGAGCAGCGCGAACACCGTGAGGAGGGCCATCGTGGAGCGCCAGCCGAACGCGTCGGTCAGCACACCGCCCGCGACCATGCCGACGGTGAAGCCCAGCGAGAGCAGCGTGCCGGAGATGCCGAGGGCGCGGTCGCGGGCCGGGCCCTCAGGGAAGGTCGTGGTCAGCAGGGACATGCCGGCCGGGACGATCGCCGCCGCGCCGAGACCCTGCAGGGCCCGCCCGGCCAGGAAGGACGCCGGGTCCCAGGCCAGGGTCGCCAGCAGCGAGGCCGCGCCGAACAGGGACAGGCCGGCCAGGAACAGCCGGCGGCGGCCGTACAGGTCGCCGATGCGGCCGAAGAGGAGCAGGAAGCCGCCGGAGGGCAGTGCGAACGCGGTGACCGCCCACTGGAGGGCGGAGCGGCTCATGCCGAGGTCCGAACCCAGCTCCGGCAGGGCCACGTTGAGGACGGAGAAGTCCAGCGCGACCATGAACTGGGCCGCGCACAGCACGAACAGGACGAGCCTGTCGCGCGTCGACAGCCGGGGGGTGCCGAGCGGCGCGTCCGCGGGAGTGGTGGGTCGGGTGGTGGTGTCGATCGCCATGGCACGAGCTTGGGGCGGCCGGAACAATCGTGGGGAGTCAGAACTTATGGTGGTGGTGGCACCACCGGACACGACGGGGGAGGAGCGGCGCGTGCCTGCTGCGGAGGCGACGAGGAGTCATCGGCGGGACGAGCTGCGCGAGTTCCTGATGAGCAGGCGGGCCCGGGTCAGTCCCGAGGACGCCGGGCTGCCGGGCGGCGGGGGCCGGCGCCGCACGCCCGGGCTGCGCCGGGAGGAGGTCGCCGTGCTCGCAGGCGTGGGCGCCTCCTGGTACCAGTGGCTGGAGCAGGGGCGGGACATCTCCGTCTCGCCGCAGGTCCTCGACGCCGTCGCCCGGGTGCTGCGGTTGAGCGACGCCGAGCGCCGGCACCTGTATCTGCTGGCCGGTACGAACCCGCCCGCGCCCCAGGTCGTGCCCGGGAGGGCGGACATGTGCGACGGGCTGCGGCGGCTGATCGACACCTGGATGCCGTACCCGGCCCACATCATGGACCCGTACTACAACTGCGTGATGTACAACGACGCGGCGTCGCTGGTCCTCGGCATGCGGCCGGACACCACCCAGAACTGCCTCGTCGACTTCTTCACCGATCCGCTGTACCGCTCGCGCAGCAACAGTTGGGAGCGCAACGCGCGTACGGTCGTGGCGCAGTTCAGGGCCGCGTGCGCGGCCCGGCCGGACGACGAGGGGTTCCAGGCGGTGCTCGCCGAGGTGTCGGCGAGCAGCCCGGAGTTCAGGGCGCTGTGGGCCGAGCGGGACATCGAGGACCAGGGGCAGGTCCGCAAGGAGCTGGGCCATCCCCTGGTCGGGCTGTTGGTCGTGGAGTCCACGGTGATGAAGGTGCCGGCCCGCCCCGATCTGATGATCGTGCTGCACACGCCGCTGGACGAGGCGAACACCGCGGCCAAACTGGAGTGGCTGGCCTCGCCGGAGGGCCGCCGGGGAGCGATGTACCCCGTGGCCGGATGACCGGCCCCCGGGCTTCGTATGCTCTGGGCATGACCGAGAGCAACGCGCTTGACCCCGAAGACCGCAAGATCGTCACCCTGGCCCGCTCGGCGCGGGCCCGCAACGGTGTGCCCGAGGGGGCGGCCGTACGGGACGAGACCGGGCGGACCTACGTCGCCGGGTCGGTGGAGCTGGCCTCGCTGAGCCTCAGCGCCCTGCGCACCGCCGTGGCGATGGCCGTGGCGTCCGGCGCGACGTCGCTGGAGGCGGCGGCCGTGGTGAGCGACGCGGAGTCCGTGCCGGCCGCCGACCTGGCCGCCGTAGCCGATCTCGGCGGTGCGGGAACGCCGGTGCTGCTCGCCGGCGCCGACGGAACGGTCCGCCTCACCGTCCCCGCCGGCTGATCCGTCCCCGCCGGCTGATCCGGCCGCCCCGGGGTGGCGCCGGTCAGAGCGCGTCGGGGCCGCGCTCGCCGGTCCGTACCCGCACGACCGTCTCCACGGGGACGGCCCATACCTTGCCGTCCCCGATCTTCCCGGTGTGCGCGGCCCCGACGATCGCGTCGATCACGTCGTCGGCGACCGCGTCCTCCACCACGACCTCGATGCGCACCTTCGGCACCAGGTCGACGCGGTACTCGGCCCCCCGGTACACCTCGGTGTGACCACGCTGCCGGCCGTACCCGCTCGCCTCGGTCACGGTCAGACCGTGCACCCCCAGTTCCTGGAGGGCGGTCTTGACCTCGTCCAGACGGTACGGCTTGACGATCGCGGTGATGAGCTTCATGCCTGGTTGCTGACCTTCTGGCCGGAGGAGAGGACGGAGGCGCTGACCGGGGCGCCGTGGCCCAGTACACCGTGATCGTATGCCGTCTCGGCGTGCACGGTAAGGTCCAGGCCGGTGTGCTCCTGCTCCTCGCTCGCCCGGAAGCCCAGCACCCGGTCGATCAGTTTCCCGAGTCCGTACGTCACCGCGAACGCGTACCCCGCGACGACCACCACGGCGAGAAGCTGTTTCCCGAACGGGGCGAGCCCGCCGCCGTAGAACAGCCCCTGGGGGCCGCCGGTCATCGCCTTCTCGGCGAACAGGCCGATCAGCAGCGTGCCGATGACCCCGCCGACCAGGTGCACACCGACGACGTCGAGGGAGTCGTCGTAGTTCAGCCGGAACTTCCAGCTCACCGCGTACGAGCAGACGACACCGGCGGCCAGGCCCACGGCGAGCGCGCCCAGCACGGAGACCGTCCCGCACGAGGGGGTGATCGCGACCAGGCCCGCCACCGCGCCGGACGCCGCGCCCAGGGTGGTCGGGTGGCCGTCGCGCCGCTGCTCGACGAAGAGCCAGCCGAGCAGGCCGGTGCAGCCGGCGGCGAGCGTGTTGAGGAACGCGGCGGCGGCGAGGCCGTTCGCGCCGAGCGCGGAACCCGCGTTGAAGCCGAACCAGCCGAACCACAGCAGACCCGCGCCGAGCATCACCATCGGCAGGTTGTGCGGGCGCATGGCGTCCCTCTTGAAGCCCAGCCGCGGCCCGAGGACCAGGCACAGGGCCAGTCCGGAGGCGCCGGAGGTGATCTCGACGGGCAGACCGCCGGCGAAGTCGAGGGCGCCGAGCCGCTCCATGATCCAGCCGCCGGGACCCCACACCCAGTGGGTGACCGGCACGTAGACGAGCAGGGTCCACACCGGTACGAAGACCAGCCACGCCGCGAACCGCGTGCGGTCGGCGACCGCGCCGCTGATCAGCGCGGCCGTGACGACCGCGAAGGTAAGCTGGAAGGTCGCGAAGAGCAGTGTCGGCACCGAGCCGTGGACGCTGTCGGGGCCGAGCCCGCTCATGCCGGCGTGTCCCAGGCCGCCGATCAGTCCGCCGAAGGAGTCGTCCCCGAAGGCCAGGGAGTAGCCGGCCGCCAGCCACACCACCGTGACCAGGGCGATCGACACGAAGCTCATCATCAGCATGTTGAGGACGCTCTTGGTGCGGACCATGCCGCCGTAGAACAGGGCGAGGCCCGGGGTCATCAGCAGGACGAGGGCGGTGGCGGCGAGCAGCCAGGCGGTGTCGCCGGTGTCGACGTGGGGTGCGGCCAGGGTCACGGGCGTCTCCAACGGTGTGCGGGCTCGTCAGAGGGTCACCGGTGGGCGTTTCCGGTCGCGTACGGGTGTGTTTCCGTGACGTTTCGTTGCGTGCGGGTTTCCGGAAGCTCACGGGTGGAAGGCGGTGACGGACGCTGGTACGGCGGGGCTCCGTGAATCAGGGAGAATGGGCGGCATGAGTGTTCGTACCCAGTCATCCGAGCAGCCGGCGGAGACCATCCACCGCGCCGGCTTCGCCTGCTTCGTGGGCCGGCCCAACGCGGGCAAGTCCACCCTCACGAACGCTCTGGTCGGGCAGAAGGTGGCGATCACCTCCAACCGCCCCCAGACGACCCGGCACACCGTGCGGGGCATCGTGCACCGCCCGGACGCGCAGTTGATCCTGGTGGACACCCCCGGGCTGCACAAGCCGCGCACGCTGCTCGGCGAGCGCCTCAACGACGTGGTCCGCACCACGTGGGCCGAGGTCGACGTGATCGGCTTCTGCCTGCCCGCCGACCAGAAGATCGGCCCCGGTGACCGCTTCATCGCCAAGGAACTCGCGGGCATCCGGAAGACCCCCAAGATCGCCGTCGTCACCAAGACGGACCTCGTCGACAGCAAGACCCTCGCCGAGCAGCTGATCGCCATCGACCAGATGAGCAAGGAGCTGGGCTTCGAGTGGGCCGAGATCGTCCCGGTGTCGGCGGTCGGGTCCAAGCAGGTCGACCTGCTCGCCGACCTGCTGGTCCCCCTCCTGCCGGAAAGCCCCGCGCTCTACCCCGAGGGCGACCTCACGGACGAGCCCGAGCAGGTGATGGTGGCCGAGCTGATCCGCGAGGCCGCGCTGGAGGGCGTCCGCGACGAACTGCCGCACTCCATCGCGGTGGTCGTGGAGGAGATGCTGCCCCGCGAGGACCGTCCCGCCGACCGCCCGCTGCTGGACATCCACGCCAACGTCTACATCGAACGCCCCAGCCAGAAGGGCATCATCATCGGCCCCAAGGGCAAGCGCCTGAAGGAGGTCGGCATCAGGTCCCGCCAGCAGATCGAGGCGCTCCTGGGCACGCCGGTCTTCCTGGACCTGCACGTCAAGGTGGCCAAGGACTGGCAGCGCGACCCCAAGCAGCTACGCAAGCTGGGCTTCTAGCCCGGGCGCTGCCGGACCGCGGCCGTCAGGGGGCAGTACCCCGGGTGCCGCCCAGCGGGGTGGTGCCCGGCCGCATGTCCTGCGTGCCCACCACCCGCAGTAGCTGGAGGCGGTCATGGGACTCCGTGCCCGGGCGGGCCGTGTGCAGGACGAGCTGGTTCCGCCCGCCGTGGCTGAGCAGGACCTCGCAGTCCAGTTCCAGCAGGCCCACCACCGGGTGCAGGAAACGTTTGACGGCCGGGCGGCGCCGGGACACCTCGTGCTCGGTCCACAGCCGCGCGAACTCCTCGCTCCCTGCCCGCAGTTCGGCCACGAGGGTGGCCGGCTCCGGGTCGTCGGGCCGGGACGCCGCCACCGCGCGCAGGTTGGCCACGTGGTCACGGGCGTGCCCCGGGAGGTCCTCGGGCGGGAAGAGCGCGCGGGCCGTGGGGTCCAGGAAGAACCGCCGGGTCAGGTTCCGCTCGCGCACCGGGCGGGCCGACGCGTCGCCGACCAGCGCCTTCGCCAGCGCGTTCTGCGCCAGCACCGCGCCGCAGTCCGTGACCACCTGCGCCGGTGAGTCGTACAGCCGGTCCAGGACGAGCAGCAGCCCCGGCCGGACGTGCGCCGTGGCCGCGTCCCGGCGCGGCGGCTCCTCGCCCACCAGGTGGAAGAGGTGGTCGCGTTCGTCGTCGGTCAGCCGCAGCGCGCGGGCCAGCGCCGTGAGCATCTGCCGGGACGGGCGCGGACCCCGGCGCTGCTCCAGCCGCGTGTAGTAGTCCACCGACATCCCGGCCAGCGCGGCCACCTCCTCCCGGCGCAGTCCGGGGGTACGGCGGCGGGCGCCGGGCGCGAGGCCCACGTCGGCCGGTTCCAGGCGGGCGCGGCCACGGCGCAGGAAGTCGGCGAGTTCGGCTCGGTTCACCCCTCCAGCGTGCGGCAGACCATGCGGGTTATCCAGGGACCGCCGGTCCCCCGATCGGGAGGTCTCTCCCGCCGTCGCCGCCCGCGGCGGAGGCTGGGAGCACCGAACGAGAGGAGCACCACCATGCTGACCCTGATCACCGGTGCCACCGGACAGGTGGGACGCGGCTTCGCCGCCCGGCTGCTCGCCCAGGCCCGGCCCGGGGAGCGGGTCCGGGTGATCGTCCGTGACGAGGCCCGCGCCGCCTCCCTCGCCGCGGGCGGCGCCGAGGTCGTCGTCGGCGACCTGCGCGACACCGACGCCCTCGGCAAGGCGCTCACCGGGGTGGACGCCGTCGTCAACATCGCGGCCTCCTTCCGGGGCGTGCCCGACGAGGAGGTGTGGGCGGTCAACCGGGACGCCGCGCTGGAGCTGGGCCGGGCGGCCCGCAGCTTCGGGGTGCACCGGTTCGTGCAGGCCAGCACCATCCTGGTGTACGGCGTCGGGCGCGGACGGCCGCTGGTCGAGGACGACCCGACCGTGCCGGGCGGCGGCCCGCTGTGGACGGCCTACCCGCAGTCCAAGGCGGAGGCCGAACGCGGTCTGCTGGAGCTGGACGGGCTGGACGTCCGGGTGGGCCGTCTCGCCTTCGTCTACGGCGAGGGCGACCCGCACCTGCCCGGCATCACCCGCTGGACCGCGTCCCAGCCGGCCACCAAGCGGCACCACCTGGTGCATGTCGCCGACGCCGCCCAGGGGCTGACGCGCCTGCTGTACGCCCCCGGTGCCGGCGGCCGGATCCACAACATCGCCGACGACGCCCCGGTGACGGTGCTGGAGATCCATCAGCTTCTCGGCGTGGAGCCGCCGGCGGACGGCCCCGACCCCGACCCCTGGTACGCGATCGCCTCCACCGACCGCATCCGCCGCGAACTGGGCTACCGGCCGCTGTTCCCGACCCTGTGGAGCGCCCGCGACGCCGGTGCCCTGTAGGGGCCGGGAGCGCCGGCCCGGGCGCGGGCGGTCGTCACCTCTGCGCCCGCAGGAGGTCTCTGAACCAGTGGTAGGAGGCCTTGGGCGTGCGCCGCAGCGTCTCGCGGTCCACGTGGACGAGCCCGAACCGGCGGGCGTAGCCCTCCGCCCACTCGAAGTTGTCCAGCAGGGACCACACGAAGTAACCGCGCACGTCGACCCCGGCGGTCACCGCGGTGTGCAGCGCCCGGATGTGGCCGTCCAGGTAGGCGATGCGTTCCTGGTCGTCGAGGCCCTCGTAGGAGCAGCCGTTCTCGGTGATGACGACGGGCGGGAGCCGGTCGCCGTAGCGGTCGCGGAAGCCGGTCAGCAGTTGGGTCAGTCCCTCGGGCACCACCGGCCAGCCGAAGTCGGTCACCGGCCGTCCCTCGATCTCCCGCACGGAGAAGGGGAGCCCGGCGGGCAGTGTCACCCCGCCGTACTCGGTGGCGCCGCCTCGGGGGGCGCCCACCCGGGTCGGGGCGTAGTAGTTGACGCCGTACCAGTCGACGGGTTCGGCGATGACGAGCAGGTCGGTCTCCACGTCACCGGGCATCAGCGCGCCCATCCCCTGCGGGTACTGCCCGAGGATGACCGGTTCGGCGAACAGTCGGTTGAGCAGCAGGTCGTGGAAGCCGGCCGCCTCCGTGTCCGCCGGATCGCCGGAGGCCGGCCAGGTCGGGCCGTGGGAGTTGGCGATGCCGATGTCGGTCGCGCCGGCCGCGCGCAGGGCCCGAACCGCGAGGCCGTGGGCGAGGAGCTGGTGGTGGGCGGCCGGGAGGGCGTCGAAGAGGAGCTGCCTGCCCGGTGCGTGGACGCCCAGGGCATGGCCCAGCAGGGTGTGTTCGGCGGGCTCGTTGAGGGTGATCCAGGTGCCGACGCGGTCCCCGAGCCGTTCGGCGACGACCGCCACGTACGCGGCGAACCGCTCGGCGGTGTCCCGCCGGAGCCAGTCCAGCGAGGCGGGCAGGTCCCAGTGGAACAGGGTGGGCACGGGCCGTACGCCCGCCGCGCACAGCTCGTCCACCAGCCGGTCGTAGAAGTCCAGGCCGCCGGGGGAGTTCACCCGGGGCCAGGAGACGGAGAAGCGGTAGGCGTCCACGCCGAGGCCGGCGAGGAGTGCCACGTCCTCGGCGTAGCGGTGGTAGTGGTCGCAGGCCACCGCCGCCGTCGAGCCGTCCTTCACCCGGCCCGGCTCGGCCGTGAACACGTCCCAGACGGACGCCTCCCGCTGTCCGGCCGCTCCCTCGATCTGGTGCGCCGAGGTCGACACCCCCCACAGGAAGCCGTCCGGGAACCGCGGGACCGGAGCACCGGGGCTCGGGGCCGCCGGGCGGGGAGTACCTGCGTCAGTCGCCATGCCCGGATCATCCTTACCCCAGGTAATGCCCGTCAACGCCCGTGCGGGTCGCGGTGGTTGCGCGAGCGCCTTATGATCGCCGGATGTTCGAAGGCAGACTCGTACGACTCCGCGCCCTGCGCGCCGACGACCTGGGCGCCCAGCTCCGCTGGCGCAACGACCCGGAGGTGGCGCACTGGGCGACCGGGGGCCACCCGCACTTCGGCCCGGTGTCCCGGGAGGCCGTGGAGCGCTTCCACGAGGCCCGGCTGCGCGAGGATCCGCGGGACGGGGCCACCTTCACGGTCGAGGAGCTGGACGGCGGACGGCCCATCGGCATGGCCGACTACCGCGACCTGGACGCGTTCGCGGGGCGGGCGACGGTCGGCATCACCATCGGGGAGCGGGACCGCTGGGGCGGCGGCCACGGCTCCGAGGCGCTGCGGCTGCTGCTCGGCCATCTGTTCGGGGCCTGCCGGCTGCGCCGGGTCGAGCTGGACACCTGGAGCGGGAACGAGCGCGCCCTGCGGGCCTTCCGGCGCCTCGGCTTCGTGGAGGAGGGGCGCCGGCGGGCCGCCGTACGGGTGGGCGAGGAGTGGTACGACACCGTGGAGTTCGGCCTCCTCCGCGAGGACTGGGCGGCCTCAGGCGCCCTCCTTCAGCAGCCGTGACACCAACTCCCGCTGCTCCTCGGTGAGCCGGGGATCCGCCGCGTGCACCGTGCGGCCGTCCACCGTGATCTCGTAGCGGAAGCCGTCCGGGACGCCCGCCGGTGGCGTGTCCTGGCCGGACGTGAGGACGTGTTCGGCCAGGGTCCGCCACTCGTCGGCGTCGGGCCGGCCCGAGGTGTCGACCTCGGCCCGGCGCTCGATGCCCGCGAAACCGCCCGTGCGCCGCACTTGAATACGCATGGGTCCCTGTCTAGTACGGAACTACAGCGTCCGCACCCCCACCTCCTCCCAGGCCTTCTGCACGGCCTGGAGTTCGTCGCCGGCGCCGTACCGTTCGCGCGCCGCCTTCACCGTCAGGGCGGCGAAGTCGCCGAAGCGGGCGTCCTTCTTCAGCCGGCCGCCGGTGAGCACGTCGTACCAGATCCGGCCGGCCTTCTCCCAGGCGTAGCCGCCGAGAGCGGTGGCGGCGAGGTAGAAGGCGTGGTTGGGGATGCCCGAGTTGATGTGCACACCGCCGTTGTCGCGGCCGGTGCGGACGTAGTCCTCCATGGTGGCCGGCTGCGGGTCCTTGCCTAGGACGTCGTCGTCGTAGGCCGTGCCCGGTGCCTTCATCGAGCGCAGGGCGGTGCCGCTGACGCGGGGCGCGAGGAGCCCGGCGCCGATCAGCCAGTCGGCGTCGGCGGCGGTCTGGCCGAGCGTGTACTGCTTGATCAGCGAGCCGAAGACGTCGGAGAGGGACTCGTTGAGCGCGCCGGGCTGCCCGAAGTAGGTCAGGTTGGCGGTGTGCTGGGTGACGCCGTGGGTCAGCTCGTGCCCGATGACATCCACCGGGATGGTGAAGTCCAGGAAGATCTCGTTGTCGCCGTCGCCGAACACCATCTGCTCGCCGTTCCAGAAGGCGTTGTCGTAGCCCTCCCCGAAGTGCACGGTGGCGTCCAGCGGGAGCCCGTTGTCGTCGATGGAGTGCCGGCCGTACGCCTTCAGGTACAGGTCGAAGGTGGCGCCGAGGCCCGCGTAGGCGCGGTTGACGGTGGCGTCGGAGCCGGGATCGGAGCCCTCCGTGCGGACGCTGGCGCCGGGCAGGTCCTGGGTGCGCTCGGCGTCGTAGACGGTGCGGTGCGGCTGGTCGGCGGCGGCCGGCGCGGTGACGGCGGGTGCGCCGACGACGGTGGTCAGGCGGCGCTTGGTGCGCTGGTAGGCGTCGTGCTCCAGGGACCGGCGGGCCGGACCGGAGAGCGCGGGGTCCTCGTGGCGGGCGAGCCGGTCGAGGACGTGCGGCGGCACGATCGTGCAGAAGACGGGCGTCAAGCCCCCGTGGGTCGTCATGTTCGGACCATTGCACTACGTGATGTCGATGTCACTACGCGCCACCATGATTGGTGAAATACCGGGACAGGGAGCGCGACACTCCGTGACGCTGTGGTACGGCGATGTGGCTCGGCGCACTTTATGCCCTTTTTGTGTGGACTGGTGGCGCCGGTCCCGCATACTGGGACGGGCCCGCGCCCCCGGAGCGGCTCGGCTAGGCTGCGGAGCATCATGCGTTCCTGGCTGCTCCTTCTTAGCTGCCGCGGCGAGGGCCTGTAGTCGAGGCCGACTCCCTCCCCGCGGAGCTTGGCGTTGCGTCGTCGGCCGTCCTTCCGGACCCCTTGAGGAGCCTTACGCATCATGGCCAACCGCCAGCGGCCCAGCCGCATGCCGATCCACAAGTACGGCCGCTACGAGCAGGTCGACATCCCCGACCGCACCTGGCCCGGGAAGCGGATCACCGCCGCCCCCCGCTGGCTCTCGACGGACCTGCGTGACGGCAACCAGTCCCTGATCGACCCGATGTCGCCCGAGCGCAAGCGCCGGATGTTCGACCAGTTGGTCGCGATGGGCTACAAGGAGATCGAGGTCGGCTTCCCCGCCTCCGGCCAGACCGACTTCGACTTCGTGCGCTCCATCATCGAGGAGGAGGGCGCGATCCCCGAGGACGTGACCGTCTCCGTCCTCACCCAGGCCCGCGAGGACCTGATCGAGCGCACCGTGGAGTCCCTGAAGGGCGCCCGCCGGGCCACCGTCCACCTGTACAACGCGACCGCGCCGGTCTTCCGCCGCGTCGTCTTCCGCGGCTCCAAGGACGACATCCGGCAGATCGCCGTCGACGGCACCCGCCTGGTGATGGAGTACGCCGAGAAGCTCCTGGGCCCCGAGACCGAGTTCGGCTACCAGTACTCGCCGGAGATCTTCACCGACACCGAGCTGGACTTCGCCCTGGAGGTCTGCGAGGCGGTCATGGACGTCTACCAGCCGGGTCCGGGCCGCGAGATCATCCTCAACCTGCCCGCCACCGTGGAGCGTTCGACCCCCTCCACGCACGCGGACCGCTTCGAGTGGATGCACCGCAACCTCTCCCGCCGCGAGCACGTCTGCCTGTCCGTCCACCCGCACAACGACCGCGGTACGGCCGTCGCCGCGGCTGAGCTGGCGCTGATGGCCGGCGCCGACCGCATCGAGGGCTGCCTGTTCGGGCAGGGTGAGCGCACCGGCAACGTGGACCTGGTCACCCTGGGCATGAACCTGTTCTCCCAGGGCGTCGACCCGCAGATCGACTTCTCCGACATCGACGAGATCCGCCGTACGTGGGAGTACTGCAACCAGATGGAGGTCCACCCGCGCCATCCGTACGTGGGCGACCTGGTCTACACGTCCTTCTCCGGCTCCCACCAGGACGCCATCAAGAAGGGCTTCGACGCCATGGAGGCCGACGCGAAGGCCAAGGGCGTCACGGTGGACGACATCGAGTGGGCCGTGCCGTACCTGCCGATCGACCCCAAGGACGTCGGCCGCTCCTACGAGGCCGTCATCCGGGTCAACTCCCAGTCCGGCAAGGGCGGTGTCTCCTACGTCCTGAAGAACGACCACAAGCTGGAACTGCCGCGCCGGATGCAGATCGAGTTCTCCAAGATCATCCAGGCGAAGACGGACGCCGAGGGCGGCGAGATCACGCCGAAGGACATCTGGGCGGTCTTCCAGGACGAGTACCTGCCCAACCCCGGCAACCCGTGGGGCCGCATCCAACTGAAGACCGGTCAGTCGACGACCGACACCGACGGGGTGGACACCCTGACCGTCGAGGCCACCGTCGACGGCGAGGACACCGTCCTGACCGGCTCCGGAAACGGTCCGATCTCGGCCTTCTTCGACGCCCTCCAGTCCGTCGGCGTCGACGTACGCCTGCTGGACTACCAGGAGCACACGATGAGCGAGGGCGCCTCCGCGCAGGCCGCCTCGTACATCGAGTGCGCGATCGGCGACAAGGTCCTGTGGGGCATCGGCATCGACGCGAACACGACGCGTGCGTCGCTGAAGGCGGTCGTCTCCGCCGTCAACCGCGCCGCCCGCTGACGCCTCCCACCGGCAGTTTCGGGGCCCCGACCGTGCGGTACGACGGTCGGGGCCCCGTCGGTTCTCGGCCATCGCGCACCCCAGGTCACGGAAAGGTCTCTTCCGGGGTACTGACTCAGCTCCCGGGATGTGGCTAACATCACGCCAGTGCGGCGATGTGGCCGTGCGGTTACGGAGGTGCGACGTGCTGCCAGTACGGGGACGAGACGGCCGTGCCGCCAGGGCTGCGCGCATCCTGGGCACCCGCACCGCGTGGACCCCCGCCGGGGACGGCGACTTCTACTGCCCGGGCTGCGGCGGCGACCGCAACTACCAGCGGCTCACCGGCCGCCGCCGGCTCACCCTGCTGGGCGTGCCCGTGCTGCCGCGCGGGGCGACCGGACCGGTCGTGGAGTGCGCGGCCTGCCACCGGCACTACGGCACCGACGTCCTGGACCACCCCACCACCCGCCGCTTCTCCGCGATGCTCCGCGACGCCGTGCACACCGTCGCCCTCGCCGTGCTCACCGCGGGCGGCACCGGCTCCCGTACGGCGCTGGAGGCGGCCGTCACCGCCGTCCGCGCGGCCGGCTTCACCGACTGCACGGAGGACCAGCTCGCCGCCCTGGTCGACGCGCTCGCCGCGGACACCGGACGGTTCTTCGAGCAGCCGGGCAGCGCGAGCCTGACCATAGAGCTGCACGAGGCCCTGGGCCCGCTCGCCCCGCACCTCGCCCCCGCCGGCCGCGAGGCGCTCCTCGTCCAGGCCGCCCGCATCGCCCTCGCCGACGGCCCCTACACCCCGGCCGAACGCGACGCCCTCGCCACGGTGGGCGCGGCCCTCACCATCTGCGCCGACGACGTGACCCGCCTCCTGACAGCAGCCCGCACCCCGTCCTGACCCCCGGGACCACAGCCTGGCCTCCGCCTGCCCCCCCGGCCCGTTCGACCTCCGCCTGACAGCCCGGCGCCCGCTCGGCCTCCGCCGGGCTGCTCAGCACCCGCTCGGCCGACCGCCCGCCGCCCGCTCGGCCGAACACCCGCCGCCTGCCGTCTCCCCGCCCTGGCCGCTCTGGCCCCCGTCGGCCGCCCGGCGTCCGCCTGGTGGCCGACTGGGCGGGCCGTCGGCCTCCGGCTGTTCGCTGGGACACCCGTACAGCCGCCTGCGTCCGTCCGTCCGCCTCACGGCCGGCCGGGGCCCGGGCCCGCTTGCCGGTGCGGCCCGTCCGGCGCCTGACCGCCGGTTCGGGGCGTTGGCCCCGCCTGCCTGCCCCCCACCCCGACCGCCCGGCACCCGGGCCGGCGTCGTTCGTTCGGCCCCGGTGGAGTAGGGGTGGGGCGGTGGATGCGGCGAGGATCAGGGGGTGATCACACTGTGCCGCCGGTTTCTCGTCGGGCTGGGCCTGCTCGGACTGTGCACCGTGCCGGTGCCCGCGCACGCCTCTCCCCTCGGTTGTGTCTCCTCCGTGCCCTACGTCTCCGGGCAGGGCGGCTACGCCGCCTACCGGATCCCCGCGGTCGTCGTCACCCGGCAGGGCACCGTCCTGGCCTTCGCCGAGGGACGGCGGGACGGCGTGGGGGACACCGGGGACATCGACGTCGTCCTGCGCCGCTCCACCGACGGCGGCTGCACCTGGGGCCCGCCGGCGGTCGTGACCGCCGGGCGGGGTGACACCCGTGGCAACCCGGCGCCCGTCATCGACCCGCGCACCGGCGAGGTCGTCCTGGTGACCTGCGGCAACAGCGGGGCCGTCACCCAGGCGCAGATCATGCGCGGTGAGGTCTCCCCGGAGCGGGGCCGCCGGGTGTTCACGCAGCGCAGCCGGGACGACGGCCGGAGCTTCACGGCCCCCCGGGACATCACGGCCGGGGTGACGCGCCCGGACTGGCGCTGGTACGCCACCGGCCCCGGCCACGCCGTCGCCCTCACCCACGGTCCGCGAGCCGGCCGCCTGCTGGTTCCCGCCAACCACTCCGCCGCCCCGCCCGCCGGTTCCCGCGACACCGGCCAGGAGCCCCGCTACCACGGCGGCCACGCCCTCTACAGTGACGACTCCGGCCGCACCTGGCACCTGGGCTTCGTGGACGACGGCTACGACGGCGTGACCGACGCCGACGAGACCGCCGCCGCCGAGCTGGCCGACGGCCGCCTGTACCTCAGCTCCCGCGACCAGGGCGGCACCGCCCCCGGCAACCGCCTCGACAGCTACTCGTCCGACGGCGGGCGCACCCTGGACCGCCCTTACGCCGTCCAGCCGGCCCTGAACGACGTCCCGGTGGTCCAGGGCAGCGTCCTGCGGCCCCACGCCCCCGGCGCCCCGCTGCTGTTCTCCGCGCCCTCCGTGCCGACCGCCCGCCGCGCCCTGGCCCTGTGGTCCAGTACGGACGCCGGCCGCACCTTCACCCGGCTGCTCACCCTCTCGGACCGCCCGGCCGCCTACTCCGACCTCACCCAGCTCGGCCCCGGCACGGTCGGCATCCTGTACGAGACCGGCGGTCAGCGCCCGTACGAGTCGCTTGAGTTCCGCAGGCTCCCGCTGCCCTGAGAGCAGGGGCCGAGCAGCCCGGCCGCCGTCAGGAACCTGCCGACCCTCTCGACCTCCGCGCCGGACAGCGGCACCTGCGGTTCGGCCGTCACCGGGCAGTCGATGACGCCCCGCAGATGCAGTGCCGCCTTGAACGCGCCCAGCGCGGACGAGCTGCCGCCCATCCGCGCCGGGTCCCCGACCCCGGTCAGCCCGAACAGTGCGCACAGCCGCTCCTGTTCGGCCCGCGCACCGTCCGTGTCACCGGCCCGGCACAGCCGGTACAGCCGGACGTAGCCGTGCGGGTCGACGTTGGCCAGCCCCGGCACCGCCCCGTCGGCGCCCAGAGCGAGCGCCGAGTCGGTGATCAGCTCGGAGCCGGTCAGCACGCTGAACCCGGGGTGGGCGCGGGCGCCGGTGACGACCTCCCGGAAGGCCGCCAGGTCCCCGCTGGAGTCCTTGACCCCGGCCAGCACCCCGTCCCCGGCGAGCCCCAGCACCAGGTCGGCGGGGAGCTTGGCGTGCACGGCGGAGGGGATGTCGTAGGCGATGACCGGGACGGGGCTGGCGGCGGCGATCCGGCGGTAGTGGTGGACGATCTCCGCGGGGTGGGTGCGGGCGTAGAACGGCGCGGTGACGACGACGGCCCGCGCGCCGGCCGCGGTGACCGCCGCCACGTGTTCGAGCACCCGCGGGGTGGTCATGTCGATGGCACCCGCGAGGACGGGGAGCTGACCGGCCACGTGGGCCGTCACGGCCGACACCACCTGGCTGCGCTGCGCGTCCGTCAGGAAGGCCGCCTCCGACGTGGAGCCGAGCAGGAACAGCGCGTGCACCCCGCCCTCCACCAGATGGCCGACCAGGCGCAGCAGCGAGGGCACGTCCACCTCGCGCTCCGGTGTCAGGGGCGTGCAGACGGGCGGGACGACACCGGTGAGCGGGGCGGGGAAGGTCATCGGGGCTCCTGGCGAGCGGGGTCGCGGGTCGGCTGGTCCTCCTCCACAGGATGGTGACAGCGGTAGCGGTGTCCCGGCCGCGACGCGGCCGAGAAGTCCGGCATGGCCTCGGCGCACACCGCGTCCGCCTTCCAGCAGCGGGTGCGGAACGGGCAGCCGCTCGGCGGCCGGGTCGCCGACGGCACGGGCCCGGTCAGCGGGATCGGTTCGACGGGGTCCAGCAGGCCGGGCGTGGCCGAGAACAGGGCGCGGGTGTACGGGTGCCGGGCGGCGTCGGTGACGCGGCCGGCCGGGGTCTCCTCCACGATCCGGCCGAGGTACATGGTGATCACCCGGTCGCTCATCCGCCGCACCGTCTGGATGTCGTGGGAGACGAACACCATGGCGAGGCCGAGGCGTTCCCTCAGGTCGAGCAGCAGGTTGAGGATCTGCGCGCGGACCGAGACGTCCAGGGCGCTGGTCGGTTCGTCGGCGACGAGCAGGGCGGGGTCCAGGGCCAGCGCGCGGGCGATCGCGACGCGCTGGCGCTGCCCGCCGGAAAGCTGCCCGGGCACGGCGTCGGCGAGGGCCCAGGGCAGGCCGACCAGGGCCATCAGCTCCCGTACCCGGTCCTCCCGTTCGGTCCGGGTGCCGCGGGCGTGGACGTCCAGCGGGTCGCGCAGGACCCGGCGGACGGTCAGCCGGCGGTTCAGGGCCGTCGACGGGTCCTGGAAGACCATGCCGACGCCCGCGCCGACCGTGGCCCGGCGTTCGGCGGGCGGCATCGTCCACAGGTCCCGGCCCCGGAACGTCACCGTTCCGCGCGCGGGCCGCTCGATGCCCACCAGCACCTTGGCCAGCGTCGACTTCCCGCATCCCGACTCGCCGACCACGCCGACCGTCTCACCGGCGCCGACGCGCAGGGTGGCGCCGGTCAGCGCGTACACCCGGTCGCGCCGGAACAGGCCGCCGCTGCGCGCCCGGTGGACGACGTGCGCGTCCCGTACCTCGACGACAGCGGTCACGGGCGGGCCTCCTCGTTCCGTGCCGACGTCAGGTCCACCGCCGGGTGGTGGCAGGCGGCCGTGTGCGCGGGGATGCCCGCGAGGACCGGGGCGGCCGTGCGGCACACCTCGTCGGCGAGCGGGCAGCGGTCGGCGAACCGGCAGCCCGGGGGGAAGCCGGCGGGGGCCGGTACGACCCCCTTGATCTGTGCCAGCCGTTCCTCGGCGGACTCCAGCGACAGCACACCGGCGAGCAGGCCGCGCGTGTAGTGGTGGGCCGGCGCGGCCACCAGGTCGGAGGTCACCCCGCTCTCCACGATCTGCCCGCCGTACATCACCACCACCCGGTCGGTGACGTCGGCGACGAGCGCGAGGTCGTGGGAGACCAGGAGCAGCGCGAAGCCCAGTTCCCCGCGCAGCCGCAGCAGCAGCTCCATGATCTGGGCCTGCACGGTGACGTCCAGGGCCGTCGTGGGTTCGTCGGCGACGATCAGGGACGGGTCGCGGGAGAGGGCCATGGCGATGAGGACGCGCTGGCGCTGCCCGCCGGACAGTTCGTGCGGGTAGCTGCGCAGGGTGCGCTCCGGATCGAGACCGACCAGTGTCAGCAGTTCGCGCGGGCTGCGGCGGCCCCCGCGCCGGACGAGCTGCCGGAGCTGGGCGCGGACGGTCATGGCGGGGTTCAGCGCGGACAGGGCGTCCTGGTGGACCATGGCCATCTCGTGGCCGAGCAGCCGCCGCCGGGCCCGCGCCGGTTCGGCGAGCAGGTCCCGCTGCCGGAACCGCACCTGGCCCCGCACCCGCGCCCCCTCCGGTTGGAGGCCCATGACGGTGAGCGCGGTCAGCGACTTCCCGCACCCCGACTCGCCCACCAGGCCCAGCACCTCGCCGGGATACACCTCGAAGCCGACGCCGGCCACGATGTCCACGCCCCGGTGCCGGCCGGGGAAGCCGATGGCGAGGTTCTCCACGGCGAGCACCGGCTGCCCGTCCCGGGAGGGCAGCGGCCGGGCCCGGGAGCGCAGCCGCCGGGCGGCCTCGGTCAGTCCGGGCAGCGGAAGCACCTCGCCGCTGCCGGGCTCGGGTGTCTCCAGCCGGTCCGCCGGCGCCGCCACCTCGCGCGGCGCGGGCGCGGCCCAGGCGTCGGAGACGCCCTCGGACAGGATGTTCAGCGACAGCACGGTCAGCAGGATCAGCAGCCCGGGGAAGACGGTGGCCCACCAGCCGCCGGTCAGCACCATGTTCTTGCCGTCGGCGATGACACTGCCCCAGGACGGGTCGGGGGGCCGTACTCCGGCGCCGATGAAGGACAGCGACGCCTCGAACACGATGGCCTCGGCGACCTGGACGGTGCAGAACACCAGCACCGGGGCGGCACAGTTGACGGCCACGTGCCGCAGCACGATGTGCGGGGTGCGGGCGCCGATGACCCGTTCGGCGGTGACGTAGTCCTCGCCGTACTGGTCCAGGACGTTGGCCCGGACGACGCGGGCCACCGGCGGGGTGAACAGGAAGGCCAGGGCGCAGATCAGCACGCCGATCCCGCCGCCGAACACGGCGACGAGCACGGCCGCGAGAGCGATGCCGGGGAACGCCATCACCACGTCGAGGCAGCGCATCAGCGTCTCGTCGACGGATCGGCGGGAGGTCGCGGCGAGCGCCCCGAGCAGTGCCCCGGCGACCAGGGCGAGCCCGGTGGCGCCGAGCCCGATCGCGAGGGACCACCGGGCGCCGTACATCAGCCGGCTCAGGATGTCCCGGCCCAGGCTGTCCTGGCCCATCCAGTGCGCGGCGGACGGCTGCCCGGTGCCGCCGGCCGGGTCCTGCTGGTCCAGCGGGTCGTCCGGGGCGAGCAGCGGGGCGAGTACGGCGACCAGGACGACCAGGGCCAGGAAGCAGACGGCCGCCTTCGACGACAGCGGCAGCCGGCGCGGGCCGCGCGGCCGGACGCCGGGCCGGGGGAGCCGCTCGGTGAGACGCGCGCGCGTGATCATCAGCCCGCCCTCATACGTGGGTTGACCAGCAGGTACAGGAGGTCGATGACGAGGTTGACGACCACGAACCCGGTGGCGGTGGTCAGGACGACCCCCTGCACGACGGCCGGGTCACCGTTCTGCACGGCGTCGATCATCAGCTTGCCCATGCCGGGCAGCGAGAAGATCGTCTCGATGACGACGGCGCCGCCGAGGAGGTAGCCGACGCGCAGCCCCAGCACGGTCAGCGGATTGACCAGGGCATTCCTGAGGACGTTCCGGCCGACCACCACCCGGGGCGGCAGTCCGCTGCCGATCGCGGTGCGCACGTAGTCCTTGTCCAGCTCCTCCACGACCGAGGTCCGCACGATCCGGGTCAGTTGCGCGGCCACCGGCAGGGACAGTGCGACGGCGGGCAGGGTCATGGTCCGCAGCCAGCCGGTGACGGAGTCGGCGGGGTTGACGTAGCCGCCGGTCGGGAACCAGCCCCGGTCGACGGCCAGGTACTGGATCATCAGCAGTGCCAGCCAGAATCCCGGCGCCGCCACCCCCACCAGCGAGACGACCCGGATGACCTGGTCCGGCACCCGGTCCCGGTACACGGCCGCGGTGACCCCGCCCGCCAGTGCCGCCACGACCGCGAGCGTGAGACCGAGGAAGGTGAGCTGGAGGGTGAGCGGCAGCGCGGTGGCGACCTGGTCGGCCACCGGGGCGCGGGTGAGGGCGCTGGTGCCGAGGTCGCCGTGGAGCAGGTCGCCGACGAAGTGGACGTAGCGCACGGGCAGCGGGTCCAGCAGGCCGTTGCGTTCGCGGAAGTCGTGCAGTTGCCGGGGGGTCGGATTGGCGCCCTGGAAGAACGCGGACGCGGGGTCGGCGTCCGAGAACCGCATCACCAGGAAGACGAACAGCACGATGCCGAGGAGCAGCGGTACGAGCAGGACGACCCGGCGGAGCAGGATGCGTACGACGGCTGTCATGCCGTCAGGTCCATCGCGCGCGCAGAAGGTTGACGCCCGGGTACGGCTGGGCCCGTATCCCGGTGAGCCTGCGCGGGTCCCAGGCCGTCATCAGCTCGTTGTGCACCACCGGGTACAGCACGGCCTGTTCGGCGATCACGTCGATGTAGTCCTGGACCATGGTCTTCTTCTTCGCGGGGTCGGGTTCCCGGGTCGCCCGCTCCATGTCCTTGAACAGCCGCCGGGCGACGGGGTCGTCGGCCCACCGGGTGTAGCGCATCCACAGGTTCTCGGGCCCGTAGTTGTAGTGCATGATCAGGTCCGCGTCGAGCCCGAACTGGTTGGGGTTGGAGGCGGCGGCGACGACCTGGTAGTCCCGCTTCTGGTCCATCTTGGTGAAGACGGCCGTGGTCTCCTGCGGGGCGAGGGTGGTCTCCACGCCGATGGCGTCCCAGGAGGCCTTGACGGTCGGCAGGCAGTCGACGATCCAGCTCACGTTGACGGCGAGGATCTCGACCTTGAGGTTCTGCACCCCGGCGGCCTTCAGCAGCGCCTTCGCCTTCGCCGGGTCGTGGCCGTAGACGGTCCCGGCCGGCCGGTAGCCGGGGTTGCCCTCGTCGAGGAAGGACGTCGCGGGTTTCCCGTGCCCCTTGAGCGCCACCCGCACCATCTTCTCGCTGTCGACGGCGTAGTGCAGTGCCTGGCGGACCCGCACGTCGTCGAAGGGCTTGTGCCGGGTGTTGAACATCAGGAACAGGTTGTTCATCCCGGCGCCGCCCGCGACCTTCAGCCCGCCCTGCTCCAGGCGCGGGATGTTGGCGTAGGGGACGTTGTCGGCGATCTGCGCGCCGGCGTCGGTCCCCGAGATCTTCGCGACGCGCGAGGCCGCGTCCACGATGGTGAGCCAGTTCATGCGCTTGAAGGCCGGCTTGCGGGGGCCGTTGTAGGCGGCGAACGCCTCGAAGGTGGTGTTGGACTTCGGGTGGTGCGCGGTCTGCCGGTACGGCCCCGAGCCGACGGCCAGCCCTCTGACCGCCTCGTCCCAGGCACCGGGCCGGGAGAAGACGTGCTTCGGCATGACCTTGGCGAGGGTGAGCCGGGCGAGCCCGTCCGGGAACGGGAACCTGAGCACCAGCTCGACCGTGCGCGCGTCGATCTTCTTCACGCCGTCCAGCCAGCCGGCGAAGAACCCCTTGGCGAGGGTCTGGGTGTCCGGGTCCAGGATCCGGTCGAAGACGAACACGACGTCGTCGGCGGTGACGGGCCTGCCGTCGTGGAAGGTGGCGCCCGGCCGCAGGGTGAACCGCCAGCGGGTGGCACCCGGATCCTTCGGCACCCCGGTGGCCAGCGCCGGATACGGCACCCGGGTGATCGGGTCGGTGTCCAGCAGCCCTTCGTAGATGTGGTTGTTGGCGGCCATCGCGAACGCCGACGCGGTCTGCGTCGGGTCCCAACTGCCGTCGTTGCCGTACCCGATCACGGCGGTCAGCGTCCGCTCCTTGCCGCCGCCCCCGTGCCCGGTGTCGTTCGTGGACTGCGGGCCGCCGGAGCAGGCGGCCAGCGCGGCGCCCGCCCCCAGCGCCCCGGCGCCCCTCAGGAACGACCGGCGGCGCGGCGCCGGCACGTCGGGAATCACGTCGTCGCGCACGGGTCCTCCAGCAAGTCGGTGGGGAGGGGTGGGAGATACGACGTCCTACGTCCTACGTCCGGTCGGTAGCGCGACCATAGGAGGGGCTGTGGGGTCGGTCAAGACGGCACACACGAATGGCCCAGCCGCCAGAGGTCGGGCCAATGACGGACCCGTCCGGCAACTGGGCTGGTGAGTGGGTGCGCTCAGGCCGTCAGGGCGCCGACGAACTCCGCCCAGGCCGGGGCCCCGACCACCAGCACGGCCCCGTCGGACACCTTGCTGTCCCGGACGGGCACGACACCGGGGACGCCGTCGGCCACCTCGACGCAACTGCCGCCCTCACCGTTGCTGTAGCTGCTCTTGCGCC
Organism: Streptomyces dangxiongensis; assembly: GCF_003675325.1. NCBI lineage: Bacteria > Bacillati > Actinomycetota > Actinomycetes > Kitasatosporales > Streptomycetaceae > Streptomyces > Streptomyces dangxiongensis. Next base: position 5,359,889 of record NZ_CP033073.1, read on the forward strand.
AGGCGGCACCGGGGAAGTCGTGGCCGACCTCGACGCAGTCGCCGCCCTGGCCGTTGCTGTGACTGCTCCTGCTCCAGCGGGCGTTGCTCAGGTCGTACTCGCGCATCGTCTGAAGTCCTCCGCCGCCGACTCGACCAGGGGCAGGGACGCCCTCGGCGACAGCGCGGCGGCCCTCAGCAGATCGTAGGCGCGCTGTGCGTGCTTCACCACTGCCGGGTGATCCAGCAGGTTCCCCGAAAACTCCGTCTCTGTATAAGCGGTTGGCGGAGCGTCTTCGAACTCCATGAGCTTCAGCGTGCCGGTCATGTACGCGTGTGCTCCCTCCGCGCACGGGAGCACCGTCATCAGAACCTTCCGGTCGTGTGCCAGTGTCGTGATGTGCTCCAGTTGCTCGGCCATCACGGCAGGCCCACCCACCGGAACACGCAGCGCGTTTTCGTGCAGGATCACCCAGTACTCCGGCCGGGTGGCGTCCTTCAGGATGTGTCCGCGTTCCAGGCGGGCGCCGACGATCTCCTCGACGTACTCGTCGGTGACGAACGGATTGGCCGCGATGGTCACCGCCTCCGCGTACGCCCTGGTCTGCAACAGTCCCGGCACCGCGGTCGGTGCGAACTCGCAGATCCTCGTGGCCACCCGCTCCAGCTCCACGACCTCGGCGAAGTACTCCGCGTACCGCCGGTCGTCGATGAGCTTGCGGCACAGCCGCTCGAAAATACCGTCGGTTTGCAGGACCTCGTCGATTCGCTGGGTGATGTCGAGCTGGGGTTTTCGAATGGCCTGCTCGAACTGTCCGATGTAGGCGCCGGAGACGAAGACCCGGGCCCCCAGTTCCACCTGGGTGATTCCCGCGTCCTCCCGGCGCCTCTTCAGCTCGGCGCCGAAGAACTCCCAGACCGCCTGACGTGAACCATTGGCCACGGCCAACCCCCTTCACCTGCCGCGCGCTTGTAGGGCGCGGGCGATTGCCGAGTGTAGGCGCGGAGCGTCACCCTGGATGCACGAAGCGTGAAACACGGAAAGGCAGGGAAGCACAGTGAGGGCTGTCGAAGAGGCGGAGGAGACGTTGCGGGAATTGCGGTCGGCGCTGGAGAAGGCCGGAGTCGTTCTCCCGTCGCTGGGACTCGACCCGGTGAGTCTCGCGAGGGAGGCGCCCTGCCCGCTGGTGGAACTGGGGCGCTGTTCGGTGGAGACGGCGCGGAGTCTCACGGCGGCTCTGACGGCGTCCCCGGGGGTGACGCGGTGATGCCTCCCGCCGGCAGTCATGTGGTCGACACCCGCACCGGCCGGGTCGGCATCGTCATGGGGCACGAGGGGCCGTACGTGCAGGTGAGGCCCTACGGCGGGGGCCGGGAGTGGGACGCCGAGCCGGAGGCGCTGCGCGGGGCGACCCTCGCCGAGCGACTGAGCGCGGCCACCGCGTACGCCAACGCGCGCAGCCGCGGAGAGGCGCTCTAGACCTCCCTGACCGGGCAGTCACTCCATCACGCCAGATTTCCAGACATGGGCGCCGGGTCCGCTCTACTCTGAGGCGATCGCGGACGTTTTCTGGCCAAGAGGGGGCCTCGCACATGGAGTTACGGGTCAGAGTCGCGCGCATCCATCCGTACGGCGAGGGCGTGGGTGACGAGCGGAGTGACACCGAGGGATGGACGGAGTCCTTCGCCGACTGGATCACCGAGGACCGCCGGCTGGGCCGGTCGGTCGTCGTGCGCCGGGTGAGCGTCCCGCCCCGTGGCGGCGCGATGTCACCGGGCGCGACGGACTGGATCAGCCTGGCCGTCGACTCCGGTTCGTTCCTGACCGGCCTGATCGGGCTGTTCGTTGCCTTCCGCGCCGCGCTGCCCCGGCGCGAGGAGGCGTCCGCGCGACTGGTGGTGGAGTGCGGCGGGAAGCGCTACCTCATCGACGAGGAGACGCCGGAGGACGCCGCGCGCGTGGCGCGGGCGCTCGGCCTCCTGCCGGCGCCGGACGAGGGGACGCCCGGCCGTGCCACTGCCTGACCCGGAACGCAGCCACGCCGTGCTCATCGGCGTACACGACTACCGGCAGCTCGAACCCCTGCCCGGTGTGGAAGCCGGCGTCAGCAAACTGGCCGAGCTGCTGTGCGACCGCGAGGTCTGGGGCCTGCCCCGGCGCAACGTCACCGTCTTCGGCGCCCGGGCCTCGGCGGACGACATCCTCAAGGCGGTGCGCAGGGCCGGGCGGGCGACGACCGACACTTTCCTCGTCTACTTCGCGGGGCACGGACGGCGCGAGCACCACAGTGATCAGTTGCACCTGGCGCTGGCCGACGCCGACCGGGACGACGTGGAGATCGGGGCGCTTCCGTATCCGTTGCTGCTCGGCCTCGCCAGACGGGCCGGACGTGATGCACGCCGCCGCGTCACGCTCCTCGACTGCTGCTACAGCGGCCTGGCCATCCCGATGGGCGACTCCGCCACCGCTCTGGGCCACCTGGTGAAGGAGCCGGACGCGGGGGAGGGCGGCAGCCCGGAGGACAGCGGCTTCGCAAGCTGGATCATGACCTCCACGTCGAGGACGGAACTCTCGTTCTCGCCGCCCCGCGGCTACCCCTACTTCACCGGTGCCCTGATCGACGTCCTGGAGCACGGGATCGCCGGGGCAGGTCCGACGCTGTCCTTCGACCGGATCGCGAAGGAGGCCGGGGACCGTCTCCGGACACTGAAGTATCCGCGGCCCCAGTGCGCCGACCACAACGCCGCGGGGGAGGAGTCCTGGGTCCGCAACCGCGCTCACGAGGGCCCACAGGACGCACCGCCCCGGCCCGTCCCGCACGCCGGGACGGGCCCGGCACCCCGTCCGGCCGCCCTCTCCGCGGAGTTCCCGTTCGACACCGTCCAGGGCGGCGGATACCGGATCGGTGCGGTCAAGCGGGAGTTGAACGGCGTCCTCGCGACCGTGGGGGATCCCCGCCTCGGGTGGCGGGCCCTGTCACCCCACTTCCGCACCGTGTCGGGCAGGTGGTTCTGGGGGTACGACATGCGGCAGGTCGACGCCCACATCGAGCGACAACGCGCGGACCCCACGGAGTTCGTCGATGCCCTGCGTCTGCTCCTGGCACGTCAGGGCATCACCGTCCTGCCCGACGGCGACCCCGGAGGCAGCCGGCTGAGGGAGAGATGCGGTGCCCTTGGAGCGGAGCGCCTGATCGGCTACGCCGAGAAGGGGGCGATGACCTGCACGGACACCCACCTGTGTCTGAGCTCCTCGGCCTTGATGAGGATTCCCCACTCCGCGCTCGAAGACGTGTCCCTCGCCACCTTGCCCAAAACGGTCCGCACGGTCACCGTCACGGACCAGGGAGGATTCTCGGACGAGAGTCTTCGCTTCATCACGCGCGTCACCTTCGGACACCGCACCCTGGAGTTCGACGAGTCCTCCATGGCGCCCGTAAGGGAGGCACTCCGAGCCTTCCTGCCCGCGATGGACGACCTGCGCCGGCGTCGCCCCGAGTGGTTCCGCTAGGCGGCGGGAAAGGCCCGGTGTCCTCGGGCCGTCCGCCGCATGGGCGAGAATGGGGGCATGAGTCTGTTCCGCGACGACGGCATCGTGCTGCGCACCCAGAAGCTGGGTGAGGCGGACCGGATCATCACCCTGCTCACCCGCGGTCACGGGCGCGTGCGCGCGGTGGCGCGCGGGGTGCGGCGCACGAAGTCGAAGTTCGGGGCCCGGCTGGAGCCGTTCTCCCACGTGGACGTGCAGTTCTTCGCGCGCGGCAGCGAGCTGGTCGGGCGCGGGCTGCCGCTGTGCACCCAGAGCGAGACGATCGCGCCGTACGGCGGGGGCATCGTCACCGACTACGCGCGGTACACGGCGGGCACCGCCATGCTGGAGACCGCCGAGCGGTTCACGGACCACGAGGGGGAGCCGGCCGTGCAGCAGTACCTGCTGCTGGTCGGGGCCCTGCGGACCCTCGCCCGGGGCGAGCACGCCCCCCATCTCGTCCTCGACGCCTTCCTGCTGCGGTCCCTCGCCGTCAACGGGTACGCGCCCAGCTTCGGCGACTGCGCGCGGTGCGGCATGCCCGGCCCGAACCGGTTCTTCTCCGTGGCCTCCGGCGGCTCCGTCTGCGTCGACTGCCGGATGCCCGGCAGCGTCGTACCGTCCCCGCAGACCCTGATTCTGCTGGGCGCGCTGCTTACGGGAGACTGGGAGACGGCGGACGCGTGCGAGGCGCGGTACGTCCGCGAGGGCAGCGGACTGGTGTCCGCCTACCTGCACTGGCATCTGGAGCGCGGGCTGCGCTCCCTGCGGTACGTAGAGAAGTAGTCCACGGTCGAGGAGACGAGAAGCACATGGTCGTACGCGGGTTCCTGGGGCGCCAGCGGCGCGAGTACACGGCGCCGGAGCCGCATCCGTCCGGTGCCCGCCCGCCGAAGCTCCCGGCCGAGCTGGTCCCGGAGCACGTCGCGATCGTGATGGACGGCAACGGGCGGTGGGCGAAGGAGCGCGGACTGCCGCGGACCGAGGGGCACAAGGTCGGCGCCGAGCGGGTGCTGGACGTGCTCCAGGGCTCCATCGAGGTCGGTGTGCGCAACATCTCCCTGTACGCCTTCTCCACCGAGAACTGGAAGCGGTCGCCCGACGAGGTCCGCTTCCTGATGAACTTCAACCGCGACTTCATCCGCCGCACCCGCGACCAGCTCGACTCGCTCGGCATCCGGGTGCGCTGGGTGGGCCGGATGCCCAGGCTGTGGAAGTCGGTCGCCAAGGAACTCCAGATCGCCCAGGAGCAGACCAAGGACAACGACCTGCTCACCCTGTACTTCTGCATGAACTACGGCGGCCGGGCCGAGCTGGCCGACGCGGCGAAGGCCCTCGCCGAGGACGTGAAGGCCGGCCGGCTGGACCCGGCCAAGGTCAACGAGAAGACCATCCAGAAGTACCTGTACTACCCGGACATGCCGGACGTCGACCTGTTCCTGCGTCCGAGCGGCGAGCAGCGCACCTCCAACTACCTGCTCTGGCAGAGCGCGTACGCCGAGATGGTCTTCCAGGACGTGCTGTGGCCCGACTTCGACCGCCGTGACCTGTGGCGGGCCTGCGTCGAGTTCGCCTCCCGCGACCGGCGTTTCGGCGGTGCCGTCCCGAACGAGGACCTGCTCGCCATGGAAGCCGCCATGAAGGGCGGGTCAACCTCCTAGCCATCGGCAGTTCACACGGGCCGCCGAGGATGCGGATCATGAGACGCCTCACCCCTGTCCTCGCCCTCGGCGCCCTGCTGCTCACCGCCCTGCCCGCGCACGCCGCCGACGACGGCCCCGCACACCGCGAGAGCTACGGCACCAAGGCGCCCTATGCGCCCCAGCAGAACCCGCGCGACTACCAGAAGCCCCCGGCCGGCTTCGTTCCTGTCCTCACCGAGAACGTCTCCCGGCACGGCTCGCGCGCGGCCACCGACAGCGAGGACGGGGACCTGATCCTCGCGCTGTGGGACAAGGCGGAGGCCGAGGGGCGACTCACCCGCGAGGGCGAGGAGTTCGGGCCCCGGGTGCGGGTACTGCTCGCCGCCATGGCGAAGACCGGCTACGGCAACCTCAGCGGGCGCGGCCGGCAGGAGCTGGCGGAGACCGCCGCCCGCATGCAGAAGCGGCTGCCGTCCCTGTTCGCGAAGATCGCCCGCGACGGCGAGAAGATCGACGTCGTCAGCTCCGGCCAGGGCCGGGCCGTGGACAGCGGAAACGTCTTCGCCGGCGCCCTCGCCGACGCCGACCCCGCGCTGAAGCCGCTGATCGGGCCGACCCGCACCGACAAGGACCTGCTGTACTTCCACAAGGCGGCGGGCGGCGCGGCCTACCGCGACTACATCGCCGGCGACCAGCGCCTCAAGGACACCCTGAACGGCATCACCGGCCAGGACCGCACGCGGCAGGCCGCCCGCAGCGTCCTGCGGAAGATCTTCACGGATTCCTTCGTCGCACGGATCCAGGACCCGGCCGGCGCCGCCCAGGCCGTCTACAACCTGTACGCCATCGCCCCCGCGATGAGCGAGGAGAGCCCGGACGGCGAGGGCTGGGGGCTGGAGCACTACATCTCCCGTACGGACGCGGCCTGGTTCGGCTACCTCGGTGACGCCGAGGACTTCTACGAGAAGGGCCCCGGCTTCTCGGACAGCGACATCACCTACAAGATGGCCGGCGTCCTGCTCGACGACCTCTTCAAGCAGGTCGAGGCCAAGCGCGCCGGGACCAGCGACCTCGGGGCCGAGCTGCGCTTCACCCACGCCGAGGAGGTCATCCCGCTGGCCGCGCTGATGGGCCTGCCGGGCAGCACCCGGCCGGCGGCACCGGGGCAGCCGTACACGTACGCCGACAACCCGTGGCGCGGCGCCTCGGTCTCCCCGCTGGGCGCGAACATCCAGTGGGACGTGTTCCAGAAGGGCGACCGCTACCTGGTCCGCATGCTCTACAACGAGAAGGAGACGGCGTTCAAGGCCGGCTGCCGTCCCGTCGCCAGGAACAGCGCCTTCTACGACCTGGACGAACTGGAGCGCTGCTTCGACCGGGGCTGAGGGAGCGGCCCGAAGGGGCGCGGGGAACCGCGCGAACGGCCACGGCGGACCCGCGGCGGGCCGCGACGGATTCGCGGCCGTCGAAGTCCGCTCAGCCCGCCGCGCAGTCGGCGCACGTGCCGAAGATCTCCACCGTGTGCGCCACGTTGACGTACCCGTGTTCCGCGGCGATCGCCTCCGCCCACTTCTCGACCGCCGGGCCCTCCACCTCCACGGCCCTGCCGCAGGCGCGGCAGACCAGGTGGTGGTGGTGCTCGCCGGTGGAGCAGCGGCGGTAGACGGACTCGCCGTCGGAGGTGCGCAGGACGTCGACCTCGCCGGCCTCGGCGAGGTTCTGGAGCGTGCGGTAGACGGTGGTGAGCCCGACCGAGTCGCCCTTGTGCTTGAGCATGTCGTGCAGTTCCTGCGCGCTGCGGAACTCGTCGACCTCGTCCAGGGCCGCCGCCACGGCTGCACGCTGGCGGGTCGCGCGGCCCTTAACGGGCGGTCCAGCGGTGGTCACCGGTTGCCTCCTCACGTCTGGCGTCTGCCGGGCCATTGTGCCAGCCCGCACCGACAGTGGTCAGGCGCCGACCTGGTCCCCGGCGCCCCGCGCGGCCGGAATCGAGCATTCCGCCGGGTCACCCGCGGGCTGGGCCGCGGCTGCCGCACGGGCGCGTCGCCGGGCCAGCGGGGCGGCCAGGGCGGTCAGCGCGACGAACGCGGCGATGGTCAGGAGGACGATCGTGGCGCCCGGCGGGACGTCCTGGTAGAAGGAGGTGACCGTGCCGCTGACGGTGACGGCCACCCCGATCGCCACCGCGATCACCAGCGTGACGGTGAAGCTGCGGCTGAGCTGCTGCGCCGCGGCCACGGGCACCACCATCAGCGCGGACACCAGCAGCAGGCCGACGACCCGCATGGCCACCGTGACGGTCACCGCCGCGGTGACCGCCGTCAGCAGGTTCAGCGCGCGCACCGGCAGGCCCGTGACCCGGGCGAACTCCTCGTCCTGGCTGACCGCGAACAGTTGGCGGCGCAGGCCGAGGGTGACCAGCAGCACGAAGGCGGCCAGGACGCAGATCGTGGTCACGTCGGACCGCGACACCGTGGACAGCGAGCCGAACAGGTACGAGGTCAGGTTGGCGTTGGAGCCGCCCGGCGCGAGGTTGATCAGCATCACGCCGCCGGCCATGCCGCCGTAGAACAGCATGGCCAGGGCGATGTCGCCGCGGGTCCTGCCGTACCAGCGGATCAGTTCCATGAGCACCGCGCCGAGCACCGATACCGCCGTCGCCATCCACACCGGGGACGTGGACAGCAGGAAGCCCAGGCCGACACCGGTCATGGCCACGTGCCCGATGCCGTCGCCCATCAGCGCCTGGCGGCGCTGGACCAGGTAGATGCCGACCGCGGGCGCGGTGATGCCGACGAGCACGGCCGCGAGCAGCGCCCGCTGCATGAAGGCGTAGTCCAGGAATTCCATCAGCTCAGCAGTCCCGTGCGGATCGGTTCGGTGCCCGCCGGTGCGTGCGGGTGTACGTGGTCGTGGCCGGGCAGCGCGTGCTGGCCGACCGCGCGGGGCGGCGGGCCGTCGTGCAGCACGCAGCCGTCCCGCAGGACGACCGCCCGGTCGATCAGGGGCTCCAGCGGGCCCAGTTCGTGCAGGACCAGCAGGACCGTCGTACCGGCCTCGACCTGCTGCCGCAGCGTCCGTGCCAGCACCTCCTGGCTGGCCAGGTCGACGCCCGCCATCGGCTCATCCATGATCAGCAGCTCGGGTTCACAGACCAGGGCGCGGGCGATCAGCACCCGCTGGTGCTGGCCGCCGGAGAGGGCGTCGACGGGGTCCTTGGCGCGGTCCGCCATGCCGACCAGCTCCAGGGCCCGGTGCACGGCCTGCCGGTCGGCCCTGCGGAAGACGCCGAAGCGGGTGCGGGAAAGCCGGCCCGAGGAGACGATCTCGGTCACGGTCGCCGGGACCCCGCCCGCGGCCGTGGTGCGCTGCGGCACGTAGCCGACGCGCGCCCAGTCGCGGAAGGACCGGCGCGGGGTGCCGAACAGTTCGACGGTGCCGCCGCTGACCGGCACCTGGCCGATGACCGTGCGTACCGCCGTCGACTTGCCGGAGCCGTTCGCGCCGAGCAGCGCGACCACCTCGCCGCGGCCGACGGTGAGTTCGATGCCCCGCAGGACGGGACGCGCGCCGAGTTCGGCGCTCACCCCGCGCAGGGCTATGACGGGCTCTCGCATGATCCTGCCTTCCGTGCCGGTCACTTGGCGTCCAGCGCCTGGCGGAGCGCCTTGAGGTTGGCCTCCTGGACGGCGAGGTAGTCCTTGCCGCGGGACCTGTCGGTGATGCCCTCCAGCGGGTCGAGGACGTCGGTCCGCAGGCCCGTGTCGTGGGCGAGGGTCCGGGCGGTCCTGTCGCTGACGAGCGTCTCGTAGAAGACGGTGCTGACACCGTCGGCCCGGGCCGTCCGTTCCAGGGCCTTCACGCGCGCGGCGCTCGGCTCGGACTCGGGGTCGAGGCCGTTGACGGCCTCCTCGGTGAGGCCGTAGCGCTCGGCGAGGTAGCCGAAGGCGGCGTGCGTGGTGAGGAAGACCTTGCTCCGGGTGTGCGCGAGGCTCCGCCGGAACCGGAGGTCCAGGGCGTCCAGCTCGCCTGCCAGGGCCGCGGTGTTCTTGCGGTAGTCGGCCGCGTGCTCGGGGTCGGCCTTCTCGAAGGCCTTGCCGACGCCCTCGGCGACCTGGGCGTACCTCACCGGGTCGAGCCAGATGTGCGGGTCCTTGCCCGTGCCTTCCCCGTCCTCGTGTTCCCCGTCCTCGTGGGTGGCGTGTCCGGCCGCGTGGCCGCCGACCTCGGTGCCGTGCTCCTCCAGCGTGGTCAGGCGGGCCGCGTCGATCTTGGTGCGGACCGGGGACTGGGCCACAGCCTCGTCGACGGAGGGCTGGAGGCCGCTCAGGTAGAGGGCCGCGTCGGACTCCTCTAGCTGGGCGATCTGCCGGGGGCTGATCTCCAGGTCGTGCGGCTCCTGGCCGGGGGAGGTGAGGGTGGTGACGCGGACGTGCTCACCGCCGATCCGCTCGGCGAGGAAGGTCATCGGGTAGAACGACGCGACGACGTCGAACTTGCTCGTGTTGGCCACGACCCCCGTGCCGCCGGAGCATCCGGACAGCGTGCCGGCCCCGAGGGCGGCGACCGCGGCGACCGCGGCGGCGGGTATGAGGCGTCGACGTACGTTCATGACAGTCATTTTCAACAAACATGGAAACCGTTGTCAACTACGCTCACCAGATGGTCTTGGCGGGGGCCGATTTGGTCGTGGGGGAGCATGCGCCGGTAACCTGAATCATTCGCTGGAAGCATCTCGCTTCAACGCCCGTCGTCGTAATGAAGAGAGCACCGTGGCCGCCGACAAGATCGACACCATCGTCAGCCTGAGCAAGCGCCGTGGCTTCGTTTTCCCGTGCAGTGAGATCTACGGCGGACAGCGTGCCGCCTGGGACTACGGACCGCTGGGTGTCGAGCTCAAGGAGAACATCAAGCGCCAGTGGTGGCGCTACATGGTGACGTCGCGCGAGGACGTGGTCGGCATCGACTCCTCCGTCATCCTCGCCTCCGAGGTCTGGGTCGCCTCCGGCCACGTCGCCACCTTCACGGACCCGCTGACCGAGTGCACCTCGTGCCACAAGCGGTTCCGTGCCGACCACCTGGAAGAGTCGTACGAGGAGAAGAAGGGCCACGCCCCGGCGAACGGCCTGGCGGACGTCAACTGCCCGAACTGCGGCAACAAGGGCCAGTTCACCGAGCCCAAGCAGTTCTCCGGCCTGCTCTCCACCCACCTCGGCCCGACGCAGGACTCCGGCTCCGTCGCCTACCTGCGCCCCGAGACCGCCCAGGGCATCTTCACCAACTTCGCCCAGGTGCAGACCACTTCGCGCCGCAAGCCGCCGTTCGGCATCGCCCAGATGGGCAAGTCGTTCCGCAACGAGATCACTCCTGGCAACTTCATCTTCCGCACCCGCGAGTTCGAGCAGATGGAGATGGAGTTCTTCGTCAAGCCGGGCGAGGACGAGCAGTGGCAGGAGTACTGGATGGAGCAGCGCTGGGGCTGGTACACCGGGCTGGGCCTGCGTGAGGAGAACATGCGCTGGTACGAGCACCCGAAGGAGAAGCTCTCCCACTACTCCAAGCGCACCGCCGACATCGAGTACCGCTTCCAGTTCGGCGGCTCGGAGTGGGGCGAGCTGGAGGGTGTCGCCAACCGCACCGACTACGACCTCGGCGCCCACTCCAAGGCCTCCGGCCAGGACCTCTCCTACTTCGACCAGGAGGCCGGCGAGCGCTGGACGCCGTACGTCATCGAGCCCGCGGCGGGCGTCGGCCGCACCATGCTGGCCTTCCTGCTCGACGCCTACGTCGAGGACGAGGCGCCCAACGCCAAGGGCAAGATGGAGAAGCGGACGGTGCTGCGCCTCGACCACCGTCTGGCCCCGGTGAAGGTGGCCGTCCTCCCGCTGTCGCGCAACCCGGAGCTGTCCCCGAAGGCCAAGGGCCTCGCACAGGCGCTGCGCCAGAACTGGAACATCGACTTCGACGACGCGGGCGCCATCGGCCGCCGCTACCGCCGTCAGGACGAGATCGGTACGCCGTACTGCGTCACCGTCGACTTCGACACGCTCGAGGACAACGCGGTGACCGTGCGCGAGCGCGACACCATGAAGCAGGAGCGCGTGTCCCTCGACCAGATCGAGGGCTACCTCGCCAGCCGCCTGCTGGGCTGCTGACCCCGGCCGAACCGGCCACCCGGCCCGCCCGTCGCCCGGACTCCGGGCGACGGGCGGGCCTCGTGCCGTCCGGGCTGCCGGCCGGGCCCTGCGCTGTCCCAGGCCTGCCCGGCGGCCACCCTCCTCGGCCCCCTCGCGGTGGCCGCCGGGCGGAGTTCGGTCAACGACCGTAGAGTGAAGACGTGTCCAGCCCTCACCGGTCCCGCGCCGACCGCCGACGAGCCACCGAGGCGCGCATCCTCGACAGCGCCCGGGAGCTGTTCGCCGAGAAGGGCTTCGACCGCACCACCATCCGCGCGGTGGCGACCGCGGCGGGCGTCGACCCGGCCCTGGTCATGCAGTACTTCGGCTCGAAGCGCGAGCTGTTCACCCGGGCCGCGCAGACGTTCCCCGCGCTGCCGACGGCCACCGGCGCCGACGCCCTCGTCGAGCAGCTCCTTGCCGCGCTCGGCCTCGAACTCGGCGGTCTCCCCGAGGGCACGCTGGCGATGATGCGGTCCATGCTCACCGACCCGGCAGTCGCCGACCACGTCCGGGACGCCCTCGGCCGGCGGATCGACGCCGTCGCCGCCGCCCTGCCCGCGGGTGCGGACCCCGAGCTGCGCGCCGCGCTGATCGTCACCAGCCTGCTGGGCGTCACCATCGGCCATCAGCTCCTCGGCCTGCCCCCGCTGAGCGACGCCCCGGCCGACCGCACCGCCGCGCTGCTCCGGCCGGCCCTCAGCGCCCTGGCGGAACCGCGGGAGGAGAACACGCCGGCCGACGGCACCGGGAACCGGCGCCGGCGGCCGAGCGGTCCGGTCAACGGCCCTGGAGCGCCTTGACGTTGTCGCCGAACGTCCAGTTCTTCGAGCCGTCCCAGTTGAGCGACCACGTCATCAGGCCCTTGAGCGAGGTGCCGTAGTGCCGCCACGCCTGGGAGACCAGGGAGGGGGACATGTAGCCGCCGCCCGCGCCGGGCTGGGCGGGCAGCCCCGGGACCTGCTTGTCGTAGGGCACCCTGATCGTCGTGCCCTGCACCACCAGGCCCTTGTTCAGGCAGTCGGTCTGCGCGGTGAAGCCCTGCACCGTGCCCGCCGAGTAGGAGTCACCGGAACAGCCGTACATGCCGCCGTTGTAGTACTGCATGTTCAGCCCACCACAGGCGGCCGTTGTCCGCGTACTTCTTGATGACCGGCAGGTACGCGCCCCAGATCGAGCCGTAGGTGATGCTGCCCCCGGTGACGTACGCGGTCTCCGGGGCCATCGTCAGGCCGAAGTCGGAGGGCATCTGGGCGAGGATGCCGTCGATGACGCGGATCAGGTTGGCCTGGGAGGCGGAGAGCTGCCCGATGTTCCCGCTGCCCGTGAGGCCCGTCTCGATGTCGATGTCGATGCCGTCGAAGTTGTACTTCTTCGGGATCGGCACGACGGTCGACACGAAGCGGTCCGCGACCGCCGCCGCCAACGGCGTCCACCCACCCTTCGGCTGGACCCCGATCACCGACTCCCGCATCCCCGCCCACGGCTACAACGTGATCATCGCGGCCTCGCCGTCCCAGTTCTCCCAGTACCCCTTGAGCACCTTGCCCGCCGGCCGTGACTTCACCGCGCAGGTGTCGGCGGCGGAGGCGGTGGGCGCGGTGGCGACGGCGAGCGGGGCCAGGACGGCCGTGGTGACAGCGGCGGTGAGCAGGCGCAGCGTGCGGCGGAGCATGCGGTCCTCCCGGTGGGGGTGCGGTGAGGTGAGGTGTCGTAGACATGACATGCGGGGGGTTACGACAGTGCGTCTGGTCCAGACCTTTCGTCAAGAGGTCTGGACCAGGCTCCTGCGCCGAAGGTGACGTATGGAATGACAGATGACAGATATTGAAATCTGTCAGCCATCATGGCAGGGTGGAGGCATGACGCTGCGAACCCGAAACCTCGGAACCACCGGCCCCCGTGTCTCCGCCCTCGGCCTGGGCTGCATGGGCATGTCCGCCCTCTACGGCGACGCCGACCGCGCGGAGTCCGTCGCGACCGTCCACGCCGCCCTGGAAGCGGGCGTCACCCTGCTCGACACCGGCGACTTCTACGCCATGGGCCACAACGAGATGCTCGTCGGCGAGGCCCTGCGCACCGCCCCGCCGGCCCGCCGCGAACAGGCGCTGGTCAGCGTGAAGTTCGGCGCCCTGCGCGACCCGGCCGGCAACTGGATCGGCTTCGACGGCCGCCCCGCCGCCGTCCGCAACTTCGCCGCCTACTCCCTCCAGCGCCTGGGCGTCGACCACATCGACGTCTACCGCATCGCCCGCCTCGACCCGGAGGTGCCGATCGAGGAGACCGTCGGCGCCATAGCCGAACTGATCGAGAAGGGGTACGTCCGGCACGTCGGCCTCAGCGAGGTCGGCGCCGAGACCGTCCGGCGGGCCGCCGCCACCGCCCCCGTCGCCGACCTCCAGATCGAGTACTCGCTCCTGTCGCGCGGCATCGAGCAGGACATCCTGCCCACCACCCGCGAACTGGGCATCGGCATCACCGCCTACGGGGTGCTCTCCCGCGGGCTCATCTCCGGCCACTTCTCCCGCGACCGGCGGCTGGCCGCGAACGACTTCCGCGCCCACTCGCCCCGCTTCCAGGGCGACAACCTCCGGCACAACCTCGACCTGGTCGACGCCCTCCGCGCGATCGCCGAGCGGAAGGGCGCGACCGTCGCGCAGATCGCCATCGCCTGGGTCCTCTCCCGCGGCGAGGACATCGTGCCGCTGATCGGCGCCCGCACCCGCGAGCGGCTGACCGAGTCCCTGGGCGCCCTCGACGTCACCCTGGACGCGGCCGACCTCGCGGCGGTCGAGGAGGCCGTCCCCGCGGACGCCGCGGCCGGCGAGCGTTACCCGGCCGCGCAGATGGCACTCCTCGACAGCGAGCGCCGAACCCTTTGACGGGTACGGTCTAGGGCATGCCACCGACCAGCGAGACCCTGACCGCCGAGCGCATCCTCGAGGCGACCGAGGAGGTGCTGCGCCGCCACGGTCCGGCCAAGGCCACCGTGGTCGACGTGGCCCGCGCGCTCGGCGTCAGCCACGGCAGCGTCTACCGGCACTTCCGGACGAAGGCGGCGCTGCGGGAGGCGGTCACGAAGCGGTGGCTGGACCGTACGTGCCGGTCGCTCGCCGGCACCGCGGCCGAGGACCGCGACCCGCAGGAGCGGCTGCGCGCCTGGCTCAAGGGGCTGTTCGACATCAAACGCCGCAAGGCGCACGACGACCCCGAGCTGTTCGCCACGTACGGGGTGCTGGCCACGGAGAGCGGGACGGTGGTCGGCGAGCACATAGCCGACCTGACCGCCCAACTGACCGGGATCATCACGGCGGGGAACGCGTCGGGAGTCTTCTCGGTGCCCGACCCGGCCGCCGCGGCGCGTGCCGTCTTCTACGCCACCATCCGCTTCCACAACCCGTGCCACGCCGGGGAGTGGCGGCGCTCCGGCGTCGAGGAGGAGTTCCAGGACGTGGTGGACCTGCTGGTGCGCGGCCTGTCCGCACCCGTCACGCCGTGATCCGCCAGAGGTCCCTCATCAGCGGGGTCGGCGTGGGACCGGCCATCGCGACCTGGGTGAGCTGGCCGCCGTAGCCCCAGCCCTGTCCTCCGGGAACAGCCGGCCGATCTCCCGCTGCCCGGCGCGTGCAGTGCGGTCATGGTCATGTCCTCGGTCTCCCGGTGGGCGATCGACGGCGCTGGTCACCCCCCGGGGTTCGGCCCCTCGACGCGTGCGAGGCCGTCGTCACCGCTCCGCCCGGCATCCGGCTCCCTGGTGAGCCGGGTCGCGAGGTGGTAGGCGACGGTGACGTCCTGGTACTCCTGACCGGGGGCGACCGTGTCCGGCAGGTGGGTGCGGTCGCTGTGGCTCGTCGACTCTCGCTCCCCGGTGCCGGGGAAGCGGACGGCTGTCCGGGGTTCCCGCGTGAAGCGGAGCCGTTCGGCGTGGACCGTCGACCGGAACAAGATGTCCCCCACCGGGCTCCCGGCTCCCGCGCCTCGCGTTCAGGGCGGCTCCTCCGGCTCCCTGGCGGTACGAGGGCGACCGGACCTCGGCGGGAGCTTCCCGTCCTCTCCGCGCACCCGGCGCGTGCGGGTGCCGCCCTGGCTCCGGCCGGCTCGGCCCCGCTCTCCCTCCGCGCCCTTGCGCGCCGCACGCGGCTCGGCCGGTTCTGCCCGTTCCGCGGTGGCGTCCGCCGTCTCCGCAGCGTCCGCGACGGCGTGGCCGCCGCCCCGCACCGTGTCGCCTGCCGCTTCCGTCACACCCGCGGCCTGTTCGGCCACGCTCCCGGCGGTGCCGCCCACCGCCCTGCCGGCGCTTCCGACGGCCCGGCTCGTCTCATGGCCGACGTCCTCCACCGCGCGCCCGGCACCACCGCCCACGTCCTGAACGGCCCTCCCGGCTCCCTGCCCGACATCCTGCGCCACGGAGCCGACGCCCCGGCCCACGTCCTGGACGGCAGCCCCGGCGCCCTGCCCCACATCCTGTACGGCGGACCCGACTCCACCCCCCGCCAGCTCGTGCAGGATCTCCGGGTTGCGATCGAGCGTGGTGAGCACTCGGTCGATGATCTGTGCGACGTGGTGGAGACGCACCTTGAGCTGGGCCTGTGCCTCGACGCCCGAGATGCCCAGGTGCACCCGGCCGAGCGTGACGTCGGCGCCCACATTCAGTTTGAGCAGGTCCAGCACCTCGGCCTGGAGCGAGACATGTGCCCGCAGGTCCTCGACGTCCAGGTCGAGCTGGTCCACCTTCAGGACCGGAACGTCGAGGAAGACGTCAGGGCTCGTACCGGCCGCGTCCTCCTCGTCGTAGGACACCGGCTGCTCTTCGTCCGCTGCCGGCTCCTCGTCGTAGGCCTCGGGGTCGGCGTACTCGTCACCGTCCTCGGCGTCGGGTTCGTCACCGTACTCGTCGTCGTGCTCCTCGACGGAGCCCTCGTCGTTCTCGGCGTTGCCGCGCATCGCCACGCCTCCGCGGTTCTGGCATGTGTTTCGACCAATTTTGATCCACTATGGTCATGGATGCGAGGTCAGTGCCGCCCGTCCGGGCAAGGGCGGTGGCCGCCAGGCGTGCTCGGCGGGTTCGCCGAACTCGGCAGAGTCGGGCCGACGCGGTTCAGGGGCGGCCCGGAGCCCCCACGGGCTCGCGTGGTTCCGTCGGCACCAGGTCGGCGGCCGTGCGTTCGGCCGTGCGGCGGGCCCACCGGCCGCTGGTCAGGAGGCCGAGGACCAGGACGGCCAGGCCGCAGCCGGCGAGGGTCCACCAGCCGGGGCGGGCGGCGGAGACGAACGTGTGCCGGTACGTCGACGAGCCGATGCCGGACGCCAGGAGCGCGCCGATCACCGCGACGCCGAGCGTCTGGCCCAACTGGCGGCTGGTGGAGGCGACGGCCGCGGCGACGCCGGCCTGCGCCCGGGGCATGCCCGAGACAGCCGTGTTGGTGATCGGCGCGTTCACGAAGCCGAAGCCGATGCCGAAGAGGACGTAGCCGGCCAGGCGGGCGGCGCCGGTGGTCTGCGCGTCGAACGCGGCGAACAGGACGGCGCTCGCGGTCATCGCCGTACCGGCCACCACGAGGGGCAGGCGGGGGCCGCGGCTGCCGACCAGACGGCCGGACAGGGGCGCGCACAGGAACGTCGGCACGGCCATCGGGAGCATCCACAGGCCGGCGTGCAGCGCGTCGAGGCCGCGCACGTTCTGGAGGTACAGGGTGGACAGGAACAGGAAACCGCCCAGGGCCGCGAACGCGCTGATCGCGATGACGGTGGCCCCGCTGAACGGCGCCGAGCGGAAGAAGCGCAGGTCGATGAGGGGTTCGTCGCGACGGGGCTCGTACCGCAGCAGGGCCAGCAGGGCCGCCACGGCGATCACGGCGAACGGCGCCACCGTGCCGGCGCCCGCGGGCGCCTCGATGATCGCGTACGTCAGCGAGCCGAACAGCGCGATCACCAGTAGCTGGCCGACCGGGTCGGGGCGGCGGGCCCTGGGCGCGCGGGACTCGGGGACGAAGCGGAGGGTGAGCAGGAGGGCGGTGAGGCCGACCGGGAGGTTGACCCAGAAGATGGCGCGCCAGCTCACCGACTGCACCAGCAGGCCACCGACCAGCGGGCCGGCCGCCATGGATATGCCGACCACGGCGCCCCACACGCCGATCGCACGGGCGCGTTCCCGGGCGTCGGTGAAGGTGTTGGTGATGATCGACATGGCGACCGGGTTGAGCATCGAGCCGCCCACCGCCTGGACCATGCGGAACACGATGAGGAGTTCCAGGTTCGGGGCGAGGGAGCAGAGCAGTGAGCCGATGGAGAACACGACCAGGCCGGCCATGAAGACGCGTTTGCGGCCGATCCGGTCGGCGGTGGAGCCGGCGAGCATGAGCAGGGAGGCCAGGACGAGCGTGTACGCGTCGATGGTCCACTGGAGGCCGGACGTGTCGGCGTGCAGGTCGCGCTGCATGGAGGGCAGTGCCACGTTCAGCGCGGTGTTGTCCAGGCTCACGATCAGCAGGCTCATGCAGCAGATCGCGAGCACGAGCAGACGTCGGCGATGGCTCAGCTCGGGCATGCGCTCCATCGTACGCCGATATCGATAGTGCGGTTAACTAATGAGCGATACATCGTCTTTGCCGGTGCGGTACGTCGTCCGCGCCGGCCGGTGGCCGACGGCCCCAGGCGGGCGGGTGACGCGCGCGGTGAGGGACAATGGGTGTTCGCCCTGTGCCGTACGTCCGTCCCGGAGCCCCTCGATGACCCACCCGCTGACCATCGGCCCGCACGCCGTCGTGCCGCCCGTCGTGCTCGCCCCCATGGCAGGGATCACCAACGCGCCCTTCCGTACGCTGTGCCGGGAGTTCAGCGGCGGCAAGGGCCTGTTCGTGAGTGAGATGATCACGACCCGGGCGCTGGTCGAGCGCAACGAGAAGACGATGCAGCTCATCAGGTTCGACGCGAGCGAGCGCCCCCGCTCCCTCCAGCTTTACGGCGTCGACCCGGCGACCGTCGGCAAGGCCGTCCGCATGATCGCGGAGGAGGACCTCGCCGACCACATCGACCTGAACTTCGGCTGCCCCGTCCCGAAGGTCACGCGCAAGGGCGGCGGCTCCGCCCTCCCCTTCAAGCGGAACCTGCTGCGGGCCATCCTGCGCGAGGCGGTCACCGGTGCGGGCGACCTGCCGGTGACCATGAAGATGCGCAAGGGCATCGACGACGACCACATCACCTACCTCGACGCCGGGCGCATCGCCGTCGAGGAGGGGGTCACGGCGATCGCCCTGCACGGCCGCACGGCGGCCCAGCACTACGGAGGCACCGCCGACTGGGACGCCATCGCGCGCCTGAAGGAGCACGTCCCGGAGATCCCGGTGCTCGGCAACGGCGACATCTGGTCGGCTGAGGACGCCCTGCGGATGGTGCGCGAGACGGGCTGCGACGGGGTGGTCGTGGGCCGGGGCTGTCTGGGGCGGCCGTGGCTGTTCGCGGACCTGGTGGCGGCGTTCGAGGGGCGCGACGACTTCCGCCGGCCGGACCTGCGCGAGGTGGCCGACGTGATGGTGCGGCACGCCACCCTGCTCGGGGAGTGGCTCGGCGACGAGGCGCGCGGCGTCATCGACTTCCGCAAGCACGTGGCCTGGTACCTCAAGGGGTTCGCGGTCGGCTCCGAGATGCGCAAGCGGCTCGCGGTGACCTCCTCGCTGGCGGAACTGCGGGCCGGCCTGGACGAACTGGACCTCGGCCAGGGCTGGCCGGCCGGCGCGGACGGCCCGCGCGGCCGTACGTCCGGCAACAACCGGGTGGTGCTGCCGGACGGCTGGCTGAAGGACCCGTACGACTGCGCGGGCGTGAGCGAGGACGCGGAACTGGACACGTCCGGCGGCTGATCAGCCCTTCCTGGGGTGCGGTGTGGAGCCGTACGCCCGCAGGAAGCGGTCCCGGAAGGAACTCATCTTCCACACCGGGGCGTCGTGCGCGGGCCGCAGCCCGTCGGTCCAGCCCCAGTCGGCGACCTTGTCCAGCACCTTCGGATCCTTGGCGACGATCGAGACCGGCACGTCCCGGCTGGCGTGGTTGCCGCTGACCCGGGCGATGGGCTGGTGGTCGCCGAGGAACACCAGCACGGTGTCCTTGGTGCCGTAGCGCTCCAGCCACTGGGTGAGCGCGGTCACCGAGTACTGGACCGACTTGCCGTACTCCTCGCGGGACCTGGTGGTGTCGGCGATGACGTCCGCCGGGTCGTTGCCCGCCGCCTCGATGCCCTTGAAGACCGAGCCGTCACCCAGCCGGTCCCAGCCGACCATCTTCGGGATCGGCGCCCAGGGCTGGTGGCTGGAGGTCAGGATGAGCAGCGACATCCGCGACCTGCCGTCGGCCGGCCGCTTGCTGTGCACCCGCTCCTGGTACTGCTGGAGCGCGTACTGGTCGGGCATGGTCGACCAGCTGAACTTCGGTCCCCGGTAGCCGAGCCGGAAGGCGTTGTAGACCTTGTCGAGGCCGTACCACTTCTGCTCCGGCCAGCCCTTCTGCACGCCCGGCATGACGCCGACCGTGTCGAACGAGCCGGTCTTCTCGAACGCCTCCGTCAGGCTGAGGTGGTCGCTGGCCATGACGGTGCGGTAGCGCTGCTGGTTGCTGATCCACAGGCCCGACATGGTGGTGGAGTGGCCGAGCCAGCTACTGCCGCCGTAGGTCGCCGAGGTCAGCCAGCCGCTCTTCGCGTGGAAGCCGGCCTTGTCGAGGGCCTTGGTGCGGGCGTCGAGGGTCGCGTCGACCCCCGGGGCCATGACCGGGTCCTCGATGGCGCTGCGGCCGTAGCTCTCGATGAACGTGAAGATCATGTCCTTGCCGCGCAGGTCGGGGACGAGCTGGCTGCCCGGGGTGTTCCCGAACGCGTCGACGCGGGCCACCTTGCGGAACTCCGCCTCGTCGCGCAGCGTGGCCGAGACGCGGCGGGCCTGGGCCTTCAGCGCGGTGGCGGTGCGGTCGGCGGCGAGCGGCACGCCGGCGACCTCCAGGCCGAGCGAGGAACAGGTGATCCAGACGACCCCGGCGATCAGCGTGCCGCGGGTCGCGGCGCCGGAGTGCCGGGCGAGCAGGTTGGCCAGCCGGACCATGGCCAGCGCCGGCAGCACGAGGAGGAGCAGGACGGCGACGATCACCCCGGCCACGGCGGCAAGGGTCGTCGTACGGCCGAGGGAGTCCTCCAGATACGACTCCGCGTCGCCGAACAACTCCCAGTCGAGGATCACGTTGAAGCTGCGGCCGAGGTACTGGTTGAAGCCCATGTCGAGCATGTTCAGCACGGTCATCGCCCCGAGCGCGACGCCGGACACCGCCGCCAGCACCACCCGGGGCCGGCGCGGCAGCGCGAGCAGCACGGCGGCCCCGACGACCGCCTCGGCGGGGATCCGCAGGAACTTCGCGGGACCCAGCCCCACCACCCGGTCGGGCATCACGAGCGCGGCGACGACGAGGGCGGCGGCCAGCACCGTGACGGTGACGGACAGCGCGTGGGCGGCGGCCGGATGCTCCTCCCGCCAGCGCCGCCGCCACGCCGGCCAGACGGTCCAGGGGCGGCGCAAGGGACGCGGGGCAGGGGCGGTCACCGCGTCGGCACCCGCTTCCTCGGCTGACTGGAGCGTGCTCATGCCCACCGTTACGGCCCCCCGGGGACCATCGTTCACGCCCACCGGGCAAACACCTGGTCAACAGCGCGGGAGGGGCGCGGGGGACCGACACGACGTCCGCCGGGAGCCCCGACGGTCGGCGCGCCCGCCGGAAGCCCGTACGTGTCGTGCTACCGCCGGCCCCTGCCGCTCGCGGCGTCCGCCGGGTGCCCCCGCGGTCCGTGCGTCCGCGGAGACGCGGTCCCGCTCGCACGCACGCCGGGCCCCGCCCCACTCCCGGCGCCCGCCCGGACCTCCTACGCGCCGCCCACCGCGGTCAGCAGTGCCAGTGGTGTCGCCGCCGAGCGGGCCTCCCGCACGCACGCGTGCGGATACGGCACCGGCTCACTGTGCGTGTCCCGCCCGTACCCCGCCCACACCTCCGGCAGCCGGTGCCCGGTCACCGTCGCCGCGTCGACCAGCGCGTGCGCGACCGTGCGGGCCTCGTCGTGCAGCCCGTACCGCGCGAGCCCCAGCGTGATCAGCGCGTTGTCGTGCGGCCAGACCGAGCCACGGTGATAGGACAGCGGGTGGTACGCCGGCTGGCCGGAGGCGACCGTGCGTACGCCCCAGCCGGAGAAGAAGTCCGGCTCCAGCAGCCGCCGGCCCACCATCTCCCCGTACTCCTTGTCCAGCAGCCCCGACCACAGCAGGTGCCCGGCGTCGGACGCCAGCGCGTCGATGCGGCGGCCCTGCCCGTCCAGCGCGAGCGCCGGGAAGGAGTGCTCGCGCATCCAGAAGTCGCGCTGGAACCGGTCCCGGAGGTCGGCCGCAGCCTGCTCCAGCAACGCGGCGTACGTCTCGTCGGCCCACACCCCGCGCGCCACCCCCGCCGTGCGGCGCAGCGCGTCGTACGCGTAGCCCTGGGCGCCCGCCGCCATCACCGCGCCGCTGGGCCGGGTGCCGTCGGCGCAGCAGATCGCGCCGGGGGAGTCCTTCCAGTTCTGGTTGGCGAGGCCGCCCTCGTCGGCGCGGTAGACCAGGTAGCCGCGCGAGGTGAGGCCGCCGTGGTCGAGCATCCAGCCGACGGCGGCGCGCGCGTGCGGCTCCAGACGCCGGGCCAGGGCGGTGTCGCCGGTCCGCTCCACGTACGCGCCGAGCAGGATCAGGAACAGCGGGGTGGCGTCGACCGAGCCGTAGTAGCGGCCGTAGGGCACCTGCCCGAAGTGCGCCAGTTCGCCGTGCCGGACCTCGTGCACGATCTTGCCGGGCTGGGTGACCGGGGAGATGCCGCCGCCGGTCGCCTGGGTGGCGGCCAGGGCGAGGAGGGTGGCGGCGGCCGGCCGGGGGCGGTAGGGCAGGGCGAAGAGGGAGGTGAGGAGCGCGTCGCGGGCGATCAGGGTGAGGAACCAGGGGGCGCCGGCCGCCGGGACCCGCAGTTCCTCCCCGTCGGGGCCGCGCGCCTGGATCTGGAGCGCCGCCAGGTCGGCCAGACCCCGGGCGCAGGCCGCCGCCAGCTCCGGCCAGCCGGTCGGGAAGGCGACCCCCTCCACGAACTCGCCCTCCAGCTCCCGGACCTGCTCGTGCACGGCGGCCGGGTCGCGGGGCACGCGCAGGGCCCGCTTCTCGCCGTGGGGCCGGGCGATCACCCGCAGCACCAGCTCCGTCGTGCCGTGCGGTGCGAGGCCCAGGGTCCACACCAGCCGGCGGGCGCCGGTGCCCGTCTCCTCCACGGCGTCGGGGGGCGGATCGGCCATGATCGTCGTACTGGAGCGCCACTCGGCGCGCCGGTAGGTGAACTCGATGCCGTCGTCGAGGATCTCGCGGGAGCGTACGGCGCCGGCCTTGACGTAGGTGCGGTGGTCGGAGCGGAGTTCGAACTGGTCGGTGAAGTCGGCGTCGACGGTGAGGGCGAGCCGTACGGTGGTGGCCACCGGGCGGTTGCTGGTCACCTTCACCGACTCCACCAACGAGCTGTCCCCGACAGCCTGTTCACGGAAGAGGGTGTGGGCCGGCGGTTCCTGCCGGCCGCCGCGCGGGACCAGCACGCAGCGGGCCGCGTCCCCGTCCGTGACCGGCGTGAGCACCTCGGGCACCGCGCCGTCGACGGTGAGCTGCCAGCGGCTGAGGTGCCGGGCGTCCCGGACGAACAGCCCGTCCGGCACGCACCCGCCCCGCACTCCGCCGATGTCACCCCGGTCACCCACGGCGGCGAACGTCGCACCGTGCACGAGCAGATGATGCCGTTCCGTCATCTCCGGTCCCCTCCTTCGTCACTTCTGTCGAACGCGCCGGTGCCCGTCGGGGACACGCCCGGTTCCGGGTGGTCCGTGGCCAGCAGGTCGAGCGCGAGCGCGGCGGTCCAACTGAAGCCGGTGGCGCCGCAGGCCTCACCGGTGAACGGGTCGACGTACTCGGCGAAACCCGAGGCGTCGGCCAGCCGCACCACGGCCGCGCGCAGGGCGTCGGCCGCCGCCGTCTCGCCGTGCGTCCGCAGCCCGCGCTCCACCAGCCAGCCGGTGTTGAACCAGGCCGGCCCGCGCCAGTACCGGTGCGGGTCGAAGGCCTCGCCGAGCAGGTCGTAGCTCGGCACGAGCCGGGTGCGGTCGCCGAACGAGAAGTGCGGCCCCCGCAGGGTGCGGACGAGCGCGGCGGCGACCTCCCTGGGCAGGCCCGGCAGCAGCAGCGGGACCAGGCCGCCGACACCGCGCTCGGTGAGGAGGCCGCCGCCCCGCAGGTCGCGGCAGAGGAACATCCCGGCCCGCGGGTCCCACAGCCGTTCCACCAGCGTCGCCGTGAGCCGTTCGGCGCGGGCGCGGCGGGCGGTGCCGGTCGCGCCCAGTTCCCCGGCGATCCGGGCGAGGGCGTACTCGGAGGCGATGAGGAGCGCGTTGAACGACGGGTCCTCCACTGCGAACTCCCCGTCCTCCCGGGTGTATCCGCGGTCCCGGTAGTCGGCGGCCAGCCGCACGTACCGCCCGTAGTCCAGGTCGGTCGGCCGGTCCCCGGGCGCGCCGTGGTCGAGGTCGGCGCGCCGGAAGGAGCGGGCCGGGGCCGGGGTGATCCGGGCGAGCGGGGCGTCCCAGCAGGGGCTGTTGTCCATGCCCTGCTCCCAGGGGTGGACGACGGACGCCAGGCCGGCGCCGCCCAGGTCGCGCCGGTGCAGCAGATACCGGTGCCAGGCGGCCAGCCGCGGGTGGAGCCGGGCCAGGAAGCCGCGGGCCCGGGACAGGACGGGGTCGGCGCGGTGCACCAGCCAGGCCGCCAGCGCGTGCACGGGTGGCTGCACGATCCCGGACGTCTGTACGGTGCGCGGGGCGCCCGCTCCGCGCCCGGCGGTGACGGAGCGCCAGAAGTCGGGGCTCGGGAAGTACGCGTCGAGCGGTACGGAGGGGTTGAACACGATGTGCGGGACGCGCCCGTCGGCCCACTGGGCCGTCAGCAGCGTCTCCAGCTCGGTCTGGGCGCGCAGCGGCGAGATGTGCCGCAGCCCGATGGCGATGAACGCGGAGTCCCAGGACCACTGGTGCGGGTACAGGCTGCGGGACGGGACCGTCGAACTGCCCGTCCAGTTGGCGGCCAGCACCCGGGCCGCTGCGACGTGCGCGGACGTTGCTGAAGGCGGCTGATCGTATGCGATCTCGCCGGGGGCGGGACGGGCTGTGAGCTGGGCAGAGCGATCCACTCGGGACTCCCCGAAGACATCCGGCCGACCGGGTTTGGCTACGGCTACCGCAGGGTTACGTCTATTTAACACGCAAAACCCAATATGTAAGGGAAGCTTGATGAACACAAGGGGGTGCGCATGACCGGGCGGCCGGGACGGACGGGCAGGGGCGCGGGACAGGCCAGCTCCGGCGAGCTGCTCGAACTGGTGCGCAGCGGAAGGGCCGTGACACGGGGTGCGCTCCAGCAGGCGACCGGACTGTCCCGGGCCACCGTCGGCCACCGCCTGGACCGGCTGTTCCGGGCCGGCTGGCTGCGGGAGGGCGCCGGCGGCCCGGTCGGCTCGCCGCTCGGCGGACGCCCCGCCGTCACACTGGAGTTCGACGACTCCCACGCGGTCGTCCTCGCCGCCGACCTCGACACCCGGCACGCCCGTGCCGCCGTCCTCACCCTGACCGGTGACCTTCTCGCCGAGCACTCCGGCGCGCTCGCCGTCGACGACGGCCCGGAGGCCGTCCTCGGCGAACTGGGCCGCTGGTTCGCCCGGTTGCTGGCCGAGGCCGGGCACCGGGCCGGGGAGGTCTGCGGCATCGGACTCGCCGTGCCCGGCCCGGTGGACAGCGGGACCGGCCGGGTCGTGCAGCCCCCGATCATGCCCGGCTGGGACGGCTACGACATACGGGGCCGGCTGTCCCGCGCCTTCACCGAGCACACCGGGGCCCGCACGGTCCCGGTCCTGGTCGACAACGACGCCAACCTGATGGCGTACGGCGAACAGCGCGCCGGACACCCCGACTGCACGGCCTTCGTACTGGTCAAGGTGTCCACCGGCATCGGCGCCGGGGTGGTCGTGCACGGCTCGGTCTACCGGGGCGTGGACGGCGGCGCCGGCGACATCGGACACATCAGGGTGGGCACCGAGGCGCTGTGCCGGTGCGGCTCGTACGGCTGTCTCGCCGCCGTCGCGAGCGGCGGCGCCGTGGCCCGCCGGCTGGCCGCCTCCGGGGTGCCGGCCGCCTCCGGCTCGGACGTACGGGACCTGCTGGCCGCGGGCCATCCGGAGGCCGCGGCGCTCGCCCGGGAGGCCGGGCGCCGGGTCGGGGACGTACTGGCGACCGTCGTGACCCTGCTCAACCCGGGCGTCCTGATGATCGCGGGCGACCTGGCCGGGACGCCGTTCGTCACCGGCGTGCGCGAGCTGCTCTACCAGCGGGCGCTGCCCCGCTCCACGGCCCGCCTGGAGGTCGTCACCTCCCGGCTCGGGGAGCGGGCCGGACTGCTGGGCGCCGGCGCGCTGGTGGTGGAGCACCTGTACGCGCCGGAGCGGGTGGAGGAGCGGCTCTCGGCGATGGGTGTGTGAGCGCGGGCGAGGGGCGCGTGAGGGTGGGGCGCGTGACATGGGCGAGGGGGCGCGTGACGTGGCCGGGGACCGTGTGACGCAGGTTGTGTGACGCGGGTGTTTCCTCTGACCGGGCGCGTCCGTGGCCGGGTCCGCATGGTGGAACCGGCCGCTCTGTGGCAGCGTGATTCTCGCCACCCTTGATAAGGGTTGCGCTCAGATGAGCGGATCATGCACGACTGCACTTCTCCAAGGGGTGGCACTGCGTGCCACCCCTTGATCGTTCATCGATCGAACTCAGTCGTGCTGGGAGATGCTCACATGAGCGCGAAAGTTCACGTCGGAGGGGCTGTTGTCTTCAAGAAGTGAAAACACAAACGGCGCTTGGCTTGCCAAGCCTTGACTTTCGATCCGCTGGCGGACAGGTGGTTACAGGCGTATGACGCGCAAGTGGACGTACCCATGGGCCTTCGATCTGGGTATGTTCCTCGCCGTCAGGGCAGCCACCGTGGCCTCAAGGAGTCGAGACCCGTGTCGGAAAACAAAGATCCCCACGCAGCGAAGTTCGTTTACGACTTCACCGAGGGCAACAAGGACCTCAAGGACCTCCTCGGTGGCAAGGGTGCCAACCTCGCCGAGATGACCAACCTGGGTCTCCCCGTCCCTCCCGGCTTCACCATCACCACGGAGGCCTGCAAGGTCTACCTGGACAGCGGTGAGGAGCCCGCGGCACTGCGTGACGAGGTGAGTGCGCACCTCGACGCCCTTGAGCAGAAGATGGGCAAGAAGCTCGGCCAGCCCGAAAACCCGCTGCTCGTCTCCGTGCGCTCCGGCGCCAAGTTCTCCATGCCCGGCATGATGGACACCGTCCTGAACATCGGCCTCTCCGACAAGTCGGTCAAGGGTCTGGCCGAGCAGGCCGGCGACGACCGCTTCGCGTGGGACTCCTACCGCCGCCTGATCCAGATGTTCGGCAAGACCGTCCTCGGCGTCGACGGCGACCTCTTCGAGGAGGCCCTGGAGAAGGCCAAGCACGCCAAGAAGGTCACGGTCGACACCGACCTGGAGGCCGCCGACCTGAAGAAGCTGGTCGCGACCTTCAAGAAGATCGTCAAGGCGGAGGCCGGCCGGGACTTCCCGCAGGACCCGCGCGAGCAGATGGACCTCGCCATCAAGGCGGTCTTCGACTCCTGGAACGGCGACCGCGCCAAGCTGTACCGCCGCCAGGAGCGCATCCCGCACGACCTCGGCACCGCCGTCAACGTCTGCTCCATGGTCTTCGGCAACCTGGGCCCGGACTCCGGCACCGGCGTCGCCTTCACCCGCGACCCCGCCTCCGGCCACCAGGGCGTCTACGGCGACTACCTCCAGAACGCGCAGGGCGAGGACGTCGTCGCGGGCATCCGCAACACCGTCCCGCTGGCGGAGCTGGAGCAGATCGACAAGAAGTCGTACGACCAGCTCATGCAGATCATGAAGACCCTGGAGAACCACTACAAGGATCTCTGCGACATCGAGTTCACCATCGAGCGCGGCCAGCTCTGGATGCTCCAGACCCGCGTCGGCAAGCGCACCGCCGGCGCCGCCTTCCGCATCGCCACCCAGCTCGTGGACCAGGGCCTGATCGACGAGACCGAGGCGCTCCAGCGCGTCACCGGCGCCCAGCTTGCCCAGCTTATGTTCCCGCGCTTCGACGAGCACGCCAAGGCCGCGCAGGTCGGCCGGGGCATCGCCGCCTCGCCGGGCGCCGCGGTCGGCAAGGCCGTCTTCGACTCCTACACCGCCGTGAAGTGGTCCCGCTCCGGCGAGAAGGTCATCCTGGTCCGCCGCGAGACCAACCCCGACGACCTCGACGGCATGATCGCCGCCGAGGGCATCCTGACCTCGCGCGGCGGCAAGACCTCCCACGCGGCGGTCGTCGCCCGCGGCATGGGCAAGACCTGTGTCTGCGGAGCCGAGGAGCTGGAGGTCGACACCAAGCGCCGCCGGATGACGGTCCCCGGCGGCCATGTGGTGGAGGAGGGCGACCTGATCTCCATCGACGGCTCGTCCGGCAAGGTCTACCTGGGCGAGGTGCCCGTCGTGCCCTCCCCGGTCGTCGAGTACTTCGAGGGCCGGATGCACCCCGGCGCCGACGACGCGGACGAGCTGGTCGAGGCGGTCCACCGCATGATGGCCTTCGCCGACCGCAAGCGCCGCCTGCGCGTACGCGCCAACGCCGACAACGCCGAGGACGCGCTGCGCGCCCGCCGCTTCGGCGCCCAGGGCATCGGCCTGTGCCGCACGGAGCACATGTTCCTCGGCGACCGCCGCGAACTGGTCGAGCGCCTGATCCTGGCGGACACGGAGGAGGAGCGCGAGGAGTCCCTCAAGGCCCTGCTGCCGCTCCAGAAGAAGGACTTCGTGGAACTGTTCGAGGCGATGGACGGCCTGCCCGTCACCGTCCGCCTCCTCGACCCCCCGCTGCACGAGTTCCTCCCCGACATCACCGAGCTGTCGGTCCGCGTGGCCCTGGCCGAGTCCCGCCAGGAGCCGCACGAGAACGACCTGCGCCTGCTCCAGGCCGTGCACCGCCTGCACGAGCAGAACCCGATGCTGGGCCTGCGCGGCGTACGCCTCGGACTGGTTATCCCCGGCCTGTTCACCATGCAGGTCCGCGCCATCGCCGAGGCCGCGGCGGAGCGCAAGGCCGCCAAGGGCGACCCGCGCGCGGAGATCATGATCCCGCTCGTCGGCACGGTCCAGGAGCTGGAGATCGTCCGCGAGGAGGCGGACCAGGTCATCGCCGACGTCCAGGCGGCGACCGGTACGGCGCTCAGGCTGGCGATCGGCACGATGATCGAGCTGCCGCGCGCCGCGCTGACCGCCGGGCAGATCGCGGAGGCGGCCGAGTTCTTCAGCTTCGGCACCAACGACCTGACCCAGACGGTGTGGGGCTTCAGCCGCGACGACGTGGAGGCCTCCTTCTTCACCGCCTACCTGGAGAAGGGCATCTTCGGGGTCTCCCCGTTCGAGACGATCGACAGGGACGGCGTCGGCTCCCTCGTGAAGTCGGCGGCGGAAGCGGGCCGGCGCACCCGCCCCGACCTGAAGCTCGGCGTCTGCGGCGAGCACGGCGGTGACCCGGAGTCGGTGCACTTCTTCCACGAGGTCGGCCTGGACTACGTCTCGTGCTCCCCGTTCCGCATCCCGGTCGCCCGCCTGGAGGCCGGCCGCGCGGCCACACAGTCGACGGGCAGCGACCACCGCTAGGCCCGTCCGGACCCCGGAGCCGTCGCCGGTCCCCGACCCTCATCCGATCGGCGACGGCTCCGGCACACGAAAAGAGAGGCGGCGGCATCCCTGTGCGGGGGGTGCCGCCGCTTCGCGTGCGGTCGTCGGCCCGCACGGGCGGGCGGCGGGACGGTCCCTCCGGCGCGACACGTGCGTGCAACACCCCTTTCGTAATCGTCGTGGATGGTTGATCGTTGGGCCGTGCATCGATGACGGATGTCTGGGGGCACAGGATGACGATCAGCCGCAGGACCCTGCTGGCCGCGGGTGCGGGCGCCGGACTGCTCACGGCGTGCGGGGGCAACACCGGACGCGGGGACGGTGTTTCGGGGCCGTCGCTGTCGCAGTGGTACCACCAGTACGGCGAACAGGGCACCGAGCAGGCCGTACGGCGCTACGCCGGCGCGTACCGGAAGGCGCGCGTCGACGTGCAGTGGCGGCCGGGGAACTACGACCAGCAGACCGCCGCCGCGCTGCTCACCGCCGCCGGACCCGACGTCTTCGAGGTCAACGGGCCCACGCTGGACCAGATCCGGGGCGGGCAGGTCGCCGACCTCACCGCCCTGCTGGAGGGCGTCAAGGACGACTTCGCGCCGGCCGCGCTCGCGCCGAAGACGTACGACGGCAGGATCTGGGCCGTCCCGCAGGTCATCGACACGCAGCTCCTCTACTACCGCAAGAGCCTGCTGAAGGACGCCGGCGTGGAGCCGCCCACCACCCTGGACGCCCTGGTCGACGCGGCACGCGCGCTCACGGACCGCAACGTCAAGGGACTGTTCCTCGGCAACGACGGGGGAGCGGGCGTGCTCGGCGGAACACCCCTGTACGCGGCGGGACTCAGCCTCGTCACCGAGGACGGGAAGCCCGGCTTCGACGATCCCGCCGCCGCCCGCACCCTCGGCAAGCTGCACCGGCTGTACGCCGACGACTCGCTGCTCCTGGGCGCGCCCAGCGACTGGTCCGACCCGTCCGCCCTCCTCCAGGGGCTGACCGCGATGCAGTGGTCCGGGCTGTGGGCGCTGCCGCAGGTGCGCAAGGAACTCGGCGACGACTTCGGGGTGCTGCCGTTCCCCGCGGACGGTGCCGCCGGCCGGCCCGCCGTACCCGTCGGCGCGTACGGGTCCGCCGTCAGCGCCCGCAGCGGGCACCGGGAGGCCGCCAAGGAGTACGTGAAGTGGCTGTGGGTCGAACGGACCGACTACCAACGGGACTTCGCGTTGTCGTACGGCTTCCACATCCCGGCCCGGATCTCCCTCGCGAAGAAGGCCGGCCGGCTGAGATCGGGGGCCGCCGCCGACGCCGTCCGGTTCGCCACCGACCACGGCTACGCCCAGCCGCTGCTGTGGACCCCGGCCGGCCAGACCGCCTACCAGGACGCGCTCAGCCGGATCATCAGGAACGGCGCGGATCCCGCGCGGGAACTGAGGCCGGTCGTCGGAAAGGTGTCGGCCGAACTCGACCGGGTGAGGAAGAAGCCGTGAGGCGGTGGCGGGCACTGTGGTTCTGGGTGTTCGTCGGGCCGTTCGCCCTCGGGCTCGCCCTGTTCACGTACGTACCGCTGCTGTGGAGCGTGGCACTCAGCTTCTTCGACGCGCACAACACCGTCACGCCCACGCACTTCACCGGCCTGGACAACTACACGGCGATGCTGCGGGACCACGCCTTCCTCGACAGCCTGCGCACCTTCCTCGTCTTCACCGCCTTCATCGTGCCCGTCACCTACGGGTGCTCCCTGTCCCTGGCCCTGATGGTCAACCGGGTCCGGCGCGCCCGGGCCTTCTTCCGGTCCGTGTTCTTCCTGCCGGCCGCGTGCAGCTATGTGGTGGCCGCGCTCGTGTGGAAGATGTCCGTCTTCAGCGGGGTGCGGTTCGGGCTGGCGAACACGGTGCTGGGCTGGTTCGGCGCCGGCCCCGTCGCCTGGCTCGCCTCCCCCGACCCGCCCTGGTACTGGCTGGTCATCGTGACCGTACGGCTGTGGCTCCAGGCCGGGTTCTACATGATCCTGTTCCTCGCCGGGCTCCAGCGGATCGACCCGGCGCTGTACGAGGCGGCGGCCGTGGACGGGGCCCGGCCCGGCTGGACCGTGCTGCGGCACATCACCCTGCCCCAGCTACGGGCCACCTCGGCCGCGGTGGTGCTGCTGCTCGTCGTCAACGCCTTCCAGGCCTTCGACGAGTTCTACAACCTGCTGTCGGACGCCCGGGGCTATCCGCCGTACGCCCGGCCGCCCCTGGTCTACCTGTACTACACCGCGCTCGGGCAGGGACAGAACCTGGGGCTCGGCAGCGCGGGCGCGGTGATCCTGGCGCTGGTCGTCGCCGTCGTCACGGTGGGACAGGCGCGCTGGCTGAGGCTGGGAAGGACGGACGGCGATGGATGACGCCCTGGTGCGGGCCGGCCGGGCGCTGCGGCTGGTGCTGCTGATCGTCCTCGCCCTGCTCTTCCTGATCCCCTTCTACCTGCTCCTGCGCAACGGCCTGGCCGCTGAGCGGGACATCACCTCCCCGGCCTGGACGTTCTTCCCGCGGCAGGTGCGGTGGGGGAACGTCCGCGAGCTGTTCGCCGATCCGTCCGTGCCGTTCGCCCGGTCCCTGCTCAACTCCGCGCTGATCGCCGTCGCCACCACCCTGGGCACCCTGCTCCTGGCCTCCCTCGCCGGGTACGGCCTGGCCCGCATCCCCTACCGGCACGCGAACAAGGTGTTCCACGCCGTCCTGGGCACCCTGCTGGTCCCGGCGGCCGTCACCTTCGTCCCCAGCTTCGTGCTGGTGTCGTCGCTGGGCTGGATCTCCACGCTGCGGGGGCTGATCGTCCCGACGCTGTTCCCGGCGTTCGCCTGCTTCGTCTTCCGGCAGTACTTCCTCGGGTTCCCGCACGAACTGGAGGACGCGGCAGAGGTGGACGGGCTCGGGTACTGGCGGACGTACTGGCTGGTCGTCGTGCCCAACGCCCGGCCGGTGTTCGCGGCCGTCGGGACCATCGTGTTCCTGGGGGCCTGGAACGCCTTCCTGTGGCCGCTGGTGATCGGGCAGGACCAGAACGCCTGGACGGTGCAGGTCGCCCTCTCCACGTTCACCACCGCCCAGGTCGTGCGGCTGCACGAGCTGTTCGTCGCCGCCGCCGTGTCGGTGCTGCCGCTGCTGCTGGTGTTCCTGTGCTTCCAGCGGTGGATCGTGGCGGGGGTGGAGCGCTCCGGCATCGACTGAGCCGGCGAGGGCCGGCCGGACGCGCTCCCCGGCCGGCCCGCCCCGCGCCCGCGATCAGTCGAGAGACGGCGGGGCCGCCCGGACCTCGTACGTGGTCACCCGTACCGCCTCGTCGTCCAGGCACTGGCCGCCGGCCAGGTCGAAGCGCTGCTTGAGCAGCGGGGACGCCACGAACGGGCGACCCTCGTGACTGCCGGTCAGACCGCGCGAGAGGACGGCCGCGCCGGTGAAGGGGTCGCGGTTGTCGACGGCGTACAGCCGGTCCGCGCGGTCGCGGAAGACGGCCACCTGGCGGCCGTCCGGCAGCAGGGCCGCCACCCCGCGGCCCGGGACCAGCGTGCTCAGGTCGCAGACCGTGAACCAGTTGTCCGCCAGCCGGAGCTGTACCGCCAGGTCGGTCGTCTCGAGTGCCAGGGTCATCGCTGGGCGCTTCCTTCCAGGACGTCGTCGGCGGGCCGCAGGCCGATGTTCAGCAGCGGCAGGTCGGGCTTGATCTGGTCGCGCTCGGGGACGAAGGAGACGACCGGGTCCGGGGTGTCCGGGGCGTTCACGAAGGACACGAACCGGGCCAGCCGCTCGGGGTCGTTGACCGTCTCCGCCCACTCGTCGCGGTAGTGCGCGACGTGCGCCCGCATGAGCTTCTCCAGCTCGTCGCAGATGCCGAGCGAGTCGCGCACCACCACGTCCCGTACGTGGTCCAGGCCGCCCGGGATCCGCTCCAGCCAGGTGCTGGTGCGCTCCAGACGGTCGGCCGTACGGATGTAGAACATCAGGAACCGGTCGATCAGACGCACCAGTTCGGCGTCGGAGAGGTCCTGGGCCAGCAGGTCGGCGTGGCGGGGGGTGGCACCGCCGTTGCCGCCGACGTACAGGTTCCAGCCGTGGGAGGTGGCGATCACCCCGAAGTCCTTCGACTGGGCCTCCGCGCACTCGCGGGCGCACCCGGACACGGCCGACTTCAGCTTGTGCGGGGACCTCAGCCCCCGGTAGCGCAGTTCCAGGTCGATCGCCATCCGCACCGAGTCCTGCACGCCGTAGCGGCACCAGGTGGAGCCCACGCAGGACTTCACCGTGCGCAGCGACTTGCCGTACGCGTGCCCGGACTCGAAGCCGGCGTCCACCAGCCGAGCCCAGATCAGCGGCAGCTCCTCGACCCGGGCGCCGAACATGTCGATCCGCTGACCTCCGGTGATCTTCGTGTAGAGGCCGAAGTCCCGGGCGATCTCGCCGATCACGATCAGTTTCTCGGGCGCGATCTCCCCGCCGGGGATCCGCGGCACCACCGAGTACGAGCCGTTCTTCTGGAGGTTGGCGAGGAAGTGGTCGTTGGTGTCCTGGAGGGCCGCCTGCTCGCCGTCCAGGACGTAGCCGCTGGCGCCGATCGCCGGGGCGAGCGAGGCGATGACCGAGCCGACGGCCGGCTTGCACACCTCGCAGCCGTCCCCGCCCCGGGCGTCCTCGCGGCCGTACCGGTCCAGCAGCTCCCGGTACGACGTGACACGCAGGGCGCGGACGATCTCGTACAGCTCCTCGCGGGTCTGGGGGAAGCAGCCGCACAGCCCCTTGTCGACCTCGACGCCGGACGCCTCCAGCTCGGCGGTGACGAGCTGGCCGAGGACCTTCACGCAGGAGCCGCAGCCGGTGCCGGCCCGGGTGCACTTCTTCACCTCGGGCACGGTGGTGCACGCGTGCTCGGTGACCGCGCCGCGGATGGTGCCCTTGGTGACGTTGTGGCAGGAGCAGATGACCGCGTCGTCCGGCAGCGCGGACGGGCCGAGCCGGTCCGCCGAGCCGGCGCCGGCGGGCAGCACCAGCGACTCGGGGGAGACGGGCGGCACCGAGCCGGTGAGCGCGCGCAGGGTGCCGTACGCCTCCGCGTCGCCGACCAGGACGCCGCCGAGGAGCGTGCCGTCCCGGCCGATGACCAGCTTCTTGTACAGGCCGGCGCGGGAGTCGGAGTAGACGACGTCCAGGCAGTCCGCGGTGGTGCCGTGCGCGTCGCCGAAGGACGCCACGTCCACGCCGAGCAGCTTCAGCTTGGTGGACAGGTCGGCGCCGGTGAAGGACGCCTCGTCCGCCGCGATCGTCGCCGCCGCGGTCTGAGCCTGCTCGTACCCGGGCGCCACCAGGCCGTACACCCGGCCGTCCGCCGCCAGCGCGCACTCGCCGATGGCGAAGACGTGCGGATCGGTGACGGTACGGCACTGCTCGTCGACCGTGATGCCGCCGCGCTCGCCGACCGTCAGACCGCAGTCGCGGGCAAGCTGGTCGCGGGGGCGGACACCGGCGCTGAACACGACCAGGTCGGCGGCGAGTTCGGAGCCGTCGGACAGCCGCATGCCGGTGACGGCACCGGAGGCGTCCGTGACGATCTCCTGGGTGCCCACGCCGGTGTGGACCGTCAGCCCCATGTCCTCGATGGTCCGCAGGAGGGCCGCGCCGCCGCCCTCGTCGACCTGCACCGGCATCAGGCGCGGCGCGAACTCCACGATGTGGGCGTCGAGTCCGAGGCCCTTGAGGGCGCCCGCCGCCTCCAGACCGAGCAGGCCGCCGCCGACCACGGCACCCGTCGAGGCCTTCCGCCCCGCGTACTCCTCGATGGCGAGGAGGTCCTCGATGGTGCGGTAGACGAAGCAGCCGGTGGCGTCCTTGTTCGGCACCGGCGGCACGAACGGGTAGGAGCCGGTCGCCAGGACGAGGACGTCGTAGCCGACGACCAGACCGGAGCGGGCGGTCACCCGCCGTGCCTCGCGGTCGATCGTCTCCGCCGGGTCGCCGAGGTGCAGCTCGATGCCGTGGTCCGCGAGGAACCGCTCGTCGGTCAGGGACAGGTCCTGCGGCGTCCGGCCGGAGAAGTACGAGGTGAGCTGGACGCGGTCGTACGCCGGACGTGGCTCCTCGCACAGCACGACCACGCGGTGCGTGGCGGTCAGGCCGCGCTCGGCGAGCGCTTCGAGGAAGCGCTGGCCGACCATGCCGTGGCCGACGAGCACGATCGTGGGGGTGGCCTCCGGGGTGGCGGTCATTCAGGAGCCTCCATCGTGGGTGAGCAGGTGGAGCAGGGGGCCGTCACCGGGGAGCGGCTCTGCTCCCTCCCAGGCGCGGGCGAGCGCGCCTACGGTGCCGAGTTCGCCGACGAGGACCCCGCCGACCAGGCGTTCGTCGCGGACGACGACCTTGCGGTAGGTGCCCCGGGTGGCGTCGGCGAGCCGCACCACGTCGTCGCCGGGGCGTGCCTCGGTGTCGCCGAACGCGGCGAGGTCGAACGGGGAGCCGGGGCCGGTGAGGGTCAGCCGGGTCAGGGAGCGGGTGCCGAGGTAGCGGGCGTCCGGCTCGCCGGCGAGCAGCCGGGCGAGCACGTCGGCCTGTTCCAGCGCGGGGGCGGCCAGGCCGTAGACGGTGCCGTCGTGCTGGGCGCAGTCGCCGACGGCGTGGATGTGCGGGTCGGAGGTGCGCAGCGCGTCGTCCACGAGGACGCCCTTGTGGACGGCGAGCCCGGCCTGTTCCGCCAGGCCGGTGCGCGGGCGCACCCCGCAGGCGACCACGACGAGGTCGGCGTCCAGGGCGTAGCCGTCGGCCAGTTCCACCGAGCGGACCGCGCCCGCGACGCAGCGCACGTCCCGCACCCGGCACTCGGTGTGCACCTCGACGCCCAGGTCCGTCAGGTGCCGCAGCACCAGCCGGGAGGCGTCCGGGTCGAGCTGGCGTTCCATGAGCCGTTCGGACTGCTGGGCGAGGACCACCTGCGCGCCGCGCACGGCGAGCGCGCGGGCCGCGGAGACCCCCAGCAGGCCGCCGCCGATGACGACCGCGCGCACGCCCGGCCGGACGGCCTTCGCCAGGCCCAGGCAGTCGTCCAGGGTGCGGAACGCGTGCACACCCTCGGGCAGCCGGTGATCGGCCGTGAACAGGCCGCGCAGCGGCGGCAGTACGGGGTTGGAGCCGGTGGCCAGGACCAGCGTGTCGTAGGCGATCGGCATGCCGTCGGCGCGGGTGACGGTCCGGGCGGCCCGGTCGATGCCGGTGATCCGGGCGCGCAGCAGGCCGGCGGGCGGCGGGAGGGCGATCACCTCCGGCGCGTACCGGCCGGCCAGCACCTCGGCCAGCAGGACGCGGTTGTACGGGGGGTGCTCCTCCTCGCCGACGAGCAGCGCGGGCGTACCCAGCTCGCCGAGCCGCCGGGCGAGCCGTACGCCCGCGAGGCCGGCGCCGATCACCACCACACGCGTATTCGAGGTCATGTCCCGAGCGTGCGGCCCCGACGTTACCCGGTGGCATCACCCCTGTTTCCCGCGGGGAACGCTGCCCTCAGTGGTGGCACGCCGGGGGTGTGAGGCCGCGCGTGCCGGGGCCCGCGGCCGGTCAACGGCCCGGTGGCGCCTGCCCGGTGGTGTGGCGGCTGCCCGTCAGGTGCGCGAACACCACCACGTTGCCCTGGTAGCCGGTCGTCCTGGAGTAGCCGCCGCCGCAGGTGATGACGCGCAGTTCGGGGCGGGGCGCGGCGCCGTACACCTTGTCGTCGGGGAAGCCGCGGGCCGGGTACACCTCCACCGCGTCCACGGTGAAGACGGCCACGCTGCCGTCCTGGCGGTCCACCTCGACGGTGGCGCCCCGCTTCAGCGCGCCCAGGTCGTAGAAGACGGCGGGGCCCTCGGTGTTGTCGACGTGGCCGGCGACGACCGCGGTGCCCGTCTCGCCGGGCACGGTGCCGGCCCGGTACCAGCCGGCCAGGTTCTTCCGCCCGGCGGGCGGCGCCTCCAGGTTGCCGGAGCGGGTCAGGGCCAGGCCCGTCAGCGGGGCGTCCACGCGGATCGCGGGGATGCGGATGCGGACCGGCGGGGACGGCGCGAGCGCGGGCGCCGCCAGCCGCTCGCCCGTCGGGTCGGGGCGGCCCTCGGCGGCCGCCGGCTGCGGGGGCGCGTGGCTGCCGGTGCCACCGTCCAGCAGCCACACGCCCGAGCCGAGGGCGACGACGGTGACGGCGGCTATGGCGGTGTCGCCGAGCCTGGCTCTCCTGCGCATGCGAACCCCTCTCCCGGGGGCGCGCCCCCGAACGGGACCCTGAGAAGGGGACCGGCCTCGGGGCCGGTCCCCTCCCCCTCCGGGCCGCGAGGGGCGTCGGACCCGGAGGGGGCGGGACGTGCGGTACCGGCGGACGGACAGCGGAGGGTGTCCGTCAGATCCCGTCGCCTCTCGCCCGGCGATGCAGGAGCCAGGTACCGCCCGCGGCGGCGACGGCCAGCGCCGCCACACCCGCCGCGGTCTGCACGGGGTCGGGACCGAGTCCGCCGCCGACCCCCGTCTTCACACTTCCGCGCGGCTGCACCTGTTCGTGCGCCGCGCCCAGCGCCACCACCAGGTCGCCCGCCACCTGCCGGCCGCCCTCGGCGCACCTGGCGACGATCTCGTACGTCCCTGGCTGCGCGCTCGGCGGCACCTGGAACCGGCCGATCGCCTCGCCGTCGTGCGCGGTGGGTGCCAGCGTGAAGGTGCCGGCGCCGACCGCACCCGCGTCTCCGGTCGCCGAACCCCGGTCCCCGCACGCGGCGGTGTTCACCGTGACGTGACCGCCGGGCGCCACGGTGGACGGGTACACGTCCAGGCGGCCGGTGTCCCCGGCCGCGCCGTGGGCGGGCGCCGCGGCGGTCACGGCGAGCGCCGTACCGGCCAGCAGACGGGCAGTGCGTCGCATGGTGCTCCCCAGCGCTTGTCCGACTCGTCCAGGGGTGCGCCCCTGCCCTACCGAGATAAGTCGCACTCGCGGGGATCCGCTTCCCGGGGCACCGCCGGGAATGCGGTGAACGGGTGGCGCGGACGGCCCCCCACACGGCCCAGCCGGGGAGTGTTCCGGCAGGTCACGGACGTGTGGGGGGCTGTGTATGAAGAGCACACGATTGGCCTCCACCCGCCGGCCCGCCCCGTCGGCGGGGCGGGCCGGCGGAGGCGCCGCTCCGGCTCAGTTCACGTTGACCGCGCTCCAGGCGGCGGCGACCGCGTCGTACTCGGCGCTGCCGGCGCCGTACAGGTCCCTGGCCGCGTTCAGGGTGGCGGTGCGCGCGCCCGCGTAGTTCGTCGAGGACGTCATGTAGACCGTCAGCGCCCGGTACCAGATCCGGCCGACCTTGTCGCGGCCGATGCCGGTGAGCGCGGCGCCGTCGGCGGTCGGCGAGTCGTAGCTGACGCCGTTGACGGTCTTCGCGCCGCTGCCCTCGGCGAGGAGGTAGGCGAAGTGGTTGGCGACGCCGGAGGAGTAGTGGACGTCCAGGTTGCCGACCGACGAGCTCCAGTAGTCGGCCGAACTGCCGTCCCTGGAGGGCCGGTCCATGAAGCGCAGGGCGGCCTTGCCGAAGCCGGGCCGGACGATCTTCTCGCCGATCAGGTAGTCACCCGGGTCGGAGGAGTTGCCCGCGTACCACTCGACCATGGTGCCGAGGATGTCGGAGGTGGCCTCGTTCAGCCCGCCGGACTCCCCGGAGTAGGCCAGCGCGGCCGACTTGGACGTCACGCCGTGCGTCATCTCGTGCCCGGCGACGTCCAGCGCCACCAGCGGGCCGAAGGTGGTGCCGTCGCCGTCGCCGTACGTCATGCAGAAGCAACTGTCGTCCCAGAAGGCGTTGTTGTAGTTGCTGCCGTAGTGGACGCGGTTGTACGAGCCCTTGCCGTCGTTCGCGATGCCGTTGCGGCCGTGGATGTTCTTGTAGTAGTCCCAGGTCGCGTCGGTGCCGTACTGGGCGTCGACCGCCGCCGAGGAGCGGTCCGCGGTGGCGCCGGTGCCCCAGTGGTTGTCGGCGTCCGTGAACAGGGTCGCGGGGGCCCGGCTGATGCAGATGCCGAAGATGCACAGGTCGGTCCTGTTGGCCGCGTCGCCGGTGTAGGTGTTCCCGCGCGTCGGGTCCTTCAGTTGGTACGACGACCCGGACGGGGTGGTCTGGAGCGGCACCGTCCCGCTGTACAGGGACGCGCCGTCGCCGGTGGCCGTCTCGATGCTGTCCCAGGCGTCGATCCGGGTGCCGGTGCGGGCGTCGGTCAGCACGGTGCGGGCGACGGGGTTGCCGAGCGTGTCGAGGCCGACGGCGTCGGTCCGCCAGGCCAGCCGGGGGTGTCCGTGGAGGGCGTCGACCACCAGCCGCGGCTTGGCCTTGACCTGCTCGATCCGGTGGCCGGGGTGGGCCGCGCGCAGGGCGCTCACCGCGAGAGCGGCGGCCTTCGGGCCGGAGACCTCGGGGGTGACGGAGGGCAGGGAGAGCGGCTGCCGGGTGGCCCGGTCGGCGCCGCGGTAGCGGCCGTCTCCGGCCAGGTGGACGACGAAGTCGCCGCCGAGGACGGGGAGCCGGTGGTAGGCGCGGTCGTAGCGGACGTGCTGGGTGCCGTCCTTGTCGACGATCACGTCCCGGACGCTCGTGTCCTGGTCGGCGGCGAGGCCCAGCGTGGCCGCGTGGGCCAGGAGCGCCGAGGCCGCGTTGGCGACCGCGGTGGCCCGGGTCGGTCTGGCGTCGGCGTGGGCGGTGGGAGAGAGGGTGACGGTCAGCAGGGCCGCGCCGGTGACGGCGGCGCCGGCGGTGGCGGTGCGACGGGTTCCTCGGACGTGGTGCCGTATCCGGCTCATCTGTCTCCTCGAAAAGGCGCCCGGCAGGCGTGGGGGTGGCACGGATGTCCCTGTGATTTAAGGGGGCATGACATGTCATGTCCATAGCATTTTCGGAGGGATGTGTGGGGAGCCGGCGGGGGTACAGAATCGGTTCCGTGATCGCCGAGGAACCCCCGCCCCACAGCCCGGCCCGGGTGGACCCCGCGGCCCCCGGCCGTTCTTCGTCTACGGCACCCTGCGCGCCGGCGGGGCGAACCACGACCGGTTCCTGCGCGGACGTACGCTCGCCGGGGAACCGGCCCGGCTGGCCGGCGCCGTGCTGTACGACGGCCCCGGCCACCCCTACGCCGTCGAGCAGCCCGGCGGACGGGTGCGCGGGGAACTGGTGACCGCACTCCCGGAGGTGTACGAAGCCCTGCTCACCGACCTCGACCGGCTGGAGGAGTACGTGCCGGGCGACCCCCGCAACCTCTACGAGCGCGTCGCCCGGGACGTCGAACGCGCCGACGGCACCACCGTCCGCGCCTGGGTGAACCTGGCCGCCCCCCGCGTCGCGGACCGGCTGCGCGCCCGGGGCCGGCCGATCCCGGGCGGCCAGTGGCCGGACGGCCGCTGACTCAGCCCAGCAGGGCGAGCCCCTCGGGCACCTCGATGCCGAACTCCTCCGCCACCACGCGCCGCGCCTCCGCCTCTCGCGTCAGTGTGCGCTCGCTCACCGTGCCGTCGGCGAGAGTCTGCGTGAACCGGTCGCCTTCCAGCGCGAGATGACGCTCGGCGGTGGTCCGCTGGAGATAGGGGCGGCGGGTGAACGGGGAACGCGGGTGCGTGGCGACATACCAGTTGAACACCTCCAGGTCGGTGGCGGTGAACGGCTCCCGCGTGAACGCGTACTGCCCGGCCCACACCCCGTCCCGGCGGTCGTACGTCCGCAGCTCCGACAGCTCCAGCGGCCCGTCGTGCGGCAGCCGCGCCAGCCGGTGCCGGCGCCCGGCACCCTCCGACTCGACGCCGGTGACCAGCGGCGCCGGCAGCAGCAGCGCCCCCGAGGCGCCGAAACCGACGTCAGCCAGATACGGCCCGGCCTCGCCCGCCACCTCCACCTGGAGCATCGCGTGCGTCCGCGGCCGGCTGTCCGGGCGCTCCGCCCCCAGCACCACCCGGCCGGCCAGCAGGGTCACCCGGAAACCGAGCGCCTCCAGGGCCAGCCGGAGCAGGGTGTTGTGCTCGTAGCAGTAGCCGCCGCGCCGGCCGTGCACCATCTTCGCCATCAGGTCCCCGGGCGCCAGCGAGGGCACCGACCCGCGCAGCGGGTCCAGGTTCTCGAACGGCAGCGACAGCGCGTGCGCCAGGTGCACGCCACGAAGGGTGCCCAGGTCGGCCCGCCGCTCGCCCTGCCAGCCGATGCGGTCGAGATAGGCGTCGAGGTCGTACTGCCCGGTGCCGTCCATACCCCGAACCTACGCGAGAGCGTCCCCCGGCCGCGTCCGTGGCCCCAGGGCCTCCACCCGCACCGCGCACGACTTGAACTCCGGCATCCCCGACGTAGGGTCCAGGGCCGGGTTGGTGAGGGTGTTGGCACGGCCCTCGCCCGGCCAGTGGAAGGGCATGAAGACGGTGTCCGGGCGGATGGCGGCGGTGACCCGCGCCGGCGCCACGGCCCGGCCCCGCCGGGAGACCACCGCGACCGGGTCGCCGTCGGCCGCCCCCAGCCGGGCCGCGAGCCGCGGATGCAGCTCCACGAACGGTCCCGGCGCCGCCGCGTTCAGCTCCGCCACACGCCGGGTCTGCGCCCCCGACTGGTACTGCGACACCACCCGGCCGGTGGTCAGCACCAGCGGATACTCGTCGTCCGGCTCCTCGGCGGTCGCCCGGTGCACGACGGGGACGAACCGCGCGCGACCGTCGGCAGTCGCGAACCGTTCGAGGAAGAGCCGCGGCGACCCGGGATGCGCCTCGGTGCCGGGAACGGGGTCGGGACCGGGGCCGGGGACGCCGCCGGGAGCCGCCCGGGTGCCGTCGGCCCGCGCCACCGCCAGGCCGTCCGACCCCGGTGCCGCGCCCGCGTCCGCGCCTCCGGTCCGCGTGGTGGGTGGTTCGGCCGGGCAGGGCCAGAAGACGCCGTTCTCCTCGGCGAGGCGGCGGTAGGTGATGCCCGAGTAGTCCGCGGGGCCGCCCGCGCTGGCTCGGCGGAGTTCCTCGAAGACCTCCTCGGGGTCGGTCGGGAAGCCCTTCTCCACCCCGAGCCGGGCGGCCAGCTCGTGCAGGACGTACAGGTCGGTGCGGACGCCGGGCGGGGGAGCGACGGCCCGGCGGCGCAGCAGCACCCTGCCCTCCAGGCTGGTCGTCGTGCCGGTCTCCTCCGCCCACTGGGCGACCGGCAGCACGACGTCCGCCAGCTCCGCCGTCTCCGACAGGACGACGTCGGCCACGGCCAGGAAGTCCAGGGAGCGCAGCCGTTGTTCGACGTGGGCCGCGCGGGGGGCGGAGACCACCGGGTTGGAGCCCATCAGCAGCAGCGTCCGCACGTCCGTGCCGAGGGCGTCGAGGAGTTCGTAGGCGCTGCGCCCCGGGCCGGGAAGCGCGTCCGGGTCCACGCCCCACACCCCGGCCACGTGCCGCCTGGCCGCCGGGTCGTCGAGCTTGCGGTAGCCGGGCAACTGGTCGGCCTTCTGGCCGTGTTCGCGTCCGCCCTGCCCGTTGCCCTGGCCGGTCA
This sequence comes from Streptomyces dangxiongensis, assembly GCF_003675325.1. Classification (NCBI taxonomy): domain Bacteria; kingdom Bacillati; phylum Actinomycetota; class Actinomycetes; order Kitasatosporales; family Streptomycetaceae; genus Streptomyces; species Streptomyces dangxiongensis. The sequence continues at coordinate 5,402,581 of NZ_CP033073.1, forward strand.
GACACCCGTACCCGGACAGCGGACGCCCCGCCCGCCCGGTGGCCAGGCACAGGTTGATCCACGCGCCCACCGTGTCCGTGCCCTTGGACTGCTGCTCCGGCCCGCGCGCGGTGAGCACCATCGCCGCCTCCGGTGCGCAGAACATCCGTACCGCCTCGCGGAGCTGCGGCACGGGCACGCCCGTGATCCGCTCCACGTACTCCGGCCAGTGCGCCATCGCCGCGGCCCGGGCCTCCGCCCAGCCGGTGGTCCGCTCGCGGATGTACGCCTCGTCCGTCCGCCCCTCCGCGACCACCAGGTGCAGCAGGCCGAGCGCGAGGGCGAGATCGGTGCCGGGGCGCGGCGCGAGGTGCAGGTCGGCCTGTTCGGCGGTCTTCGTCCGGCGCGGGTCCACGACGATCAGCGTGCCGCCGTTCTCCCGGAGTTCCGTGAAGAAGCGCAGCGACGGCGGCATGGTCTCGGCGAGATTGGATCCGACGAGGATCACGCAGCCGGTCCGCGGGATGTCCTCCAGCGGGAACGGCAGCCCACGGTCGAGACCGAACGCCTTCGTGCCCGCCGCGGCGGCCGACGACATGCAGAACCGGCCGTTGTAGTCGATCTGCGAGGTGCCCAGCACGACCCGCGCGAACTTGCCGAGCGCGTACGCCTTCTCGTTGGTCAGCCCGCCCCCGCCGAACACCCCGAGGGCGTCCGCGCCGTACCGCTCCCGGGCCGCCCCGAGCCGCTCGGCGATCCGGTCCAGCGCCTGGGGCCAGTCGGCCTCCACCAGCCGGCCGCCCTCCCGGACCAGCGGCGCGGTCAGCCGTACCGCCGGCGACAGCACCTGTGCCGCTGTGCGGCCCTTGCCGCACAGCGCGCCCCGGTTGACGGGGAAGTCCGGGCGCTCGGTGACCTCGACGCCCCCCTGGGGCAGGGGTGTGAGCGTCATCCCGCACTGAAGGGCGCAGTACGGGCAGTGGGTGGGCGCCGAGGTGTTCTCCATGCCGCCCAGCGTGGGTCCGGCGTGTTACGCCCCCGGGCCGGATCCCGTTACACGCCCGGCACGGCGACCTCCCCGCGCCGGTCCGGGGGCCGTGAGGCCGTGGGGCCGAGAGGCCATGGGGCGGTGGGGCGGTGGGGTCGTGAGGACACGGTCACCGCCCGGCGGCCAGCGCCCGCGCCACCCCCGGCTCCTTCCGCCCGAGGAACCGCGGGTCCGGGCGGAACACCGCGTCCAGCGCCGCCTTGCCCGCCGCGAACACCTCGCGCGTGCCGCCGTAGTACCAGGTCGCGTCGTGCTTCGCGTCCACCCCGACGCCGTACGACGCCACGCCCGCGGCCTCGCACAGCGCGACCGCCCGCCGGATGTGGAAGCCCTGGCTGATCAGCACCGCCCGGTGCACCCCGAAGATCTTCCTGGCCCGGACGCAGGAGTCCCAGGTGTCGAAGCCGGCGTAGTCGCTGACGATGCGCGCGTCCGGCACGCCGTGCCGGGTCAGATAGGTGCGCATGGCGTCCGGCTCGTCGTAGTCCTCCCGGCTGTTGTCCCCGGTGACGAGGACGACCTCGATCCGCCCCTGCCGGTACAGCCGGGCCGCCGCGTCCAGCCGGTGCGCGAGGTACGGCGACGGTTCCCCCTGCTTCCACAACCCCGCCCCGAACACCATCGCCACCTCGGTGTGCGGCACGTCGGCCGTGGTGCGCAGCCGGTCCGCCGTGGACACGTACAGCCAGGTCACCGGCAGCAGCGCCAGCACGCACCCGGCCATCACGGCCTGCACCAGCCGCCGCTGCCCGGTGCGCGTGCGCGGCAGCCGCGGTCGACGGATCCTCATGCGCCCCCCAGAGATCGCTTCCGGTCAGGGAGACGCCACCGGCGCCCGTCCGGTTCGCCTCACACCCCGCGTCCGTCCGTGGTGAAACGGCGGAAAACACCCGTGACGGGCCGGCAACGGCGACGCAACCTCCGACCGACAGGATCCTTCCATGACGGCGTCGAACCCACGCAGCGACGAACCCCGCGTCCCCCTCGGCCCCACGGCGGACCCTAGGACCGATGGCAGCACCGGCCGGCTCCGGCTCGTCCCCCCGCTCCGGTCCCGCCGCCCGGCCCCGCCCGCCCTGGTCCTGGTCGCCCACGGCAGCCGCGACCCCCGGGCGCTCACCACCGTACGGGCCCTGGCCGGACAGGTCCGCGCACTGCGCCCCGGCCTCCCGGTCCACCTCGGCCACATCGAACTGAACGCGCCCCTGCTGCCCGACACCCTCGCCGCCCTCGGCGACACCCCCGCCGTGCTCGTACCGCTGCTCCTCGGCCGCGGTTACCACGTCCGGCAGGACATCCCCGCGATGGCCGCAGCCGCACCGGCGGGCGCACGCGTGGCCGCCCCCCTCGGCCCGCACCCGCTCCTCGCCCGCACCCTGCACGACCGCCTCCTGGAGGCCGGCTGGCCCGTGGCCATGGACGCCGCCGCCCGCCGCACCAGCGCGGTGGTCCTCGCCGCGGCCGGTTCCCGCGACCCCGACTCGGCCGCCGACACCCGCGGCACCGCCCGCCTGCTCTCCGCCCGCCTCGGCGTGCCCGTCGTCCCCGCGTACGCCTGCGCGGCGGCACCGACGGTTCCGGCCGCCCTGCGCGCCCTCGCGGCACGCGGCCGGCACCGGGTGGCGGTCGCGTCGTACTTCACGGCCCCGGGCCGCTTCGCCACCCAGTGCGCGGACCGGGCCCCGTGGCTCGCCTCGGCCCCCTTGGGCGCCCACGAGGCGATGGCCCGTCTGGTCCTGCACCGGTACGACCAGGCCCACGTGAGCCGGGAGCCGGAACTGGCCTCCGCCTGAGAGCACGGCAGGCGGCAGCCCGTTTTTGTCGGTGCCGGCCCGTACTGTCGAACCATGGAAGGCACCGCACGCACCGCAGGCACCGCACGCACCGCACGCACAGGCACAGGCACAGGCACAGGCACAGGCACAAGCACCGCGCTCGCGTCGGCATACGACCCGGTGTCGGCCGACCGCTGGGCCCCCGAGCCGGACAAACGCCCCGGCCGCACCGCCTTCCAGCGCGACCGCGCCCGCGTCCTGCACTCCGCCGCCCTGCGCCGCCTGGCGGGCAAGACCCAGGTGGTCACCCCGGGAACGCGCAGCCTGGTCTGGGACGCCAGCCCCCGCACCCGCCTCACCCACTCCCTGGAGTGCGCCCAGGTCGGCCGGGAGCTGGGCGCCGCCCTCGGCTGCGACCCCGACCTGGTCGAGGCGGCCTGTCTCTCCCACGACCTCGGCCACCCGCCCTTCGGCCACAACGGCGAACACGCGCTGAACGAGTTCGCCGACGACTGCGGCGGCTTCGAGGGCAACGCCCAGTCCCTGCGGCTGCTCACCCGCATCGAACCCAAGCGCTTCACCCCGGAGGGCTCCGTCGGTCTCAACCTCACCCGCGCCACCCTCGACGCCGCCACCAAGTACCCCTGGCCGCGCGGCGCCCACCCCACCGACCCGGCGTCGGGGAAGTTCGGCGTGTACGAGGACGACCGCCCGGTGTTCGACTGGGTCAGACAGCACGCCCCCGGCGCCCGCATCTGCTTCGAGGCGCAGGTGATGGACTGGTCGGACGATGTGGCCTACTCGGTGCACGACGTGGAGGACGGCCTGCACGCGGGCCACATCGATCCCGGCTGCCTGCGCGCCCAACCGGAACGGCAGGCGGTGTTCGAGGTCGCCGTCGGCCGGTACGTCCCCGCGGACACCAGCCCCGCGGAACTCGCCGCGGCCCTGGACCGCCTCCTGGAGCAGGAGTGGTGGCCGCACGGCTATGACGGCACGGCGGTGGCACAGGCCCGCCTGAAGGACGCCACCAGCCAGCTCATCGGCCGGTTCTGCCTGGCCGCCGAGGGCGCCACCCGGGCCGCGTACGGCACCGGCCGGCTCACCCGCTACGGCGCCGAACTCGTCGTGCCCCGCGCCGCCCGCATGGAGTGCGCGGTGCTCAAGGCGGTCGCCGACCGGTTCGTCATACAGCGCGCCGAGCAGGAACAACTGCGCGCCGACCAGCGGGTGATCGTCGCGGAGCTGGCCGAGGCGCTCACCGCCCGCGCCCCGGACGACCTGGACCCGCAGTTCCGGGCGCTGTTCGTCGCGGCGGCCGACGACCACGCGCGCAAGCGGGTGATCGTCGACCAGGTCGCCTCCCTCACCGACGCCTCCGCCCTCTCGCTGCACGCGAGACTGACGGGGCGGCTGTGAAAGGAATGTGACCCTACGTGGCCTGAACGGGTCACACCCTCTTCCCGCATCACGCTGCGTGCGGGACGCTCGCAGGTGGCGGCAACCTTATGAGGAGGCATCACGTGGTCGACGCGGATCAGACATTCGTCATCGTCGGAGGCGGTCTCGCCGGGGCGAAGGCGGCCGAGACGCTCCGGGCGGAGGGCTTCACCGGCCGGGTGATACTGATCTGCGACGAACGCGACCACCCCTACGAGCGCCCGCCGCTGTCCAAGGGCTACCTGCTCGGCAAGGAGGAACGCGACAGCGTCTTCGTGCACGAGCCCGCCTGGTACGCGCGCAACGACATCGAGCTGCACCTCGGGCAGACCGTCGACCGCGTCGACCGTACGGCGAAGACGGTCCGCTTCGGCGACGACGGCACCCTCGTCCGCTACGACAAGCTGCTCCTGGTCACCGGCGCCGAACCCCGCCGCCTCGACATCCCGGGCACCGACCTCACGGGCGTCCACCATCTGCGCCGGCTGTCCCACGCCGAACGGCTCAGACGCGTACTGGCCGCGCTCGGCCGGGACAACGGGCACCTCGTGATCGCCGGCGCCGGCTGGATCGGCCTGGAGGTCGCGGCGGCGGCCCGCGAGTACGGCGCGGAGGTCACGGTGATCGAGCCGGCGCCGACCCCGCTGCACGGCGTTCTCGGCCCCGAGCTGGGCAACGTCTTCGCGGAGCTGCACCGCGAGCACGGCGTCCGCTTCCGCTTCGGCGTCCGGCTCACGGAGATCGTCGGACAGGACGGCATGGTCCTCGCCGCCCGCACGGACGACGGTGAGGAACACCCCGCGCACGACGTCCTCGCCGCGATCGGCGCCGCTCCCCGCACGGGCCTCGCGGAGGCCGCGGGGCTGGAGACCGCCGACCCGGCGCGCGGCGGCGGCATCGTCGTCGACGAGCGGCTGCGCACCAGTGACCCGGACATCTACGCGGCCGGTGACGTGGCGTCCTTCCCGCTCGCCCTGTTCGGCACCCGGCTGCGGGTCGAGCACTGGGCCAACGCCCTGAACGGCGGGCCGGCCGCCGCCCGCTCCATGCTCGGCAAGGACGTCATCTACGACCGCGTGCCGTACTTCTTCAGTGACCAGTACGACCTGGGCATGGAGTACAGCGGGTGGGCGCCGCCCGGCTCGTACGACGAGGTGGTGATCCGCGGCGACGCCGGCAAACGGGAGTTCATCGCGTTCTGGGTGCAGCGGGGCCGCGTGCTGGCCGGGATGAACGTGAACGTGTGGGATGTCACAGAGCAGATCCAGCAGCTCCTCCGTTCCCGGTCCCCGGTGAACATCGAGGCACTCTCGAACCCGCACGTACCGCTCGACAGCCTCACCTCCTGACCGCCGCGCGCACCGGCACTGCCGCACCACCCCCGTAGAATTCACGCGTGGCAGGACGGATCAACGACGAGGACGTGAAGGCGGTACGGGACGCGGTCCCGATCGACGCCGTGGTCTCCGAGTACCTCCAGCTACGCAGCGCGGGCGGCGGCAACCTCAAGGGCCTGTGCCCGTTCCACGACGAGAAGTCGCCGTCCTTCCAGGTCAGCCCCAGCAAGGGACTCTTCCACTGCTTCGGCTGCCAGGAGGGCGGCGACACCATCACCTTCGTGATGAAGGTGGACCACCTCTCCTTCTCGGAGGCGGTCGAGCGCCTCGCCGCCCAGGCCGGCATCACCCTGCGGTACGAGGAGGGCGGGTACAACCCGGCCCACCAGCGCGGTGAGCGCATCCGCCTGGTCGAGGCGCACAAGATCGCCGCCCAGTGGTACGCGGAGCAGCTCGCCACCAGCCCCGAGGCCGAGACCGGCCGGGTCTTCCTCGCCGAACGCGGCTTCGACCAGGCCGCCGCCGTCCACTTCGGCGTCGGCTACAGCCCCCAGGGCTGGGACCACCTCACCCGCTACCTGCGCGGCAAGGGCTTCACCGACAAGGAACTGCTCCTGTCCGGCCTGTCCCAGGAGGGCCGCCGGGGCCCCATCGACCGGTTCCGGGGCCGCCTGATGTGGCCGATCCGGGACATCGGCGGCGAGGTCGTCGGCTTCGGCGCCCGCAAGCTGTACGAGGCGGACAACGGCCCGAAGTACCTCAACACCCCCGACACGGCGATCTACCGGAAGAGCCAGGTCCTGTACGGCATCGACCTGGCCAAGAAGGAGATCGTGAAGGCGAGCCGGGCGGTCGTGGTCGAGGGCTACACCGACGTCATGGCCTGCCACCTCGCCGGGGTGACGACCGCCATCGCGACCTGCGGCACGGCCTTCGGCGGCGACCACATCAAGATCCTGCGTCGGCTGCTGATGGACAACGGCAGCGCCCGCGTCATCTTCACCTTCGACGGCGACGCGGCCGGCCAGAAGGCCGCCCTGCGCGCCTTCGAGGACGACCAGAAGTTCGCCGCCGAGACGTACATCGCGATCGCGCCCGACGGCATGGACCCCTGTGACCTGCGTCTCGCCAAGGGCGACGAGGCCGTCGCCGACCTGGTCCAGCCCCGCACCCCGCTCTTCGAGTTCGCGCTCCGCCAGATCCTGATCCGCTACGACCTCGACACCCCGGCCGGCCGCGCCGCCGCCCTGGACGAGGCCGCCCCGATCGTCGCCCGGATCAAGAACAGCGGCGCCCAGCACGAGGTCGCCGTCGAACTGGCCGGCATGCTCGGCATCCTCGACACCCAGTTCGTGGTCCGCCGGGTCGGCCAGCTCGCCCGCTGGGCCCGCGACCGCGGCGGCAAGGGCGACCCGCGGCAGGGCCCGTCCCGCCCGGCCGGCCCCCAGTGGACCGAGGCCCCCCGCCCGACCTCCGGCGGCCCGGCGCTGACCCTGCGCAACCCCGTCCACGCCGCCGAACGCGAGCTGCTCAAACTCGCCCTGCAGCGCCCCGAGCTGGTCTCCCCGGCCTTCGACGCCTACGGCATGGACGAGTTCACCGCCCCGCCGTACGCCGCCGTGCGCCAGGCCGTCGCGGAGGCGGGCGGCGCCGAGTACGGCGTGTCCGACCCGCAGGAGTACGTCGTCCGGGTGCGGGAGGCCGCCCCCGACGACACCGTCCGCGCGATGGTCACCGAACTGGCCGTCGAGCCGATCCTGCGCCGCACGGTGGACGAGACGTACGCCGGCACGGTCCTGGTGCAGATCCGCCGCCGGGCCGTGGAGCGCCGCATCCGCGACATCCAGTCCCAGCTCACCCGCCTCGCCGCCGGCGGCGACCCGGCCCGGCTGACCGCCGTCCAGAACGAGGTGTGGGTCCTCCAGCAGTACGACCAGGCCCTGCGCGAACGCGGCGCGGCAGCGCTCTAGCCACCCCGGTCCCCGGGCGCCCGGGATCACGCCAGGTCAGCGGCGCAGCCGGGGCCGCCGCTGAGGGCGCGGTCAGCGAACGGTCACGGACCGGATGCAAAAAGTCACCGCACGCCCCTCGTGGCGGCGTTGTGTCGTACTCCACACTGGGGGCCGGTGCCCGGGTCCTCGGAGCGCAGGCCGTCGACTCTCCGCCCCCGAAGTACCGCTGCCGCCCCCTTCAGCAGCGATCATCCTGGAGGTCGCCCCCCGTGCAGACCCAGATCGTCGCCCAGACCGACAGCAGCGCCCGCTCCACCGCGGACGAACCGGACGCGGAGACGGACGTCCTCAGGGCCGTACCCCCGCAGGGCCGCGCCGCCCGGCACCCCGAGGCCCCGGCCGCCGGGGTGTCCGACGAGGACCCCGGAGAACCGGCCGAAGCGGCGGAACCGGCGGAGATCGAGGAGGCCGAGGACGTCACCGAACCCGTCGAGGCCCCGGCCGTCGCCCGGGCCGAGTCCGGCGGCCCCTCGGCCGACCTGTTCCGCCAGTACCTGCGCGAGATCGGCCGCATCCCGCTGCTCACCGCCGCCGAGGAGGTCGAGCTGGCCCGCCGGGTCGAGGCCGGCCTGTTCGCCGAGGAGAAGCTGGTCAGCACGCCCGACCTGGACAGCCGGCTGGCGCACGACCTGGACCGCCTGGTGGTCATGGGCCGGATGGCCAAGCGCCGGCTCATCGAGGCCAACCTGCGCCTGGTGGTGTCCGTCGCCAAGCGGTACGTCGGCCGCGGACTGACCATGCTGGACCTCGTCCAGGAGGGCAACCTCGGGCTCATCCGGGCCGTGGAGAAGTTCGACTACGCGCGCGGCTACAAGTTCTCCACGTACGCCACCTGGTGGATCCGTCAGGCCATGTCCCGGGCCCTGGCCGACCAGGCCCGCACCATCCGCGTCCCGGTCCACGTCGTGGAGCTGATCAACCGGGTCGTCCGCGTCCAGCGGCGGCTGCTCCAGGAGCGCGGCTGCGAGCCGACGGCGGACGAGGTCGCCGCCCACCTGGACCTGCCGCCCGAGCGGATCGGCGAGGTGCTGCGGCTCGCCCAGGAACCGGTGTCGCTGCACGCCCCGGTCGGCGAGGAGGACGATGTCGCCCTCGGTGACCTCATCGAGGACGGCGACGCGGCCAGCCCCGTGGAGTCGGCGGCGTTCCTGCTGCTGCGCCAGCACCTGGAGGCCGTGCTGTCCACGCTGGGGGAGCGGGAGCGGAAGGTCGTCCAGCTCCGCTACGGCCTGGCCGACGGCCGCCCCCGCACCCTGGAGGAGATCGGCCGCATCTTCGGGGTGACCCGGGAGCGGATACGGCAGATCGAGTCCAAGACCCTGAACAAACTCCGCGACCACGCCTTCGCGGACCAGCTCAGGGGCTACCTGGACTGACCGGGGGCCGCCCGGCGGCGGCCCCCGGCCGCCTAGTCCACCTCGGCGACGGCCTGCGCGAACTGGGCCTGGTACAGGCGGGCGTAGGCGCCGCCGGCCGCCAGCAGCTCGGCGTGCGCGCCCTGTTCCACGATGGACCCGTTCTCCATGACGAGGATGACGTCGGCGTCCCGGATCGTCGACAGCCGGTGCGCGATCACGAACGACGTGCGCCCGGCCGCCAGTTTGGCCATCGCCTTCTGGATCAGCACCTCCGTGCGCGTGTCGACGGAACTCGTCGCCTCGTCCAGCACCAGGATCACCGGGTCGGACAGGAACGCCCGCGCGATGGTGATGAGCTGCTTCTCGCCGGCGCTGACGCCCGTGCCCTCGTCGTCGAGCACGGTGTCGTACCCGTCGGGGAGCGTGCGGACGAACCGGTCGGCGTGCGCCGCCCGCGCCGCCTCCTCGATCTCCCCGCGCGTGACCTCCCGCGAGGCGCCGTACGCGATGTTCTCCGCGATGGTGCCGCCGAACAGCCAGGTGTCCTGGAGCACCATGCCGATCCCGGCCCGCAGTTCGTCGCGGGACATCCTGCGGATGTCGACCCCGTCGAGCGTGATCCGCCCGCCGGAGACGTCGTAGAACCGCATCAGCAGGTTGACCAGCGTGGTCTTGCCCGCACCGGTCGGGCCGACGATGGCCACCGTGTGCCCCGGCTCCACCGCGAGGTTCAGGTCCTCGATCAGCGGCTTCTCGGGGTCGTACCGGAACGACACGTGCTCCAGCCGCACCCGGCCGCGCAGCTCCTCGGGCCGCTCGCCCGGCACCGGGTCCGCCTCCTGCTCCTCCGCGTCCAGGAGTTCGAAGACCCGCTCGGCCGAGGCGACACCGGACTGCACCAGGTTCGCCATCGACGCGACCTGCGTCAGCGGCATCGAGAACTGCCGCGAGTACTGGATGAAGGCCTGCACGTCACCGATGGACAGGGCGCCGGACGCGACCCGCAGCCCGCCGACGACCGCCACCAGCACGTAGTTGAGGTTGGACACGAACATCATCAGCGGCTGCATGACGCCGCTGTTGAACTGCGCCCTGAACCCGGCCTCGTACAGCGCCTCGTTCTGCTCGGCGAACTGCCGCGCCGACTCCGCCTGCCGCCCGAAGACCTTCACCAGGGCGTGCCCGGTGTACATCTCCTCGACGTGCGCGTTCAGCTTGCCGGTGGACCGCCACTGCTGCACGAAGTGCGGCTGCGACCGCTTGCCGACCCGGGTGGCGACCACGAACGACAGCGGGACGGTGACGAGCGCGACCAGCGCCAGGATCCAGGAGACCCAGAACATCATCGCGAGGACGCCGACGATGGTCAGCACCGAGTTGATCAACTGGCCCATCGACTGCTGGAGCGTCTGCCCGATGTTGTCGATGTCGTTGGTCGCCCGGGACAGCACCTCACCGCGCTGACGCTTGTCGAAGTACGACAGCGGCAGCCGCGACAGCTTCTTCTGCACGTCCTCGCGCAGCCGGTACATCGTGCGGTTCACGGCCCGGTTCACCAGCCGGGTCGCGACCGCCATCAGCAGACCGGCGACCAGGAAGGTGCCGAGCGCGAACAGCAGGACGCGGCCGACGGCGTCGAAGTCGATGCCCTGGCCCGGCGTGAAGTCGGTGCTCTTGAGCATGTCCGCGACCCGGCCCTGGCCGTGCTCGCGCATCCTCGCCAGGACCTGTGCCTTCGTGGCGCCGTCCGGCATCTGCCGGCCGATGAGGCCGGAGAACACCAGGTCGGTGGCGCGCCCGAGGATCTTCGGGCCGATCACGCTCAGGCCCACGCTGACGACCACGCAGAGCAGCAGCGTGTAGATCGTGACGCGTTCCGGTCTGAACTGGGCGACGAGCCGTCTGCCCGACCCCTTGAAGTCCATCGAGCGCTGGTCCGGGCCGCCCCCGGCCATCATGCGTCCCATGGGCCCGGCCATCAGGCGGCCTCCGCTTCCGTCAGTTGGGAGAGCACGATCTCCCGGTAGGTCTCGTTGGACGCCATCAGTTCGGCGTGCCGGCCGGAGCCGACCACGCGGCCCTCGTCGAGCACGATGATCCGGTCGGCGTCCCGGATGGTCGCCACCCGCTGGGCGACGATGACGACGGTCGCCTCGGCGGTCTCCCGGATGAGCGCGGCGCGCAGGGCCGCGTCGGTCGCGTAGTCGAGCGCGGAGAAGGAGTCGTCGAACAGGTAGATCCCGGGGCGCTGCACCAGGGTGCGCGCGATGGCCAGGCGCTGGCGCTGGCCGCCGGAGACGTTGGTGCCGCCCTGCGCGATCGGGGCGTCCAGGCCGCCCTCCAGCTTCCGCACGAAGCCCTCGGCCTGTGCCACCTCCAGCGCGTGCCACAGCTCCTCGTCGGTGGCGTCCGGGTTGCCGTAACGGAGGTTGGTGGCGACGGTGCCCGCGAACAGGTACGGCTTCTGCGGGACGAGCCCCACGGTCCTCGCGAGCAGCGCCGGATCGACGGACCGGACGTCCACGCCGTTGACCAGCACCTCGCCCTCGGTGGCGTCGAACAGCCGGGGGACGAGTCCGAGCAGCGTCGACTTGCCGCTGCCGGTGGAGCCGATCACGGCGGTCGTCTCGCCGGGCCGGGCCACCAGGCCGACGGCCTTCAGCACCGGCTCCTCGGCGCCCGGATAGCGGAAGCCCGCGTCCCGGATCTCCAGGTGTCCGTGCCCGCGCAGCTCCCGGACCGGGGCGGCCGGCGGTACGACGCTGGACTCCGTCCCGAGGACCTCCTCGATCCGCTCGGCGCACACCTCGGCGCGCGGCACCATCATGAACATGAAGGTCGCCATCATCACCGACATGACGATCTGCATCAGATACGCGAGGAACGCGGTCAGGTCGCCGATCGCCATCTCGCCGCTGTCGATCCGGTGGGCGCCGAACCAGACCACCGCGAGGGACGACAGGTTCACCACCGTCATGACGATCGGGAACATCAGGGCGAGCATCCGGCCGGTGGCGAGCTGCATCCCGGTCAGCTCGGCGTTCGCCTCGCCGAACCGGCCCTGCTCGTACTCGTCCCGGACGAAGGCGCGGATGACCCGGTTGCCGGTGATCTGCTCGCGCAGCACCCGGTTCACCGTGTCCAGGCGGACCTGCATCGACCGGAACAGCGGGCGGAGCCGGCGCACGATGAGCGTCACGCAGACACCGAGCACGGGTACGACCGCGGCCAGTACCCCGGACAGCGGCACGTCCAGGCCGAGCGCCAGCACGATCCCGCCCACGCACATGATGGGCGCCGACACCATCAGGGTGAACGTCATCAGGGCCAGCATCTGGACCTGCTGCACGTCGTTCGTCGTACGGGTGATGAGCGAGGGGGCCCCGAAATGACCGACCTCACGCGCGGAGAACGACTGGACGCGGTCGAAGACGGCACCGCGCACGTCCCGGCCGAGGGCGGAGGCGGTCCGGGCGCCGTGGTACACGGCACCGATGTTGCACACGACCTGGGCCAGCGAGATGCCGATCATCAGGGCGCCGAAAGACAGGATGTACCCGGTGTCACCCTTCACCACACCGTTGTCGATGATGTCGGCGTTCAGGGTGGGCAGGTAGAGGGTGGCGCAGGTCTGGAGGAACTGGAGCAGCACCAGGAAGGCGATGGGTTTCTTGTAGGGCCTGAGATAGGTCCGCAGAAGTCGTATGAGCACGCTACGTCTCTCGGAGTCGGCGACAGGGCTGGACGGTTGCCCCTGGCCCCTATCGTCGGGCACACCACCCGTGTTACCCCAACCGATTAACCCGACCGGTCCGGTGCGCGCCGCGTCATGACCGGAACGCCCCCGGATGGGTCTGTTCCCGCACCGCCGTGAACTGCTGCCGTACCGCCTGCCCCACGGCCAGCTCCTCGCCCGGTTCCAGCACCTGCGCCGCCGCGCCCTGCCAGGCCGGCGGGTTCCGCGGGTCGAGGGTGCCCTGCGACACCCCGAGCGCCCAGGCCGCCTGCCGGGCCGCGCCGATCGCCGCGTAGTCCGCGGGCTGCGGCACGACGACCTGCGCGCCGAACAGCGAGGGCGCCGAGGCCTGCACGGCGGACAGCCCCCCGGCCGGGCCGAGCAGGAAGATCCGCCGCACCTCCACACCCCGCCCGCGCAGCACGTCCAGCGCGTCGGCGAGCCCGCACAGCATGCCCTCGAACGCGGCCCGCGCCAGGTGCTCCGGCTTCATCGACTCCCGCCGCAGCCCCGACAGGGTCCCCGCGGTGTGCGGCAGGTTCGGCGTCCGCTCACCCTCCAGATAGGGCAGCAGCACCAGGCCGTGCGCGCCCGGCGTGGACTTCGCCGCCAGGTCGGACAGGCTCTCCAGGTCCGCCAGCCCGAGCAGTTCGGCGGTGCCGCGCAGCGTGCGTACGGCGTTCAGGGTGGTGACGACCGGCAGGTGCATGCCGGTGGCGTCGGCGAGGGAGGTGATCATCCCGGACTGGTCGGCGAGCGCCTCCGGATGGACGGCCATCACGGACCCGGACGCGCCGAGCGAGACGACGGCGTCCCCGAGCCCGATCCCGAGCCCGAACGCGGCGGCCATGGTCTCCCCGGTCCCGGCGGATATCAGCAGCCCCTCCGGGGTCGTACCGGCCGCGTCCGAGGGGCCGATCACCTCCGGCAGCATCGCCTGGTGACCGAGGGCCAGCTCGATCAGCTCGGGCCGGTAGGCGCCGGTGGCCGCCGACCAGTACCCCGTGCCGGAGGCCCCGCCGCGGTCGGTGGTGCGGCGCGCCGGCCGTCCCAGTAGCTGCCAGACCAGCCAGTCGTGGGCCTGGAGCAGGACGGTGGCGCGCCGCGCGTTCTCCGGTTCGTTCTTCGCCAGCCAGCGCAGTTTGGTGACCGGCTGGGCGGCCTGCGGAACGCTTCCGACTGCCTGTGCCCAGGCCTCCCGGCCGCCGAGCGCGTCCACGAGGTCCGCCGCCGCGACCTGCGCGCGCTTGTCGCCGCCGACCAGTGCCGGGCGGACGGTGTTGCCCTGGGCGTCCAGCGGGATCAGCGCGTTCTGCTGCGAGGAGACGCCGATGGCCTGCACGCCCTCCAGCAGACCGCCGCCCGCGGCCTCGCCCAGGGAGAGCAGCCAGGCCTGCGGGTCGACGTCACTGGGCCGCCCCCCGTCCGGCGCCTCGACCGGATGAGGGGCGTACCCCTGCCTCAGCACGGCGCCCGTGTCCGTGTCGCAGACCACGATGCGCGTGAAATCGGGCGAGCTGTCCAAGCCGGCGACTATCCCCATGCCTACGAATTTTGCCGTATCCGCGGGGCTGGTCCGGCCGAGGGGCCGCGGCGGTCGCCGGCGCCGGGCAACGGCCTCAGGTGGTGCTGGTGCCCCAGTCGTCCTCACCCGTGCCGTTGACGCCGCGCTCGCGCAGGGACCGCACCCGCTGGGCGACGGACTCCGGGACGTGGTCGCCGACCTTGTCGCTGACCGTGTGGAAGGCCTTGCCGGCGTAGACACGGCCCTGCTGGGCGGCCGTCTCGGCGGTGTTGCGCACGGCAGGGTTCTGGGTGACCTGCCGTGCGGACTTCTTCAACTGCTCGTAGCGCTCGCGTCCGGCCCTCGTGCCGAGTACGTAACCGAGGGACAGTCCGGCGAGGAACGTGAGCCGGTAGCGCATGGCTGCCACCCTTCCCGTGCGTTGGTTTCTGGTGCGGCGCTGACCCCGAGGGGAAGCGATTGGCGGAGCACCCCCCTGCTTGCGCTAATGTATGTGTCGCAGCGAGCGTCCGCCCCCTGGCGAATACCCAGGTAGGTACGATCGATGCAATCGAGGCGATCCTCCGTAGCTCAATTGGCAGAGCAGCCGGCTGTTAACCGGCAGGTTACTGGTTCGAGTCCAGTCGGGGGAGCTTCGGTCCTCCGTAGCTCAATTGGCAGAGCAGCCGGCTGTTAACCGGCAGGTTACTGGTTCGAGTCCAGTCGGGGGAGCGCTGAACGAGGACCCCCGCAGGGGTCCTTTTTCATGTCCGCGGGAACCGCCGGGCCCGGCGTCGCCGTCCTCGGGATCATGAGCAGCGCGGAAGCCGACCATCCGAAGCAGGAGATCGTATGAGCGGCTATGCTGCGGCAGACGGCGCGCACACATGTACGCGACACGCCGCGATGGGGCGGTAGCTCAGCCGGTTAGAGCAGCGGACTCATAATCCGTCGGCCGTGGGTTCGAGTCCCACCCGCCCCACCCGACAGTGCAGGCGCAGAATCGATGCGACCTGCTAGGACGGATGAACGGTGGCCGCCACGCCGAGGCGGCGACCACCGTTCACCCGCGCGGGCCACGCAGTTGAACGGCCGTCACCCTCTTTACTTGTCACGTGCCCCCCATCCCGTTCACCGTCCGCGTCCCATGGCCGTGCCCCATGTCCCGCGTCCCGTGGCCCGCAGACCGCCCGGGGCGGTGCGGTGCGGCCGGGGCGTCCCTACGGTGAAGGGGTACCGCCTCTTCGTGAGGCCCCCTCGCGGGCCGCGCCGGCAGGGCCGGGCCCGGAAGGAGAACGGTCGCATTGCCACCTCCGCCCCGGACCCCGCCCGGCACACCCGACGCCGACCCCGCCCGCCCGGCGGGCCCCGACCCCACCGGCCCGGATCTCCCCGGCCTGCTCGATGCGGCACGCCGGCGGGCTCCCGGTGCGGTCGCGCTGCGCCGCGCCCTGCACCGCAGCCCGGAGACGGGCCTGGACCTGCCCGCCACCCAGCGCCTGGTCCTGGACGCGCTCGACGGCCTCGGCCTGGAGATCCGCACCGGCCGCGCCCTGTCCTCCGTGACCGCGACCCTCACCGGGGCCGGCGACGGCCCGACGATCCTGCTGCGCTCCGACATGGACGCGCTGCCGGTCACCGAGGACACCGGGCTGCCGTTCGCCTCGCGGACCCCCGGGCTGATGCACGCGTGCGGGCACGACGCCCACATGGCGATGCTGGTGGGCGCCGCACGGCTGCTGGCCGGACGGCGCGAGGCGTTCGCCGGGCGCGTGGTGTTCATGTTCCAGCCCGGCGAGGAGGGCGACCACGGAGCCCGCCACATGATCGCGGAAGGGGTGCTGGAGGCCTCCGGCAGCCGGGCCGACGCGGCCTTCGCCCTGCACGTACAGCCCACCCTGCCCGCCGGGACGGTGTGGCTGCGCCCCGGACCGCAGATGGCGGCCTCCGACCGGTTCCGGATCCTGGTCCGCGGGCGCGGCGGCCACGCGTCGGCACCGCACACCACGTGCGACCCGGTGCCCGTGGCCTGCGAGATCGTGCTCGCCCTCCAGACGACAGTCAGCCGCGGCCTCGCCGCCGACGACAGCGCCGTCCTCAGCGTGACGCGGCTGGAAGCGGGCACCGCCCCGGGCGTCGTCCCGGACACCGCGGAGCTGGGCGGCACCGTGCGCACCCTGTCCGGGCGGACCCGGCGGCGGCTGCACGAGGCGATCGCCCGGGTCGCCCACGGGGTGGCCGCGGCGCACGGAGCGACGGCGGAGGCGACCGTCACACCCGGCTACCCGGTCACCGTCAACGACGCCGGGTTCACCGGGTTCGTCCTGCGCACCGCCGGGGAGGCGCTCGGCGCCGGGGCGGTGGGCGTGCTGCCGGCCGCGCCGCTGACGGCGGAGGACTTCTCCTACGTCCTCCAGGAGGTCCCCGGCGCCCTGGCCTTCCTCGGCGCCTGCCCGCCGGGCCGGTCCCCGGACGAGGCCCCGTCCCTGCACTCGTCCCGCACGGGCATCGACGAGGAGGTCATCGCCACGGGCATCGCCTGCGAGGCCGCCGTGGCCCTGGCCTTCCTAGCCGACCGCGGAGCGCGGCCGACCCGGTGACCGCCCCGTACGGGCCGTCCGCCCCGGACACAGGGGTCGTCCACCCCGGACAAGGGGTCGCCCGCCCCGCGAACCGGAGCAGGTCGTCGCCCACCCCGTCCTTCCGTCCCGTGCTCGACGCGGACGGGCTGCGGGACATCCCGGCACGTGATCTTCCGCGGCATGCGCGAGGTCCCGGCGGGCTGCGTGGTCCGCGTGAACCGCTCGGGCCTCACCGAGGAGCGCTACTGGCAGCTCCACGTGGCCGAGCACACCGACTCCCTGGACGACACCGTCCGGACGGTGCGCGAACTCCTCGCGTCCGTCGTGGAACAGCAGATGGTCGTACCCGGGGCCTGGACCGCATCCGCTCCTGCTCGGTCAGCGACCCCGACCTGCCCATCGCCAAGGGCGACGACTGCTGTTCAGCATTGAAGGCCGCCACAACTACCGGGGCAACGAGGTCGTCCTCACCCCCGACCTGCTCGCCAAGCTCGACCTGGCCACCTACGAACGGGACTGCCACAGCGCGGCCGTCGCCGAGGTCGACGCCGGCCGTCACCTGGACGACCCCGCCGAGGCCCGCTACCGCGAGGTCACCTACCTAGCCCTCACCCGCCACGCCCAGGTGCTCTTCGACCGCAAGGACCGCATGAGCATGACCTGCGGACTGGAGGTCCGCGTGCCCTTCGCCGACCACGGCTGGTCGAGTACACCTTCAACATCCCCTGGGCGATGAAGAGTTTCGACGGCCGGGAGAAGAGCCTGCTGCGCGCGGCCATGAATGCCGAGGCCTACAACCGGACCCTGCGCGAGCGCCTCGCCGAGCTGGTCCGCGCCGGCTCCGGCCCGCTCGACCCGTTCCTCTCGCCGGAACTCGGAGCACGGGTACGGCGCGAGGGCGCCGCGGCACTGGAGCAGGGCATGAGCCGGGCCGCGCTGGAGACGACCCTCCAGCTCGACGCCTGGCTGCGCACGTACGACGTGGACGTCGTGCTCTGAGCCGCTCCGGCCGCCGGACACGGAAGGGGGCACGGGCCGCCCCCCGGGCGCGGATGGGGTGATGGACGGTCCTGTCCGGCGGCCATACTTGTCCGCATGGAACGCATCGGGGGATACCTCGTCGAGCGCCGGCTCGGCGAGGGCGGCATGGGCACGGTCCACCTCGCACGGACGCGCGGCGGACGGGCCGTCGCGCTGAAGGTCGCCAAGCCCGAACTGGCCGCCGACCCGGTCTTCCGCGAGCGGTTCCGCAGCGAGGTCGAGGCGGCTCGGGCGGTGGGCGGCTTCCACACGGCGCCGGTGGTAGACGCCGACGTCACCGGCGACCCGCTCTGGCTGGCCACCGCCTACATCCCCGGGCCCACCCTCGCGGCCCGGCTCGCCGCCGACGGCGCCATGGACGAGCCGCGGCTGCGGGCCCTGGGAGCCGCCCTCGCCGAGGCCCTGGAGTCCATCCACTCCTGCGGCCTGGTCCACCGCGACCTGAAGCCGGGCAACATCATCATGGCCGACGACGGGCCGCGCGTCCTGGACTTCGGCATCGCCCGGGCCGTGGAGTCCACCCGCCTCACCGCCACCGGCACCGCCTTCGGCACCCCCGGCTTCCTCGCGCCCGAGCAGGCCCTGGGGCACGACGTGACCGGCGCCGCCGACGTGTTCGCCCTCGGAGCCGTGCTGGTGGCGGCGGCGGGCGGCACCGCGTGGGGCGAGGGCACCCCGATGGGGCTGATGTACCGCTCGGTGCACGAGCCGCCGGACCTGTCCGCCGTACCGGCCGCCCTGGCGGACGTCGTGGCCGCCTGTCTGGCCAAGGAGCCCGCGGACCGGCCCACGCCCACCGCGCTGCTGGACCTGCTGACCGGCTCCGCCCCGCCGCCGGCCCACCCGCTGACCCCGTACCCACCGACGACGCTCACCCCGCCCCCGCCGCCGCAGGTGCCCACCGCGCCCCCGCAGATGCCCACCGCGCCCCCGCCGGTGTTCCTCCCGGCGGCGCAGGGGTTCGGCGCGCCCCCGCCGCCCCCGTACCAGCAGCCCGTGCAGGCCGCCACGCCCGCGCACCTGCCCGCCGCCGCGCCGCCGGCCCCCTACGGTTTCGGGCCGCCGGTCCCGTACGGCAGCCCGGAGGCCGTCCTCGCCGACGCGCAGGCCGGCGTGGTCGTCAACGCCGCCGGGGTGCTCCTGGAGATCGCGGGCACCACCGCGGACTTCCCGTGGGACGAGATCGCGCACGTCGAACGCACCTGGCGCGGCAACCGTCTCACCGTCACCGTCCGGCTGTGGGACGGCGGTGTGTACTCCTGCGAGCTGAACGCCCGCCGCAAGGCCCGGCTGAGCACCTGGGTGACCCAGCTCGACCCGGTCCTCGGCCGGTACCTGACCCGGTAGCCGGCCCACGGCAACCGCCCCGACGCGGGCACGACTTGACCCGTTCAGGCTTGAACGGGCCATGTCCTGGGCACGGACCTCCTACCGGCGTCCAGCCGGGGGGTGTCGGCAGGAGGAGGGCGTCATGGACCGTCGGATCCGGGTACGTGTCAGCCGGCGGCCCGCCGCGCCGCGAGGGCAGGAGATCGACCGCAGGACGCCCTCGGGACGCATCCTGCCGTACTGAACCGGCCGCCCCCTGGCTCCGGCCGCCCGGCGCGTTCCCCGCGCGGTTCGCCCCGCCCGGTCCGGGGTGCGGACACGTGCACCGGCCCGTCGTGTCCGGGCCTTCGGCCCCCGGGGCCGGCCGGAGGCGCATACTGGGCGCTCGTGTATCTGTGCAGCGGGGGGATGGCGTGAGCGGAACCGAGCCGGGAAGGCCCCAGCGGGTCGTTGTCGTGCCCACGCCCGCCGTGCCGCGACTCGATGTGTACCCGCTGAGCGGGCGGACCGGACTGCGGGCGGCGGGCGAGGTCAGCCTGCCCACGCGGGGCATCTGGGAACGCGCGCTGGAGCGGGCCGTTCGCGAGGGCGATGACGTGTATCACTTGGAGCTTTCCGCGCTGACCTTCGTCGACGTCGCGGGCGCCGGCGCGCTGGCGGACGCGGCCCGGCGCCGGGGCGAGCGGCGGCGGCTGGTGCTGGACCGGCCCCCGGCCGTCCTGCCACGCATGCTGGACCTGCTGTGGCCCGGACTCCGGGGGATCGAGGTGTCGGCGTCATGACCGCAGTCGTCGAGGCCCGGTCCGCCGAGGCCGCCGACCCGTTCGTGCACCCCGCCCTGTTCTACGCCGGCGCACGGGAGTACGTGTCCGGCACCGTCCCCTTCGTCCGGGCGGCGCTGGCCGCCGGGGAGCCGGTCGCGGTGGCGGTGCCCGGCGAGAACCTGCGCCTCATCCAGGACGAGCTGGGCGCCGACGGCGACGCCGTACGGTTCCTGGACATGCGGGAGGCCGGCCGCAACCCCGGCCGGATCATCCCCGGCGTGCTGCGGGCCTTCGCCGACGCCCAGCCGCCCGGCCGGCGGGTCCGCATCATCGGCGAGCCGGTGTGGGCGGGCCGCAGCCCGGCCGAGTACCCGGCCTGCGCCCAGCACGAGGCGCTGATCAACGCCGCGTTCCAGGGCCGCGAGATCACCATCCTGTGCCCGTACGACACCTCCCGCCTGGACGAGCGGGCGCTCGCCGACGCGCACGCCACCCACCCCGTCCTCATCCCGGCCGGCTCCGCGGGCGAGCGGGCGAGCGCCGCCTACGACCCGGACGGGGTGGTCGCCCGCTACAACGAGCCGCTGCCACCGGTGCCGGACGGCCCGGACCTGCTCTCCGTCGGCTTCCACAAGGACGTGCTCTCCGCCGTCCGGCACTCGGCCACCGACCACGGCGCCCGGCTGGGCCTGTCCGGCCTGGCCCTGGAGAACCTGACGCTGATCACCGCCGAGCTGACCACCAACAGCGTCGTCCACGGCGGCGGCACGGGCGTGCTCACGGTGTGGCCCGACAGCGGGTCCGTGCTGTGCCAGGTCCGCGACGGGGGCCGCCTCGCCGACCCGCTGGCCGGCCGCCGGCCCGTCGCCCGCGACCAGCGCGGCGGACGCGGTCTGCTGCTGGTCAACCTGGTGGCGGACCTGGTGCGGGTCCACGCCGGACCCGAGGGGACGACCATCCGGGCCTACCTGGGCCGCTGAGCCGCCGCCGGCCTCAGGCGGCCAGGGGGTTCAGCACCAGCGGCTCGATCCGGCCCTCCAGCATGTCGCCCAGGCCCTGCGCCGCGCAGATGTCGGGCCGTTCGGCGATGTGCACCGGCATCCCCGTCGCCTGCCGCAGCATCTGGTCGAAGCCGGGCAGCCGCGCGGAGCCGCCGACCATGGTGATCCCGCGGTCGGCGAGATCGGCCACCAGGTCGGGCGGGCAGTCGCGCAGCACCTTGCCGATCCCGTCCAGGACGGCCGTCAGCGGGGTCTGGATCGCGCCGCGCACGGCGGCGGTGTCCACCCGCACACTGCGCGGCAGGCCCGTCACCACGTCCCGGCCGTGGATCTCCGCGGACGCCGGCCCCTGCGAGGTGAGCCCGTTGCCCGACAGGGCGAGCTGGAGCGGCCGTACCGACTGGCTGGGCAGCATCAGCTCGTGCTCGTGCCGCAGGTGCTGCACGATGGCGTGGTCCACGGCCTCGCCGCCCACCGGGACCCGCTCGGCGGCGACGATGGACCCCATCGACAGCACCGCGACCTGGGTGGCCGCCGCCCCGCACACCATGATCATGGTGGCCTCGGCCCGTTCCACCGGCAGCCCGCACCCCACGGCCGCCGCGATGAGCGTGTCCACCAGCTCCACCCGCCTGGCCCCGAGCCCGACCAGCGTCTCGATCGTCGCCCGCTGGGCCAGCGGATCGGCGTCGTGCGGGGTGCAGGCCGCCGCGCGCAGCCGGGGCTTGCGGCGCAGCGCCCGGCGCGTCCTGTCGCCGAGCAGGTGCCGCAGCATCCGCTGGGCCATCTCGATGTCGACCACGGTGCCCCCGGAGATGGGCCGCACGACCCGGATGTAGTCCGGGGTCCGTCCCGTCATCTGCTCCGCGAACTCGCCCACCGCGATGAGCGCGCCGGACCGCGTGTTCACGGCCGCGACCGACGGCTGGTCGACGACCAGGCCGGTGCCCTTCACGTACACGCGGGTACGCGCCGCGCCCAGGTCGACGGCGAAGTGACAGCGGCGCAACTGCTCCAGGCTGACGGTCACGGCAGCTCCTCCCGGGTGCGCGGGCCTCGGCGTCCCGCCTGGTCGGCGGGCTCACTGGACATGCTGCGCGGCACCGGGGGCGGGCGCCTTCCCTGGGCGGCCGGGCGGGGCGCCGCTGAACGGGGGTAATTCCGGGCCGCTGCGGAGTGTCGGCCGGACAGCACCCCCCTTCACAGGGAACGGGCGGCCTCCAGCAGCGGTTCGAGGGACGACACGGTGACCTCGCTGCCCTCCTCGCGCAGCCGCCGGCGCCCCGGCGGCGGTGGGGGGCGTATCCGATGAAGCGGAGGCCGAGCTGCTGGGCGGCGGTGAGTTCGGCGACCGAGGAGCTGATCAGGACGCCGCCGCGGGCCGGTGTGCCGCGGGCCCGCAGGGCGCGCAGCAGACAGTCGGGGTGGGGCGTCAGCAGGCCGAGGTCGGCGCGGCGGCCGTGGACGCCCGCGAGCGGCAGCCGGCAGGGCTCCAGGTAACGCTGGACGGCCGGGGTGCTGACGTCCGTCACCACGCTGACGCGCCGGCCGGAGCGGTGCAGGGCGCGCACCAGCGCGAGGGAGCGGTGCGTCGTGGGCGCGTCGGGGACGGCGCGCAGTTCCAGGTCGTCCAGGCGTGCCCGCAGCAGGGGACCGAGCCGGTCGTGGGCGAAGGCGCGCAGCAGGTCCAGCGGATGGGTGAACGCCTCGCGGCCGACGGGTCCGGCGAGGGGCAGTGGCCGGCCCGTCAGCGCGTCCTGCGGATCGCGGTGGTCGGCCACGACGGACAGCAGGTCGAGGACGGCCTCCCGGGCCCGCTGCGCCGGGAACAGCCGGGCGAGGGGACCGTCGAAGCCGATCAGCACCGTCTGGGCGTCGTCCAGGAGGGCCGACAGCCGGCGGCGCGACGGGACCGGCGGCTCCGCCTCCGGTGCGGGCGCCCACTCGGGGACCAACTGCACGGTGTACGACACCGCCAGCCCCGGCACCGGCCACGCGTCGACCCCCGCGTTCACCGCCCGCTGGGCCGCGCCCGCGCGGCGCAGCGGATGGTGGCGCGTGAGCGGGGCCGCCGCGGCGGTGAGATGCGCCAGCAGGAGCCCGGGGACGCCGGTGGTCTCGGCGCGGACGAAGGCGATGGGGTCCTCGACGCGCCAGGACAGCTTGACCGCGGCCTTGAACGCGCCCTTCCCGGAACTCGGCAGGGACACCAGGTGCCGGGCCTCGTGCGGGGTGAGGTCGACCGTGTAGTACGTCTCCGGGCGGGGCGCGCGGGTGCCGTACGGCTGGATCGGGTCGAGCAGGGTCAGCGGGCCGCCGGGCCGCGTGTGCACGATCGCCGTGCGGCCCGGGGTGGGGACGCCCAGCTCGTGCAGATCGGGCGTGATGAACGGGCCCCGCACCAGGTCGCGTTCACCGGGCTCGGGGGACCTCGGGCCCAGCAGGCAGTACCAGGCGGCCGGCGGACTGTCCGGGGCGCTGTCGCGGAAGAGCGGCCGGAACGGCGGGGAGCGCCGGGCGGCGGAGCTGGCGGCGAAGCCGTCGTACAGCGCGGGCGGTACGACGACCACGATGTCCGCGGCCGCCTCCGGCGGCCGGACGGACGGCTCCCCGAACGTCACCCCGAGCCGGGGCGGGTCGGTCAGCCGGCTCAGCGCCTGGGGGAGTTCCCGCAGGACGGCGACGAGGGCGGGCAGCAGATAGGCGTCCGGCTCGGTGCGTACCAGGTAGCCGTCCGGACGGACGTCCACCGCGTACTGGCGGGGGCCGAGGGAACCGCGGGCCAGGACCTCGTGCACGGCGGCTTCGAGCGTGATGCGGGCCTCCGGCCGGCCGCTGAGGTCATCGGCCGAGAACCGGATCCCGGAGCGGCCGACGGGGACCCCGTCCCCGTCCCGGGCCCCGGCGTCGGCGCTGGGGGTGTGCTCCCGGTGCGGCGTGGCCGCTACCGAGAGCCGGCGCACGCTGTCCTCGCTGACCGTGGCGAACGGGTCGTCCTCCGCCGCCGTGCCCGCGCCCCGCGCGGCGGGCACCGACGCCCGGAACTCGCCCGGCGCCCGGCCCGCCCGCCGGTCGATGAACTCGCCCACGCGTTCCAGGAGTCCGGCGGTGCTGTTGCGGGCGGTGCGCGGCAGGCCGAGCAGGAGCAGTTCCCGCACCCCGTCCCGGAAGGCGTAGGCGCCGGGCGGGCCGCCCCGGGACGGTGACGAGCATGCCGCTCAGGACGATCTCGGCCAGGTGCTGGGGGCGGGGTTCGGGTTCGACGGCGGCCTGGACCAGGCGCATGACCGGCAGGTCGGGGCGCCCCACCGCGAGATGGCCGGCCAGCCGGAACGCCTCGGGGGGAGGCGGTCGCCCGGAACCGCAGCACCAGTTCCTCGGCGGACAGCGCGCCGACGTCCGTGCGGTCCTCGGCGTCCGCCGGGAGCGGCCGGCCCAGCTCGGCGACCGCGCCGGGCACCTCCCCGCCGCCCGGCGCCGTGAGCAGCGCCGCCCAGTGCGCCAGCCAGCGCGGTTCCGGCTCCAGCACGGGGAGGGGCACGGTGTCCACGGCCGGCTCGTGCGCGTGCCGCTCGTACGGGGTGAACATGAGCGTCGCCGAGGGCGCCACGGGGTGCGGGGCCGACAGGCGGCCGGGCGTGGCGGGAAGCGCCGTGTCCCGCCACAGATGCTCCGGGAGCGGCTGGACGACGGCGAGGGGCGTGCGTCGTGCCCAGCGGCGCAGGGTGGCGTACCAGCGGGTGCCGGCGGGGCCCTCCCGCCACTGCGGGCCCATGCAGTCGCTGATCAGGAGGGTGACGGTGCGGCCGCCGTCGCCGGGGGCGTGCGTGTCGGCGCCGCGTACGGTGCCGTCGGCGGCGGCCCGGTACAGGGCGACCGTGCGGAAGGTGCCCGACTGGGCCAGGGCCGTGTGCAGTTCGCGGATCAGGGGCCGCCAGACCGGCATCGTGGGCCCGGTGTCGTACACCAGGTTCAGGCGCAGCCAGCGCTCCTGGGCGGGGCGCAGCACGGGCAGCCACCACTCGGGGGCGGCGCCCAGGCGGGCGATGCGGTCGGCGGTCGCCCGCTCGTCCAGCTCGCGGCCGACGGGCGCGTCGACGCGGCGCCCCAGCGGGCGCAGCGCGCGCTGGAGCGCGAGGGGGTGGCGCAGCATCGGGGGCGCCGGGGCCAGCAGCGTGGTGCGGGGCCGGCCCGCCGGTGCGGGGGCGGGGAGGTGGGAGGGCAGGTGCAGGGGGACGCGGGAGGGCGGCCCGGGGGCTCGGGCCGGTGCGGGCGCAGGGTCCCGGTCCGCCGGGCGGGAGGGCCGGGGCGCCGGCCGGTCCGTGGGCGGCCGGGTGGGCGGCGGCTTCGGGGGCGGTGGTGCCTGCTCCGGGGCCGGCGGCTGCCCGGTGGTCTCGCCGTCCGTGGCGCCGGGGCTCATGTGTCCGGCCAGCCACAGCAGTTCTGCCAGTTCGAGCGGGGTCGGGCGCACCCCGTGGGCCGCCTCGGCCAGGATGCCGGCCAGGCGGACCACGGGGTCCGGGGAACCGGCGCGGTCAGAAGACATCGGACTGCGCCGCCTGCCCGAGGTACGGCATCAGCCGTTCGGCCAGCCGGTCGAGGGACTCGGTGTCCAGGTCGGCGGAGCGGGCCAGGTAGATCGCGTTGAGGAGCTGGTCGGTGGCCAGGTCGCCGACGCCCGCCCGGGACAGGAAGCGGTCGATCAGGGTCCGCGCGTACGCGTCCGGTTCCCCCAGGTGGGCGCGGACGATCTCGGCGAGGTGCCGGTCGTCCGGCTGCCGCAGGTGCAGCGTGACGCAGCGGCGCAGGAAGGCGGGCGGGAACTCGCGCTCGCCGTTGCTGGTGAGGACGACGAACGGGAAGGCCCGGCAGCGGACCCGGCCGTGCGCCACCGGCACCCGCTCGTCGGCGCCGTCGGCCAGCACCTCGGCGACGCCGTCCGGTGCGAGGCGGGCGGCGCGCACCAGCTCGGGAATCTCGTACTGGCCCTCCTCCAGCACGTTCAGCAGGTCGTTGGGCAGGTCGAGGTCGCTCTTGTCGATCTCGTCGATGAGCAGGGCGCGGGGCCGGTCGTAGGGCAGCAGGGCGGTGCCGAGCGGGCCGAGGCGCAGATGGTCCTCGATGCCCGACCCGCCGGCCGCCCCCTCCGCCCGCCCGTCCTGGCCGGCCGGTCCGCCGGGGCCGGTCCGGCCGGTCCGGTCGGTCCGGGTGACCACCTGCCGGGCCGAGTACAGCCGCGACAGCGGGTCGTACTGGTACAGGCCGTCGTGCAGCGTGCTGCGGCTGGTGATGTTCCAGCGCAGGACCGGACCGAGCCGCAGCTCACGGGCGACCGCGTACACGAGGGAGGACTTGCCGGTGCCCGGCGGCCCGGTGACCAGCAGCGGGCGGCGCAGGTACAGGGCCGCGTTGACGAGCTGGACCGTCTGCTCCGTGGCCTGGTACGTCTCGGCGCGGTGCATGCGGTCGGGTGAGACGGCGGAGGCCTCGGTGACCGCGTCGGGCGCCCGGAGCACCGGCCCGCCGTCGAAGGCCCGCCACGGCGGTGGCGGGGGCAGCTTCCCGATGCCGTCGTGCGGCTCGTTCGTACCGGTATAGACGGGCCACAGGGGCATTTGCTCTTCTTCTCCGTGGGGGGCGGTCGGTCAGACGACGGGGGAGTGCAGGCTCGCGGTGGCCTCGGGGAAGCAGCGCGGGTCGTCCCAGAGGAGCTGGAGGTCTCGCGCCCAGTGCAGGTCCGGCTCGTCGGCGGCGTCCGCGGCCAGCCGCAGGGACAGGATGTGGCGCGGGAGTTCGGCGGGCGGGACCTCCGCGACCGACACGGCTAGCTGGTCGAGGAACGCCCCGCCGGGGCAGGGCTGTTCCGTGGGCCCGGGGTGGCCCGGGTCCGTGTGCGCGGTGTGGGGGCAGCCGGTCCGGGACCACAGCAGGACGGGGACGGGCACGGTGAGACCGACCTCGAAGTGGCCGCGTGCCGCCGTGGGCGGGGAGGCGTAGCCGGCCAGTCCGGCGTCGCCGTCCCACAGCCGCTTGCGCAGGCTCGGCGGGCGCTCGGCGGTGCCGCACTCCACGCGGTGCACCTCGACCCCCTGTCCGGCGGAGTCCAGCTTCTGCCACTTCTTGCGAAGCTGGTGGCGCAGCCGGCCACTGTGGTGGCGTGCCCGGTCGGTCACCACGAGGGGATACGCGCACCCGAGGGGGGTGCTGTCCTCCGCGCCGCACTCCCAGTGCGCCACCGCCTCGTTGAGCCACTCGCGCGGCAGGACGAACGTCACCAGCTCGTCGGCGTCCGGGGCGAGCTGGGCGACGGCCTCGTCGATGCGGCTCTGGACGTAGGCCCGCACACCGGTCCGCGGCAGCCGGCCCGCGCCCACCGGACGGCGCTGTCCGTCGCGGTACGCGGACACCTCCACGGTCACCTGGTCGGGACCGGCGCCGCTGTGCTCGATCTCGACGACGACCGGAGCCCAGGCCGGCGACGCCGGAGGGGCGGGAGGGGCCGGGGCCGCGTCCAGCAGTTCCCCGAGGCGGGCGGCGAACCGGTTCACCGCCTCCGGATCCGGCACCTCCCACTGCACGTACGCGGCAGCCGCCCACAGGGAGGGGAAGCCGCCCGCGGGCAGGGGCGGCCCGAACGCGCCCACCGCGTCCACGTAGAGCCGGTTCGGATCGCAGCCGCGGCCGGCGTCCGAGTCGCCTCCGCGGCCGGCGCCCGCGGCCCGCCGCAGCAGGGCGTACAGCCGCCGGCGGCTGTCGTCCCGGTGGCCGGGGGTGGGCACCAGCTCGCCCAGTTCGGGCCAGTACCGGGCCATCACGTCCAGCGGCAGCATCCGGCCCTTGCGCACCGCCGGCGCGTCCAGGGCCGCGGTGACCATGCCGGCGACCCTGCCGTCCGGCAGGGTCGCCGCCGCCCCGCTGAATCCGGCCACGAGCGGCTGCCCGTGCCCGTGCCAGGCGACCAGTTCCAGCCACTCGCCGGCGATCAACTGGCCGGAGACGGCCTGGTACTCGGCGAGGGTGCCCTCGTCGTAACCCTCGGGGAAGCCGTACGCGATCAGTTTGGGGTACGGCTCCGTGTACGCGGCGTCCGGCGGCGCGAAGCCGGCCGGCGCGAGCGGGACGTCCCGCTCCAGTTCCAGTACGGCCACGTCACCGGGGTCGGTGACGTCGCCCGCCCAGCCGCCGTGGGCGACGACCGAGGCGGACAGCTCGCCCAGCTCCCGGGCGTGCGGGAAGGAGACGGTCACCGCCGCCGTGCCGCTGCCCTCGACCACGTGGGCACAGGTGAGGACCCGGCGGCCGGTGATCAGGAACCCGGCCCCCACCTCGTGGCCGCAGACGATCCGGGCGTGCCAGGCAGCACTGCTCATCACCGGTCGGCGGCCTCCGGGACCGGCGCGGCCTGGCCCGGCACACTCCGCCCCGGCGCGGGCTCCGCGGGTGCCGTCGGCTCCGGCTGCTGTCCGGGGGACCAGCTCAGCTTGACCACCAGGTGGCCCTCCGTCGATCCCTTCGCGATGACGGCACCGGCCTCCGCGGACATCCGCACCCCGAACTCGATCTCCACCGCGTCGGGGCGCAGGCTGCCGTCCCGGAACACCCGCAGCGCGGCCGAGGCCGCCGCCCGTACGCCCTCCAGGGCGCCCTCGAAGGTCCGCGCCGCCTGCGCCGGTCCGTCGCCGCGCGAGACGAGTCGGGCACCGGACCGGGTCACCACGTCCTCCACCACGACCCGCGCGCCGTCCTCGGTCGTGAACTCCACCAGCCCGTCCATGGCGCCGCTCGCTCCCCCGTCGTACCTGACCTGCTGACAACTCTCATGGTACGGACGGCGCTTCGGGTGTCCCACCGTTGACGGCGCGCGGCGAGGTGTCGGCCGAGGTTGGCGAGAACCCGCCACCGCGCCGGCCCGGCCGCCCCGGCGGCCTTCCCGTCGCGCGCCCCGCCCGGCACTCTGCACAGCGGTCCCGGCCTCGCACACGGACGTGGAAGAGGGGCGTCGATGAGAAGAGAACCGGTCGGACGCGGGGCGGCGCTGTGGGCGGCCGGGCTCGTGCTGACGCTGTCGCCGACGGCGACGGGAACGCCGCAGGCAGCGGCAGCGGCGACAGCAGGGGCGACGGCGGCGGCGCCGGCTGCCGTGGGCGGTGCGCCGCGGGCCCCGCGCACGACGGCCGCCGCCCGGACCGTCACCCTCGTCACCGGCGACCGGGTGACCGTCACCGACCTCGGGCACGGCAGGAGGACGGTCACCGTGCGCCGCCCGCCCGGGGCCACCGGTGCCGTGCGGACGCGGACGAGCGACGGCGACCTGACCGTCGTACCGGACGAGGCGCTGCCGTATCTGCGGGCCGGGACGCTGGACCGGCGGCTGTTCGACGTGAGCGGGCTTATCCGGCAGGGGTTCACGGACGCCGGGACCGACGCGCTGCCGCTGATCCTGGCCTACGGCAGGAACGCGCGGGCCGCCGTCCCGGCCGGAGCCGAGCGGATCCGCACACTGGCCAGTGTCCGAGGGGCGGCCGTCGAGGCCGGCCGGGGGCGCACCTTCTGGCGGGCGTTCACCGCTTCGTCCGGCATCGACCGGGTGTGGCTCGACGGGCGGGTGACGGCCCGTCTGGCCGAGAGCAACGCCCAGATCGGCACCCGGGTGGCGTGGGACGCGGGGCTGACCGGGAAGGGCGTCACCGTCGCCGTCCTGGACACCGGCGCCGACCTGAGCCACCCCGACCTCGCCGGCCGGGTCGACGAGGCGAGGAGTTTCGTCGACGGGCAGGAGGTCGTCGACCGCGACGGGCACGGCACCCACGTCACCTCCGTCGTCGGCGGCAGCGGTGCCGCCTCCGGCGGCCGGGAGCGGGGCGTGGCGCCGGGCGTGACACTCGCCGTCGGCAAGGTGCTCGGCGACCAGGGCTCGGGCAGCGAGTCCCAGATCATCGCCGGCATGGAGTGGGCCGCACGGGACGTGCACGCCCGGATCGTCTCGATGAGCCTGGGCACGGCGGAGGCCAGCGACGGCACCGACCCGATGGCCAGGGCGCTCGACACCCTGTCCCGGGAGACCGGCGCGCTGTTCGTCGTCGCCGCCGGCAACGCCGGCGCCCCGTCCTCCATCGGTTCGCCCGGCGCCGCCGACGCCGCCCTCACCGTCGGCGCGGTCGACGCCGACGACCACGCGGCCCCCTTCACCTCCGCCGGCCCCCGCTACGGCGACAACGCCCTGAAACCGGACCTCGCCGCCCCCGGCGTCGGCGTCCTCGCCGCCCGCTCCCACCTCGCGCCCGGCGACGGCTACTACACCGCCATGAGCGGTACGTCCATGGCGGCCCCGCAGGTCGCGGGCGCCGCGGCGCTGCTCGCCGAGGAACACCCCGGCCTCACCGGCCCCCAGTTGAAGAACGCGCTGATGTCCGGCGCACGGCGACTGGACGCCTCCCCCTACGTGCTGGGCGCCGGACGGGTGAGCGTGCCGGACGCGGTGCGGGCGACGGTCACCGCGACGGGCAGCGCCGACCTCGGCTTCCACAGCCGGCCGCGGGACACCGACGAACCGGTCACCCGGACCCTCACCTACACCAACACCGCCGCCGGACCGGCCGAGTTGCGGCTGTCGGTGCGGGGCGCCCCGGACGGGGTCGCCACCCTCGCCGACGACACCCTCACCGTGCCCGCGCACGGCACCGCCTCCACCACCGTCACCGGCGACGCCTCCCGGGCGCCGGCCGGTACGACCAGCGGGTGGGTGGTGGCCGTGGACGGGACCGGCGCCATCGTCGCGCACACCGTGTTCGGGCTGGTCAAGGAGGAGCGGTACACGCTCACCGTCCATGTCCGGGACCGCGCGGGAGGCCCGGCCCCCGCCGACCTCACCGTCCAGCGGCTCGCCGCCGGCGAGGACGCCCAGCAGGCCCGGGTGGACGACTCCGGCACGCTCGCGCTGCGCCTGCCACCCGGCACCTACGCCCTCGTCACCTTCCTCGACGTGCCCGGCGGTCACGGCCCCGACTCCCTCGGCCTCGGCTTCCTCACGGCCCCCGGGACCGTCCTCGACCGGGACCGCGACGTCACCCTGGACGGGCGCCGGCTGCGGGAGGTGGCGGCACGCGTGGACCGGCGCACCGAGACCCGCCAGCTCGTCATGGAGTACGACCGCCGGGCCGGCGGCGCCGACCTGTCCGGCGCCGTCCAGGTGCCCCTCACCTACGACAGCGTCCTCGCCGCGCCCACGCCCCGGGTCGCCCGGGGCACCTTCGAGTACCGGACCGTGTGGCGGCTGGCCGCGCCCCGGCTGGAGGTCAGGGGCGTCACCGAGGCGACCGTCCAGCCGGGCGGCACCCTCGTCGGGGGCCGCACGCGACTGCCCCTGGTGGACGTGGCCGACGGACCGGTCACCGGGGTGTCCGGCAAGGCGGTCCTCGCCCGTCTCGCCGACGGCACCGACCCGGCCGCGCTCGCCCGTGCCGCCGAGGACGCCGGCGCCCGGGCCCTGTTCGTCACGGACGACGTCCCCGGCCGGCTGACGGCCTGGTGGGGCACCGACGACAACACCGACCGGCCGCTGACGATCGCCACGGTGAACCGGGCGGACGCGGCCCGCCTGCGGGCGGCGGGCCGCGTCGACATGACCGGCAGGGCCTACCCGCCGTACGTCTACGACCTCACGCAGGGCCACCGGGGCGCGATCCCGGACCGGGACCTCACGTACGCGCCCGGCCGGGGTGAACTGGCCGCCGTGCACGTCCGGTTCCACGCCGCCGGTTCGCGGGACGGCGGCGAGTTCCGGTACTCGCTCACCGACGCCTTCCCGGTCGGACTCGGCTTCCAGGAGCGCGTCGCCCTGCCCTCCGAGCGCACCGACTACGTCTCCGCCGGACCCGGCCGGCGCTGGCAGGAGACCGTCACGGCCGCCGACGGCGCCCTGGAGGAACGCGGCGGGCTCGTCCGCTACACCGGCGGTACCCGGCCGGCACTGGACTGGTTCGGTCCCGTGTGGCATCCGTGGCTGGGTACCGGACTCGGCCGGGGCCAGGAACGCGCCGGTGACCGGATCCGGCTGGACACCCCCGGCTGGGGCGACTCCGGGCCCGGCCACACCGGCTCCGGGGACGTGTGGAGCGGGAGCAGCGGGATGACCCAGACCACCGCCGTCCGCCTGGACGGCACCCTGGCCGACCGGCGCACCGGATCCGCCGTCCAGGTCGAGGGCGCGCCCGCCGACGAGCACACGTACACGGTCGTCACCGACACCGCCCTGGACGCCGGCCGCTGGCCGCTGGCCACCCGGGGCCACAGCGAGTGGACGTTCCGCTCGGCGGCCACCCCGGAGGACCACTGGACCGCCCTGCCGCTGATCAACCTCGTCTGCCGCCCGCGCACCGGCCTCGCCGGCACCGTGCCCGGCGGGCGGCGGACACCGGTCACGCTGCACGCGGAGTACGTGGCGGACGCCCCGGGCACCGGGACGCTCGGCGACGCCCGCCTGGAGGTGTCGTACGACGCCGGCCGGACCTGGCGGCCGGTGCCGCTGGCGGGCCGGGACGCCTCCTGGCACGGCACCCTGACCGTGCCGCGCACCGCGTCCGACATCTCCCTGCGGGCCTCGGCCCACGACGACCGGGGCGGCTCGGTGACCCAGGAGATCGTCCGGGCGGTGGCGGTGCGCTGACCTACGGCCGGGGCCGTCCCCCGCGGCCGGCCCCACCTGGGCCCTCCGCGGACCCCTCGTGCGTCACGATGCCCCGCACCACTCCCAGTTCCACCAGGTCCTGTGGCCGCAGACGAAGCTGCCCCGCGGTCGCCTCCACCTGCCCGGGCCCGCGTTTGAGGATCGCGGCGGCGAGTTCCGGGGCGATCACCGAGAAATAACTGTCCGGGGTGGCCCAGGTGTTGCCGGGCGCCGCCAGCGCCAGGGCCCCGCCGGAGCCGCCCTCGCCGATGACGAGGGTGGTGACCGGCACGCGGGCGGCGGCGACCGCGCCGAACACCTCGGCGATGGCCGGGCCGGCGCCCTGCCGCTCCGCCTCCGCGTCGTTGGCGGCGCCCGGGGTGTCCACCAGGGTCAGCACCGGTGCCCCCAGCCGGTCCGCCAGCCGGATGAGCCGGGCGGCGGTGCGGTACCCGGCGGGACGGGTCGCCGCCCCGGTCTGCGCCGCGTACGCCACGGTACGGCCGTCCCGCTCGCCGAACCCGCACAGCATGCCGTCGGTGTCCGTGCCCCCGCACCGGTCGCCGCTGATGCCGGCCCGGTGGGTGAAGTAGGCGTCCAGATAGGCCCGGCAGCGCGGCCGTCGCGGCGAACGGGCCCGCCGTACGGCCTCCCAGCCGGTACCGGGCAGTCCGGCGGCACCGAGAGCGGCCGGCACGTCCGCGGCCACGACCCGCCCGCCGTCCAGGGGCGTGCCGCGGGACAGCAGCCGCAGCCACCGGCCCAGCACCTCCCGCACCTCGGCCGGCTCCACCACCGCGTCCACCGAACCCGCCGCCACCTGCGCCTCGGCCGTGTAGGCCGCCGGGTCGGCGTCCGGGGGACGCACGCGGGAGCCGGCGAAGCCCACCTGGGCACCGGGCAGGGCCAGGACGACGTCCGCGCCCGCGCCCAGCGTGGCCCAGCCGCCGCCGGTCGTCGGGTCCCGCAGGACCGCGATCTGGGGCAGGCCGGCCTCCCTGGTGAGCGCGGACTGACGGGCGACCCGCTGGAGCTGGGTCAGCGCGAGCATGCCCTCCTGCATCCGGCTGCCGCCGGTCGCGACGAGCGGCACGACCGGCAGCCGGTGCGCGCGGGCATGCGTGTACGCCGCCACCAGCCGGTCCCCGGTGCGTTCGCCGAGCGAGCCGCCCAGGAAGCCGAACTCGAAGGCGATCAGCACGGCCCGGGTGCCCGCGACGCTCGCGGTGCCGCAGACGACCGACTCCCGCTCGCCGGTGCGGCCGGCGGCGCGGGCGCGCGAGGCGTCGTAGCCCTGCCAGCCGAGCGGGCCGTCCGGCCCCGACTCCTCCGGCGGCGCGGGGAGGTCACGGAAGCTGCCGGCGTCCGTGACGAGCGCCAGCACCTCCCGCGCGGACAGCCGTTCAGGCACCGGTCAGCGCCCGCTTCATGATCTTCCCCATGTCGTTGCGGGGGAGGGCCTCCAGGTAGCGGACGACCCGGGGACGCTTGTGCGGGGCCAGCCGCCGGGCCACATGGTCCGCCAGCTCCTCGGTGCCGGGCGGGGTCCCCGGCTCCGCGGGCACGATCCAGGCCACGATCCGCTCGCCCAGGTCGGCGTCGGGTTCCCCGGTGACCGCCG
Organism: Streptomyces dangxiongensis; assembly: GCF_003675325.1. Lineage (NCBI taxonomy): Bacteria > Bacillati > Actinomycetota > Actinomycetes > Kitasatosporales > Streptomycetaceae > Streptomyces > Streptomyces dangxiongensis. The sequence continues at coordinate 5,436,773 of NZ_CP033073.1, forward strand.
CCTCCCGCACCCCCGGATGCTCCAGCAGCGCGTTCTCGATCTCACCGGCCCCGATCTTGTAACCACCGCTCTTGATCAGGTCGGTGGCCTTGCGCCCGACGATGCGGACGTAGCCGTCGGGCTCGCGCACGGCCATGTCGCCGGTGCGGAACCAGCCGTCGGCGGTGTACGCGGCGGCGGTGGCGTCGGGCCGGTTCAGGTACTCGGTGAACAGGTGGGGTCCGCGCACCTGGATCTCGCCCACGCTCTCCCCGTCGTACCCGGTGATCTCCGAGCCGTCCTCCTCCACCAGCCGCAGCTCCACGCCCGGCAGCGGCACCCCGACCGTGCCCGCCCGGGCCTCCCCGTCGGCGCGCACACTGGTGTTCATCAGCGTCTCGGTCATGCCGTACCGCTCGATCACCCGGCGCCCGGTGGCGGCGGCGATCCGCTCGTGGTCGTGCACGGGCAGCGCCGCCGACCCCGAGACCAGCAGCCGGGCCCGACCCAGCGCCCCCGCCAGCTCCGGGTCGCCGGGCAGGGCCTCGGCGATGCGGTGGTACATCGTCGGCACCCCGAACACCATGGTCGCGCCGTCGTTCAGCTCCCGGGCCACGCCCTGGGGGGAGAACCGCCCCAGGTGCCGCACCGAGCCGCCGCGCCGCAGCGGGCCCAGGACGCCCAGCACCAGCCCGTGCACATGGAACAGGGGCAGCCCGTGCACCAGCACGTCGTCCGCGGTCCACTGCCAGGCGTCGGCGAGCGCGTCCAGGGTGGTGGCCAGGGCCCGGCGGGGCAGCACCGCGCCCTTGGGCGGACCGGTGGTGCCGGAGGTGTAGACGACCAGCGCCGGGTCACCGTCCGCCGCCCGCTCCTCGGGGACGGTGCCGGTGGCGAAGGCGTCGACGTCGGTCCGGGGCAGCGCCCCGAGGACGGGCGGCAACTGGGCCCCGGGGGCGGCGAGGACCAGCGACGGCGCGCTGTCCGACAGGATGTGCGCCAGCTCCTTCTCGCCCGACCTCGGGTTCAGCGGCACCGCGGCCACCCCGGCCAGCAGCGCGCCGGTGACGGCGACGGCCGTCTCCAGCTCGGGGGTGGCCCACACGGCGACCCGTCCGGTGCCCGCCAGCCGGCCGGCGAGGGCCCCGGCGGCGCCCGCGAGCCCGCCGTACGTCAGGGTCCGCGGGCCGAACCGCAGGGCGGCCCGCTCGCCCGGACCGTCCGTCAGAGCGGGGAAGAGAGAGGACACGCGACGCACTCCTTACTGTCGACGGTGCCGACCGCCGGGGACGACAGCACCCTTCCTACACCAGACCCCGCCGGCCGACGACCGCCCTCGGACCGGTGAGGCATCCACCACATCGGCGACCACGCGCCCGCCCGCGGGGGAAGGCCAAATGGCGTGCTGGGGCCGCCCGGTGCTTGTTAGCCTCGCAGCGCGTCCGCCGATCGAACCGCCGTACGAAAGAGAGCCCGCCCGTGCCCCGCATCGCCCTGGCCACCTATGACCCCGGAGCCGAGCCGAGCAGGGACACCGACCTGCCCTTGCTGGTGCGGGCGCTCGGGGACGCCGGGGCGCGGGCGGAGGCCCCGTACTGGGACGACCCGGCGGTGGACTGGGGCGGCTACGACCTCGTCGTCATCCGGTCCACCTGGGACTACAGCTGGCGGGCCGCGGAGTTCGCCGCCTGGGTGGAGCGGGCCGGCGCGCTGACCCGGCTGGCCAACCCGGCCTCCGTGGTGCGCTGGAACAGCGACAAGCGCTACCTCGGGGAGCTGGCGGCGGCCGGCGTGCCCACGGTGCCCACCCGGTACGCGGCATCGGGCGAGCCGGCCGGCCTGCCCGCCGGGCACGACTTCGTGATCAAGCCGACGTCGGGCGCGGGCGCCCGGTTCGCCGCCCGGTACACGCCCGCCGAACACGACACGGCGCTACGGCAGCTCGCGCGGATGCACGCGGAGGGCCTCACGGCGATGGTGCAGCCCTACATGCCGGGCATCGACGTCAACGGCGAGCGGGCGCTGCAGTTCTTCGGCGGCCGGCTGCTGCACGCCAGCCGCAAGGGGGCCGTGCTGTCCCCCGGCACCCCGTACGACGCCGTCAAGGTCGCCCATCCCGGCCTGGAGCCCTGGCGGCCCACGGCCGCCGAACTCGCCGTCGCCCAACGGGCGCTGGCGGCCGTGCCCGGCGGCTCATCCGGGCTGCTGTACGCGCGGGTGGACCTGGTGGACGGGGAGGACGGCGCACCCCGCCTGATGGAACTGGAGCTGGTGGAACCCAACCTGTTCCTGTGGCTGCACCCCGGCTCGCTGGAGCACGTGACCCGGGCGATCCTGACGGCGGCCGAAGGGTAGGCCCCCGCGGCTCAGGTGACGAGTGCCGTGCGCTGGAGCAGACCCCAGGTGAACTCGGCGACCACCTCGCGCCGGGTGCCGGTCCGGTCGGGGGCGGTGAACGCCAGTCCCCACCGGGTCGGGGCCGTGCCCTCCAGAGGGCGGGCGGGGGCGAAGGCGCGGGCCGCCTCGTCCACCGTGCAGGACCAGGGCGTCAGGTCCTCCAGGGCGCGCAGGTCCGGGGCGGAGGCGTCCGGCGCCCGCACCAGCCACTCGTTCCAGACCCCGCCGTCGGGACCCACGAGCACCTCGAAGCGCAGGCCGGGCCAGAGCGGCAGGGCCCACTGCCAGGCCGCGCAGTCGACGTCGCCGAGGCGGCGCGGGAGCACGCGCTCGGGTGCGCCGAGGACGGAGCGGTAGCGCGCGGCGGCACCCCGGGCCCGGGGTGAGCGGACCATGGCCTGCCAGCGTCTGTTGGTCTCCCGCATCTGCGCGAGCGAGGCGCCCAGTTCGCGGCGGGCGTCCTCGACGAGGTCGGGGTTGTGGTCGGCCATCCGGCGCAGCAGCACCAACTGGAAGTCGAGTCGCATGGCATCCATGGTGCCCGGACCGTTCCGCCCGCCCCCGGCCATTGCCCGCACCCCCTTCCCTGACTAGCCTGTGTTCGTCATGCCGATCGTCTGTTGATATCTCGAACATCACGTGGGGATATCGCCCGCAGGCGCCTAGACCCAAAGGGAGGGGGCCGGACGTGGGACGCCTCGTGCCTGCCGTGACCCGGGCTCTCGACATTCTGGAGCTGTTCCTCGAGGGGGACGGGACACTCTCCGCCCCCGACATCGTGCGCCGCCTCCGGCTGCCGCGCACCACCGTGCACGAGCTGGTCACCACGCTCGCCGCACGGTCGTACATCGTGCCGTTGCCCGGACAGCCCGGACGGTACCGGCTCGGCGTGCGCCCGTACCAGCTCGGCAGCCGCTACGCCGAACAGCTCGACCTCGCCGCCGAGGGCCAGCAGGTGGCCCGCTCCGTCGCCGAGACCTGCGACGAGACGGTCCACGTCGCCATCCTCGAGGGCACCGACGTCATCTACATCGCCAAGGTCGACTCCACGCACGCGGTCCGGATGGTCTCCGCCGCGGGCCGCCGCCTCCCCGCCCACTGCACCTCCGTCGGCAAGATGCTGCTGGCCTCCCTGCCGGAGCCGGAGCTGGCCGCGCGGATCCCCGACGGCACCGAGCTGGCCGCGATGACCCCGAACAGCATCACCGGGCCGGCCGCCCTGCGCGAGGCCCTGGCGGAGATCCGGCAGCGCGGACTCGCGGTCGAGAACCGCGAGTCCAACCCGGACGTGTCCTGCGTGGCCGCGCCGGTCCGCGACCGCACCGGCCAGGTCGTGGCCGCCCTGTCCATCTCCGTGCCCATGATCCGCTGGAGCGAGGAGCGCCGGACCGAGCTGGAGCAGCTCGCCGTGAAGGGCGCGGCGGAGCTGTCGGAGCGCCTGGGCCACCGGAGCGGGGCATGACGGCGTACGAGGTGGCGGTGCGGGCCGAGGCGACGCTCGGCGAGGGACCGACCTGGGACCCGGCGACGGGCCGGCTGGTCTGGCTCGACATCCTGGGCATGCGGGTGCACACGTACGACCCGGTGACCGGCCGGCGCACGGTCCGTACGACGGAACAGCACGTCGGCGCGGTCAAGCCCCGGGCGGGCGGCGGCCTGGTGCTGAACCTGCGGGACGGCGTGGGTCTGCTGGACCCCGACGACACGTTCCGCTGGCTGCACCACGAGCCGGTCGCGGGCCGCCGCGCGAACGACGCCGCGGTGGCCCCGGACGGCTCGCTGTGGGCGGGCACGATGCGCTACGACGAGGCGGCGGGCGGCGGCACGCTGTCCCGGCTGACCGGGGACGGGACGGTGCGGACGGTCCTCGCCGACGTCACCGTCAGCAACGGCACCGGCTGGAGCCCCGACGGCAGCCTCATGTACTACGTCGACACCCCGACCCGCCGCGTGGACGTCTTCGACCACGACGCGGACGGCGTGCGCGACCGCCGCCTGCTCGTGGAGATCGAGGAGGGCGCGGGCTACCCGGACGGCCTCACGGTCGACGCGGAGGGCTGCGTGTGGGTGGCGCTGTGGGACGGCGGCGCGGTGCGCCGGTACACGCCCGACGGGCTCCTCGACCGGGTGATCCGGGTGCCCGCGCCGCGCACGACGGCCTGCGCGTTCGGCGGCCCGGCGCTGACCGACCTGTACATCACGACGGCACGCACGGGCCTGCCGGCACCGCACCCCCTGTCCGGTTCGCTCCTGGTGGTCCCGGGAGCGGGCCAGGGCCTGCCGCAGCCGGCGTTCACGGGCTGAGCCCGCCCGGCGGCGCCCGGCAGTGCCCGCCGGCGGCGCTCGGCGGTGGGCACTGCCGAGCAGGGCGCCGTCGCTCACTCGTGTGCGGCGACGCTCTTCGCCGGGGCGGTCGCACGGGCGCGGACCGCCTCGATGTCGTCGGGGCGGCGGAGGGCGCGGGAGAGGGCCCCGATCTCCTGGAGCAGGCCGGTGGTGTCGGGCCCGGTGGCCGGTTCGGGCGGTGCCGGCGTACGGGCCCCGGCGCCGACGGCGTCCAGGATGCTCACCGCGGCGGCCAGTGCCCGGGCCCGCTCCGGCGGATGTCCGAGTCCGAGGGCGGCGTCGTAGGACCGTCTGCCCAGGCCGGTGTCGATGTGCCGGGCCAGGGGCAGCAGCACGTCCCGGATGAACGTCTCCCGCCGGGTGAGCCGGAGTTCGGGGGTGGCGCGCAGCACGAACGGCACGCCGTCGCCGCTCGCGGCGCGCATCAGCCGGTACAGGGGCCGCAGTTCACGGTGGGCGAGCCGGACCCGCCAGCGGTCGCGCAGGTACTGCCCGGCGTGCGGCAGGATGAAGCCGACCGCGATGAGGATGGCGGACAGCGCGGCGACCGGCGGGGCCAGGCCGGTGCTGAGCCAGTCCAGGTCACGGCCGCACCAGCGGGCGGTGACGGCGGTCAGCTTGGCCGCGTCGAAGACGAGGTTGAGGACGTAGCCGGCGCCCAGGAGTTCCAGGCCCCACCGCAGCCAGGCGTCCAGGCCCTCGCCGCGTACCCAGTTCCAGACGAGGCGGGACGTGATCAGGCAGGCCGCGGCGTGCGCGAGGAGGTAGAGCAGGATCTCCTCGCGCATGAACGGCGTGGTGGCGTAGTAGGTGTCGAGGTCGCGCACCCGTTCCTCGGGGGCGTCGGCGAGCAGGAAGAGCGTCCACAGGGCGGCGATCACCCCGGAGTACACCGTGATCACCCAGCGCGTCGCACGGCGGGTGGCGGCCGAGCGGTCGGACAGGCCGTTGCGCCAGGTGATGATGAGCAGCAGGCAGGAGCCGCAGAACGCGGTGATCAGCGAATAGCACCAGGGCGCCGAGATGTTGGGCACGCCGGTCAGCCGGTTCACCCCGGCGATGGTGGAGGGCGTGCAGAACACGAACACCGCGCAGGCGAGCAGCAGCAGTCCGCCGACCGCGCGCAGCAGCGGGTCCCGCCACAACCGGATGATCGAGGGCAGCTTGATCACCAGGGCGGTGGTGAGCACGGCGGTGGGGATCCAGAAGGAGATGTAGAACTCGCCGAGGAGTCCCGCGGGATCCAGCGCCAGCGGGGTCACCGCGTGGCTCCACCCGTCCCCGCCGCTCGGTCCGCCCGCGGGGCGCGCCCCGTGCGCTCACCCGCCCGCTCCCCTCCGCGGTAGCCGAGGGAACGCTGGACGGGGTCGAGGGGGAGGTCGCGGGTGCGGGAGAGACGGTGCCGGAACAGGGTGGCCAGCCGGTGTCCGAAGTCGTCGGCCTCGGCCTCGTCGGCCTCCCGGGAGCCGTCGCGGGCGGCCACCGTGAGGGCCGCCTCCCGCCAGCCGGGTGTGCCGGCGAGCGCGCGGGCGGCGGCGGTCCCGGCCAGGTGGTGGTGGCGGTGTCCGGCGTGCAGGTGCCACAGTTCGTGGCCGAGGATGACCAGTTGCTGCACGGCTTCGGCGCGTTCCTCGACGATGACCAGGTCGAAGTCGGTGAACTCCACCCACAGTCCGGTGACCTCGATCTCGTCGGGGAACCGTTCGAACCGCAGCTCCACCGGCCGTCCGCCGCGCAGCGCGCTCGTCTCCTCGCACAGCGCCAGGCACAACTCCCGTACGTCATGGGGTTGTCGCGGCCGGGCGCGGACGGCGGTGGCCAGGTCCCGGGCGAGGGAGCGCATCGCGGAGCGCGGACGGGGGCGCCGCAGGCGGGCGGCCAGGCGTGCGGTTCCTTCTCGCGCGCCGCCGAAGCTCATCGGTCTCCCTTCCCGTCCGCGGTGTCAGGCCGGTCCGAGCGTACGCGTCCGGGCGTGTCCGCGTCATGCGATCCGGCGACCGTCGCCCCACCCGGAACGATCTGTTCCGGCGTGTGGCCGGATGTGGTCAGACGGGCGTGACCGGCACTCCGCCCGACGCCGCGCCCAGCAGCGTCAGCCGCACCGACCCCGGCCCCGACAGCGTGGTGAACTCCGAGAGGACCGCCAGCGCGAGGGTGTTGGTGCCCCGGGTGCGCAGGATGCCGTTGGGCAGGACGAAGGTGTGCTGCGGGCCCACGTTGTTGATGTACTGCCCCAGGTTCCAGCCGTTGAGGAAGATCTGCGCACGGTAGGCGCGGTACGGGTCGTCCTCCAGGGTCAGCCCCACGGAGGCGTCGACGTCGGCCGGCACCGACAGCCGGAAGGCGGTCCGGTACCAGGTGACGCCCTGCCGTCGCACGGCGCGCGGGAAGGTCACCTTCTCCCAGTCCCGGTCCTGGAAGCCGGGCAGGTGCCAGCCCTCCCGCTCCCCGTACAGACCGCCGTTGTTCATCGGCCCGCGCACCGGGTCGGGCGCGCCCTCGCCCTGGATGCGCCACCGCACCCTCGGGGACGCGCCTTCGAAGGTGACGGCCGTCAGTCCGCGTGCCGCCTTGTGCGTGTCGAGGGACCTGCCGTCCTGGTCGTGCTGCATGCGCCGGACGAGGACGGACAGCACGTGCCGGCCGGGGGAGCGCAGCCGCGCGCGCACCGGGAAGACCGCCGTGTCCGTCCAGGTGCCCTTGCGGATCGTCACCTCCTTGTCGGGTACGGGCATGCGGTGGGTGCCGAGCGGTTCGCCGTCCAGCCAGGCCATCAGCAGGCCCTGGGTGCCGGTGCTGTAGGCGAGCGAGACCTCCTCGACGCCGGTGGTGCCGGTGAGCGTGCCCCGGTACCAGACGTCTCCGTAGTGGAAGCCGTAGTCGTCGGCGAACAGCACCGGCTGCCCGGCCGGGACGGCCGTGGTGCTGTACGACGACGTCCTGTCCGCGGCCCGCCACTTCGAGTCGTCGAAGCCGGGGCCCGCCTCCGGGTTCTCCGTGCGCATCCGCCAGCCGCCCAGCTCGGGCAGCCGCACCTCGGGGACGGCCGGCAGCACACCGGTGGTCTTCACGCTGCCGGAGAGGGTGACCCGGGTGGCCTGCCTGCGCCCGTTCCACACCAGGGTGTCGATCCCGCGCGGACCCCACACCTCCAGGCCGGCCGCCTCGGTGAGGTCACCGGTCAGACGGACCTCGGAGCCGCGCACCTCGGCGTGGCGCAGCAGGGCCGGCCCGTACACGAGCAGGGTGCCGGACGGGGTGTCGTACGGGAAGAGGCGGAGGCTGGTGGCGTCGTCGGCGAAGAGCAGCAGCAGCGGGGTGTCGGTCTCGCCCTTCCGCACCAGGACCCGGGTCAGGCCGGCCTTCCCGAGCGGGGCGTTCACGTGGAGTTCGTCCCGGTCGTAGACCCAGGCGGCCTCCGGGTCGAGCCGCTGCACGTACGGCTCGGCCGGGCACCTCAGCACCAGCTCGGCCATCTCGCCGCGCCGGCCGGCGAACACGGCGATGTCCTGGCGGCCCGCCGTCAGGCACAGCATCGGCGCGGCGGTGGCGTACTTCAGGGTCCGAGCGCCCAGCGGCAGCCCCGTGGTGAACAGCTTGGCGTCCTTGCCGGGCACGGTGATCCGCAGGCGGCCGGCGTCGGTCGGCAGGTCGGTGGTGACGTCGTCCGTGCCGTCGTTGCGGGCGACGTACACATGGGTGCCGGTGTGCCGGTCGGTGAGGTGGTAGACCTTCAGGCCCTCGGCCCGCACATCGGCCGCCCGGTCCAGCCCGGCGAAGGCGGGCACGCGTTGCAGCAGGTGCCCGAGCTGGTGCAGCGGGGCCGTCTTGGCGGTGACGTTGCGGCCCTCGTCGATGGCGGCGCCGTAGTCGTACGAGGTGTAGACGACGGGTGCGGGCAGCCAGCCCCACGACGTGCCGCCGAAGGTCATGTACACGTTGTGGAGGGTGAGCCCGTTGGCGAGGTTGGTCAGGTAGAAGCGGCGCTCGTAGGCCGCGTCGCGGGTGCGCCGCGACTCGGCGTACCCCTTTCCGTCGAACCAGGCCCCGCCCCACGGGTCGAACCAGCCGCCCCCGAACTCGGGCACGAACCCGGGCGTGGACGGCGACGCCGTGGACCCGCCCTTCGGCCCGCCGGGCCCGTAGTGCCCCCAGTCCGGCGGGGTCTGGGAGGGCGAGGGATACCCGTCGAACCCGTACAGCCAGCCGTCCCGTTCCCCGCCGGTGTCGAACGACCCGGGCACCCAGTACCCGTTGCGCCCCTTGTCGTTGTGGAACAGGGGTACGTCGATCCCGTCGGCCCGCACCTTCCGGTACAGGTGGGACATGTAGTTCCGGCCGGCGGCCTCGCTCACATGGGCGTCGTACTCGTTCTCGATCTGGTAGAGCAGGACCGTCCCCGTGCCCCGCGTGAACAGGTGCTCGCGGGCGATCCGGTTCACCTGGCCCAGCCACTCGTCGACGTGGGCGAGATAGGCCGGGTCGTCGGTGCGGGCCGTGCCCTTCGCCGCCGTCAGCCAGCCGGGGAAGCCGCCGCCGTCGACCTCGGCGTTGATGTACGGGCCCGGCCGCAGGATGACGTACAGCCCGGTCTCGGCGGCCGTGCGCAGGAACAGGCCGAGGTCCCGGACGCCGGTGAAGTCGTACCGGCCCGGCGCGGGGGAGTGGTAGTTCCAGGCCACGTAGATGCTCACCGCGTTGAAGCCGTGAGCCCGCATCTTCTGGAGCACGTCCCGCCACAGGGAGGGGCTGGGCAGCCGGAAGGGATGCATCTCCCCGGACCACACCACCAGCCGCCGCCCGTCCACGAGCAGCGAGCGGCGGTCGTGGCCGACGGTGTGCCGGACACCGTCCGCGCCCGGCGGGGCCGGCGCCGGGCCGGCCGGCACACCGCCGCCCGCGTACGCCGAGGGCGCCCCCGGGCCGCCGCTGCCGCCCATGGCGAGACCGAGCGCGGCCGAGCCGGTCAGGGCACTGAAGGTACGTCTGCTGAGCGCCAAGGTGGATCCTCCCGGGCGATCTTACGGGGCGCGGGTGCGGCCATTCTGCACGGGAGGACGCCCCACAATGGACGCATGAGGATCTCGGCGCGGGCGGATTACGCGGTACGGGCGGTGCTGGAGCTGGCCGTACGGCAGGGTGACGGCCCGGTGAAGGCCGAGCAGATCGCCGCCGTACAGGACATCCCGCACAAGTTCCTGGAGGGCATCCTGGGCGACCTGCGGCGGGCCGGGATCGTGGACAGCCGGCGCGGCGGGGGCGGCGGCTACCGGCTCGCCGGGGACGCGGCGGCGATCACCGTGGCGGACGTCATCCGCTCGGTCGACGGCCCGATCGTCTCGGTACGCGGCGAACGCCCGACCGGCCTCGCCTACACCGGTACGGCCCAGCCCCTGCTGCCCCTGTGGATCGCCCTGCGCGCCAACGTCCGCCGCGTCCTGGAGGGCGTCACCCTCGCCGACCTCGCCGCGGACGCCCTGCCCGAACCGGTCCGGGCGCTCGCGGCGGAACCGGCGGCCTGGGAGAACCCCTAGGAGTCCCGCCGCTCGCCCGACCGGGGGACGGGCGGGTTTCCCCCTGCGGGCGTCCGTCGTTGGGCTCGGCATGATCAGGAAACTCGCCTGCGCCTCCGTCCTCGCCGTCGCCCTCCTGGCGTCCGCTCCCGCCGCCGAGGCGGCCGTGCAGCCCGTCCCGTCCGCCGGTGTCCCCGGCGCGCCCCTCCTCCGGGGCCTCCTCGGCGCCCTGGAGCTGGGGCACCCGACCGCCTCCCCGCAGACCCTGGTGCCCCTGGGCGTCCTGGGCGGGTGAGCCACGGCCCGGACGACGTGAAAACCCCGGTGTGAATGGCCGGAGTTCACCCTGCCGGGCCGGGTCGGGGCTTCCTACGATGCCCACGCCTCCCTCCCCGCTTCACAGGTGACGCACAGATCCTTCACCTGGGGGCGGACACCGGGGGGAGGCTCACCCCCCACCCGACGACCCGGGAGAAACCATGGCTGGTGGCCTCCTCCTGAGCGGTGCCGTGGCCGCTCTCCTCACCACCGCACTGCCCGCCCAGAGCCCCTCCTCCGTGTTCGACGACCCGCCCCCGGACAAGATCGTCATCGACGTGGCGACGGTCAACGGCTCGGGCTGCCCGGCCGGCACGGCCGCCGTGGCGGTCGCACCGGACAACACGGCCTTCACCGTCACCTACAGCGCCTACCTGGCCCAGGCCGGCGGCAACTCCGACCCCACGGCTTTCCGCAAGAACTGCCAGCTCAACCTGGTGGTCCACGTCCCCCAGGGCTTCACCTACGCGATAGCCAGCGCGGACTACCGCGGCTTCGCCTCGCTCCAGCGGGGCGCCACGGCCACGCAGAAGGCGTCGTACTACTTCCAGGGCTCCTCCAGCACCGTGCCCCGGACCCACCCGTTCAACGGCCCCTACAACGACGACTGGCAGGCCGGCGACTCCACCGACTGGGCCCAACTGGTCTGGGCGCCCTGCGGGGTGCTGCGCAACTTCAACATCAACACCGAGCTGCGGGTGAACGCCGGCACCGCGGCCCCCGACAAGGTCAGCTTCATGACGATGGACTCGACCGACGGGGACATCAGCACGGTGTACCACATGGCCTGGAAGAACTGCCCGAAGGCCTGACGGGAGCCGCACACCAGGGAACCCGCGGCCCCGGACGGGGCGCGGGCTCCTCGGGTCACTTCCCGGCGTGGCCGACGAAGGCCGACCAGGCGGCGGGGGAGAGGGCCAACTGGGGGCCTTCCTCGGCTTTGGAGTCGCGGATGTGGATGGTGGTGGGGGTGTGGGCGACCTCGATGCAGTTGTCACCGGAGCCGCTGCTGTAGCTGCTCTTGAACCACGCCAGTTCGGGGTTGCTCATAGGTCTCCTCGAATCCGCTGCAACAGGCTCACGGAGTCCGCGATGGTGAGAGCCTGCGAACGAATCCTGGCATACCTGCTCTGGAGTGTGCTGATCACCTTCACATCGGAGATGAACTGACCGCTCTCCTGTCCCTCGCTGTACGCGAACCACTTGTTCTTCGGGGTCTCCAGCAAGGCGATCGGCCCGTGCAGTCCTGCGTGTGACCTCTGAAGGAGCGGCATGACCTGGATCTCCACGTTGCGCAGTTGCGCGATGTCGAGGATGCGGTCGACGGCGTCACGCGTGACCGCCACGCCACCTGTGTGGCGGAGGAGGGCGTGCTCCTCGATGATGAAGTTGAACGCGGTGTTCGGCCGTTCCCGCAGCAGGCGCTGACGTTTTGCTCGGGCGGCCCATGTCGCCTCGATCTGAGCATCGGTCAGCGGAGGCAACTCGTCGGCGAACAGTTGGCGTGCGTACGCCTCCGTCTGCAACAGGCCGGGGATCATCCTGCACTCGTAGTTGAAGAGGTGGATGGCGGCCTTCTCCAGCGCGGCCCATCGCTGGAACCATGAGGCCAATCCCGGTTGCCGCACCAGATGCCCCGCCGCCCTCCGCAGTGCCCCCGTGTTTCCCAGCACCCCTTCCGCCGCCTCGATGAAGTCCGCGTCCGGCATCCGACGGCCCAGTTCCACCGAGGCGACGGTGTGTTTGGAGTATCCGACATGCCGGCCGAGTTCCTCCCGGCTCAGCCGGTGATACTCCCGCAGCGCTTGAACGACCGCCCCGAACGTCCGCATGCTGTCCGACGACTCCGGCTCGCTGCCCGCGCGACCATCGACCACCTCGGTCACCTCCCGGCACCCATAGTCACGTTCGGTCACCGGTACTGTCCAGTGCGTCACCGCGTACGCTCCCGCAGCGTACGCGGCCCGACCCTGGTGAAGTGCCTGCCCTGAGGCCCACATTGGTCCCATGACAGCACCACCGGTCCGTCCGCCCACGCTCACGCAACGTCTCAGCCCCACTCCCCGAGGCGCTCGCCTGGCAAGGCGGCTCGCGCTCGCCCAACTCGACGACTGGGGCATCCCGCCCGACTCCGGCACGGCCGAGGCCGTCGCCGTGATCGTCGCCGAGCTGGCCGCCAACGCCGTGACCCACGGGCGCGTGCCGGGGCGCGACTTCGAGCTGCGGATCGCTCTCGTCACCGGAAGTGTCCGGATCGAGGTCAGTGACACTCTCGTCGAACGGCGCCCGCCCGATCCGGGGGACGTACCCGAGCCCGCGTCCCTCGCGGAGACGGGGCGTGGGCTCGTGCTGGTGGACGCGCTGGCCGACCGGTGGGAGGTGGTCGACCGCGAGCCGCCGGGCAAGACCGTACGGGCCGAGGTCGATGTGCCGCGCTGGCTGTCCATCGCTGCCACCGGCCTGAACCACCGGCCCGACGGCGCGTCCGCCTGATCGGAGCGAAGCCCTATCCGGTCTGGCCGATGCCCGCCGCGTTCGGCCAGCTCTGGGCGTTGGGCCAGCCCGTCGCGGGGGCCGGGGTCAGGCCCGTGGCCGGGGCCGGGGCCGTCATCCCGCGGACCTGGGCCGCGGTGAGCCCGCCGCGGGCCGGGACACCGGGCGGAGTGGGGGCGGAGGCGGCATACGCCGCGGGGGCCAGGGGCGCGGGTGCGGGGGCCGGTACGGGCGTGGGAGCCGGTGCGGGCGTGGGTGCCGGTACCGGAGTGGGGGCCGGCACGGGAGTGGGGGCGGTGGGGGGCACGGGTGGGGGCGCCGGCGTGGGCCGGGGGGCCGGGGTGTACGCCGGCTGGGGGAGGGAGGCCGCCGCCGGGAGCGGGGTTCCCGTGGCGGGCGGCGGTACGGCGGCCGGGAGCGGCATGCCCGTGCCGGTGGCCGGGGCGGGGACGGCCGGGGCGACCCCCACGCCCGTGCCGGCGGCCTGGGCGGCCAGTCCCGGCAGACCCGCCCCGTTGGTCTCGCTGACCAGCCGGTCCACCGCCGCCGTACCCGAGCTGTAGCTCATCCCGGCGCCCGGCCCGGGTACGGCGGCTCCCCTCCTGGACCCGTAGAGCACCTGTTCCAGGCCGGACACCAGGCGACGCACGTCGACCTGGGGGCGCACCACGAGCCGCAGGAAGCGGCTGGAGGATCCGATCTTGTTGCCGCATTCGCGGACCAGGATCCGGTGCTCGGTGAGCATCCGGTCCCGGACCACCGTGCCCTCGGCGCCGACGGGAAGGCGGACGAAGAGGAAGTTGCCCTGGGAGGGGTAGACCGTGAGGCCGGGGAGCGCGGAGAGCCGGCCGGCCATGTCCAGCCGGTCGCGGCGGACCTGGTCCAGGCTCTGCGCGTACTCGGGCCCGTGCTCCCGCAGCATGAACACCACGTGCTCGGCGAGGGAGTTGAGGTTCCACTTCGGCAGTCTGGAGCGGATCCTGCCCGCGAGTGCCGGGGTTGGCGACGAGGTAGCCGAAGCGTACGCCGTGCAGGCCGAAGTTCTTGCCGAGGCTGCGCAGCACGACCACGTTGGGGCGGAGCACGGCCTCCTGGACGACGCTCGGCTCGGGCTCCGCGTCGGCGAACTCCAGGAAGGACTCGTCCACGATCACCAGGTCGAGGTCCGCCATGGCGTCCATGAACTCCACGACCTGCCGGCGGTGCAGATAGCCGCCGTCGGGGTTGTTCGGGTTGCAGACCACCGCGACCCGGGTGCCCCGGGCGCGGATGAACTCGGCGTACCGGCCGAGGTCCAGGGCGAAGCCGTTCGCCTCCTGGAGCGGGAACATGTCGACCCGCTTGCCCGTCTCCATCGGCTGGTCGGTCCAGCGGCCGAAGGTGGGCACCGGGATCGCCAGGGACTCGCGGACGAGGAGGTGGTCGATCCAGGTGATCAGTTCCGTGGAGCCGTTGCCCATCGCCACGCACTGCGGGGGCAGCCGGAGCAGACCGCACAGTTCCGCGGTGATGGTGTCGGTGCTGCTCGGGTAGTACGTGATGATCTCGCGCAGCCGGGCCCCCATCTCCTCGAACATGGCGGGGGTGGGGAAGTACGGGTTGCACGGGATGCAGAAGTCCACCGGGCCCGACCCGTCGCTCTCCCGCGTCAGCGCCGCCATCGAAGGGCTGTGCGCGGCGGCGTCGCGGAACAACGAGGTGACGTTGTCAGGCAAGGGAACCTCCGTCCGGGGGTGGCCCGTGCGGGGGAGCACGGGCCGCCCACTGGTACGGAGGTGGCGTCAGTGGCGTTCAACTCGGCCGCTGTGTGAGCCGCTTCACGCCCCGAACGTGTGGATCGTCGTCGTGCGGTACGGCTGCCCCGGCCGGAGCACCGTCGACGGGAAGTGCGGGTGGTTCGGCGAGTCCGGGAAGTGCTGGGTCTCCAGGCAGAGCGCGTCGCCCTGGCGGTAGGTGCGGCCACCGGTGCCGGTCAGGGTGCCGTCGAGGAAGTTGCCGGAGTAGAACTGGAGGCCCGGCTGGTCGGTGGCGATCCTCAGGGTGCGGCCGGAGCGCGGGTCGCGGAGCGTGGCGATGTGCTCGGGCCGGGCGGTGATGCCCTTGTCCAGGACCCAGTTGTGGTCGTACCCCTTGGCCTGCACCTGCTGCTCGTGGCCCGCCCGCAGGTCCCGGCCGATCGGCTTGCCCCGGCGGAAGTCGAAGGGGGTGCCCGCGACCCCGGCCAGCTCGCCGGTGGGGATCAGGCCGGAGTCGGTGGGGGTGTAGCGGGAGGCGGCGATCGTCAGCTCGTGGTCCTCGATCGTGCCGCTGCCCTCGCCGGCCAGGTTCCAGTACACGTGGCTGGTGAGGTTGACGATGGTGGCCCGGTCGGTGGTGGCCTCGTAGGTGATGCGCCAGTCGCCGTGCCGGGTGAGGGTGTACGTCACCTTCGTCCTGAGGGTGCCCGGGTAGCCCATCTCGCCGTCGACGCTGGTGTAGTGGAGGTGCAGTCCGACGTCGGAGCCCTCGGTGAACGGCTCGACGTCCCACACGTGCTTGTCGAAGCCCTTGGCGCCGCCGTGCAGGTGATTGACGCCGTCGTTGACGGACAACTGGTGGCTCGTGCCGTCCAGCGTGAACCGGCCCTTGCCGATGCGGTTGCCGTAGCGGCCTATCAGGGCGCCGAAGTACGGGCTCTTCGCCTCGTAGTCGGCGATGTCGTCGAAGCCGGCGACGATGTCGGCGTGGCGGCCGTGCCGGTCCGGTGTCTGGAGCGACTGGACGATGCCGCCGTACGACAGCACCTTCAGCCGGGTGCCGCCGTTCTCCAGCGACCAGCGGTGGACCTTCGTGCCGTCGGTGAGCGTGCCGAAGGGTTCCCGGACGGGTTTGCGGCCCGAGGCGGCGGCCTGGGCGCTGCCCGTGCCGAGGGTGGTGGCGGCGAGGCCCGCTGCGGCGGCGCCTGCGATGACCGTGCGTCTGTTCAGTTCCATGGGTGCGGCTCCCTTGTCTGGGCGCTTACGAACCGGACTTGCGCTTGTTCCACACGTCGAACCCGACCGCCACCAGCAGGGCCAGGCCCTTGATGACCTGCTGCCAGTCGGTTCCGACGCTGAGGAGGTTCATGCCGTTGTTCAGCACGCCGAGGACGAGACCGCCGATGATGGCGCCGAGGACGGTGCCGACACCGCCGCTCATGGACGCGCCACCGATGAACGACGAGGCGATGGCCTCGAGTTCGAAGTTGAGGCCCGCCTTCGGCGAGGCCGCGTTCAGGCGGGCGGCGACCACCAGACCCGCCAGGGCCGCGAGCACGCCCATGTTCAGGAAGACGTAGAAGGTGACCTTCTTGTCCTTCACGCCGGACAGCTTGGCCGCCGGCAGGTTGCCGCCGATGGCGTAGATGTGGCGGCCGAAGACGGCGTTGCGCATGACGTAGCCGTAGCCGACCACCAGCACGCCGAGGATGATCAGCACGATGGGGGCGCCCTTGTAGCTGGCGAGCAGCATCGTGACGACGAGGATCGCGGCGGTGATGGCGACGAGCTTGAGCAGGAAGATGTTGCCCGGCAGCACGTCGAGGGAGAACTCCTGCTGGCGCCGCCGGTCGCGGATCTCCCGCAGGACCGTGAAGACGATCAGGGCGAGGCCCAGCAGCAGGGTGAGGTTGTGGTAGTTCGTGTCCGGACCGGTCTCCGGCAGGAAGCCGTTGCCCATCTTCTGGAGCCCGTCCGGGAACGGGCCGAGGGTCTGGCCCTGAAGGAAGATCTCGGTCAGGCCGCGGAAGATCAGCATCCCGGCGAGGGTGACGATGAACGAGGGTATGCCGAGGTAGGCGATCATGAAGCCCTGTACCGCGCCGGCCACCGCGCCCACCAGCAGGCACAGCACCAGGGCGATGGGCCAGGACACGCCGTGCTCCACCGTGAGGACGGCCGCGAACGCGCCGGTGAACGCCGTCAGCGAGCCGACCGACAGGTCGATGTGGCCCGCGATGATCACCAGCATCATGCCGATCGCGAGGATCAGGATGTGGCTGTTCTGGAGCACCAGGTTGGAGACGTTGCGCGGCAGCAGCAGGTCGCCGCCGGTCCACACCGAGAACAGGATCACGATCAGGCCGAGCGCGATCAGCATGCCGTACTGCCGCATGTTGTTGCGCAGGCCGTCGAGGATCAGGTGCAGCAGGCCGCCGGAGGCCTGGCCGCCGCTCTTCCCGGGCGGCGCCGGTGCCGGGGTCTTGGCGGTCACGTCCGTGCTCATCGGGTTACCTCTTTGTCCTTCGTCATCTGGCGCATCAGCGATTCCTGGGATGCCTCGGCCCGTGAGAACTCGCCGGTCAGCCGCCCCGCGGCCATCGTGTAGATGCGGTCGCACATGCCGAGCAGCTCCGGCAGCTCGGAGGAGATGAAGACGACCGCCTTGCCTTCGGCCGCCAGTTGGTCGATGACCGTGTAGATCTCGAACTTGGCGCCGACGTCGATGCCGCGCGTCGGCTCGTCCAGGATCAGCACGTCGGGACCCGCGAAGATCCATTTGCTGAGGACGACCTTCTGCTGGTTGCCGCCCGAGAGTTTGCCCACCGGCTCGAAGACGGTCGGCGCCTTGATGTTCATCGAGGTGCGGAACCGTTCGGCGACCCGCCGCTCCTCGTGCTCGTCGACCACACCGCGCCGGGCCACCTTGCGCAGGGAGGTCAGCGAGATGTTGCGGTTGATGGTGTCGATGAGGTTGAGGCCGTAGTGCTTGCGGTCCTCGGTGACGTAGGCGATGCCGTGCCCGATGGCCTCGGGGACGGTCCGGGTACGGATCTCCGTGCCGTCCTTGAGGACCGTGCCGCCCGCGTACCGGCCGTAGGAGCGCCCGAAGACGCTCATGGCGAGTTCGGTGCGGCCGGCGCCCATGAGGCCCGCGATGCCGACGATCTCCCCGCGCCGCACCTTGAGCGACACCTGGTCGACCACCTTGCGCTGCTGGTCGATCGGGTGGTGCACGGTCCAGTCGCGGATCTCCAGCGCCGGGGCCGTGCCCTCCTGCGCCTCGTGCGCGGTGCGCTGGGGAAAGCGGTGGTCGAGGTCGCGGCCGACCATGCCGCTGATGATCCGGTCCTCGGTCGTCTGCGCCGACTTCACGTCGAGCGTCTCGATGGAGTGCCCGTCGCGGATGATCGTCACCGAGTCGGCGACCTTGCGGATCTCGCCCAGCTTGTGGGAGATGATGATCGAGGTGATGCCCTGCTTCTTCAGCTCCAGGATCAGGTCGAGGAGTTTGTCGCTGTCCTCGTCGTTCAGGGCGGCCGTCGGCTCGTCCAGGATGAGCAGCTTCACCTTCTTGGACAGTGCCTTGGCGATCTCCACGAGCTGCTGCTTGCCCACGCCGATGTCGGCGACGCGGGTCTTCGGATGGTCGCTCAGACCGACCCGGCGCAGCAGTTCGGTGGCGTGCCTGAGGGTGTCGTTCCAGTTGATGAAGCCGCGCGTGGCGTGCTCGTTGCCGAGGAAGATGTTCTCCGCGACGGAGAGGTACGGCACCAGCGCCAGCTCCTGGTGGATGATGACGATGCCGTGCTGCTCGCTCGCCCGGATGTCCTTGAAGCGGCAGGGCTCGCCCTCGAAGAGGACGTCGCCCTCGTAACTGCCGTACGGGTGGACGCCGGAGAGCACCTTCATCAGGGTGGACTTCCCGGCGCCGTTCTCACCGCAGATGGCGTGGACCTCGCCCTGACGTACCGTCAGCGTGACGTCCGAGAGCGCTGTGACACCGGGGAAGGTCTTGACGATCGAGCGCATTTCCAGGACGGGTCCCGCCATGGTCGTGCCTTTCAGTCAGGGGTGGGGTCGGTCGGCCGGCGGGACTACTTGAGCTGGGCGGCCGTGTAGTAGCCGCCCTTGACGAGCACGTCCTCGTAGTTGGTCTTGTCGACACTGACCGGCTGGAGCAGGTAGGCGGGGACGACCTTGCTGCCGTTGTCGTAGGACTTGACGTCGTTGACCTGCGGCTTCTTGCCCTTCAGGGCGTCGTCGACCATCGTGGAGGCCACCTCGGCGAGCTTGCGGAGGTCCTTGTAGACGGTCTGCGTCTGCTGCCCGCCGATGATCGACTTCACGGAGGCGAGTTCGGCGTCCTGGCCGGTGATCACCGGCAGCGGCTTGCTCCCGGAGCCGTAGCCGTCCGACTTCAGCGCGGACAGGATGCCGATGGAGATGCCGTCGTAGGGCGAGAGGACCGCGTCGACCCGCTCGCTCTTGTACGAGGAGGTGAGGATGTCGTCCATGCGCCGCTGGGCCGTGGCGCCGTCCCAGCGCAGGGTGACGACCTTGTTGAGCGCGGTCTGGCCGGACCGGACGACGAGCTGCTTCTTGTCCATGTACGGCTTCAGGACGCTCATCGCGCCGTTGAAGAAGTACCGGGTGTTGTTGTCGTCGTTGGAGCCGGCGAACAGCTCGATGTTGAACGGGCCCTTCTTGCCGCTGTCCAGGCCGAGCTTGTGCACGATGTACGAGCCCTGGAGCCTGCCGACCTTCTCGTTGTCGAAGGAGGCGTAGTAGTCGACGTTCTTGGTGCCGAGGATCAGCCGGTCGTAGGAGATGACCGGGATGTTCGCGTCCGCGGCCTGCTGGAGCACGCTGTTCAGGGACTTGTTGTCGATGGCCGCGACGATCAGGCCCTTGACGCCCTGTGTGATCAGGTTCTCTATCTCCGAGACCTGCTGCTCGGGGTCGTCCTCGCCGTAGACCAGCTTGGTCTTGTAACCCTTGGCCTCCAGATCCCTCACGACGTTCTTGCCGTCGGATATCCAGCGCTCGGAGGACTTGGTCGGCATCGCGATGCCGATGGTGGCGCCCTTGGCGTCGCCGGGCTTCTCCTTGCTGCCGCCCTCGCCGCTCTGCCCGCAGGCGGTCAGGGTCAGGGCGAGTGAGGCGGCCGCGGCTGTCGCGGCGAGTGCGGCTCTGCGGTTGCGCATGGGATCAGTCCTTGTCGATCTCGTCGTTGAGGGGAGCGGATGCTTCGGCGGGGAAGCGGTGGAGCGGTCCGGGCAGCCGGGAGCCGAGCGGCGCCATGCCGTCGTCCGCGCCGTGCCGGGCGAGCAGGTCCAGGGCGAGCCGGCCGCGCCGCACCCGCTCCCGGGCGGTGTGCAGGGTCAGGTCCCTGAGGTGGGTGCCCCACGGGTAGATGCCGGGGGCCTTGGACAGGCCGAACTTCAGGTAGAGCGGTGCGCCGCGCCGGATCAGCTCGGCGAC